>NZ_OY762905.1:2380000-2702500 GCF_963666525.1 uncultured Cohaesibacter sp.
GCCCACTGCTTTCCGACGAAGGCGAAATGATCGGCTCCTGCCTGATTTGCGAAGCCGAAGACAAGGCCGCTCTCGATGCCTTTCTGGCTCAGGACCCCTATGCACAGGCTGGCCTGTTCGAATCCGTTACCTCCCAGCCGTGGAAGTGGGTTCTGGGCAAACCAGAATAAGCAGCAAAACCGATAACCGGAGAGACATATGGCTTACTGGCTTTTCAAATCCGAACCCAACACCTGGGGCTGGCAACAGCAAATGGCGAAGGGTGAGGCAGGCGAACAATGGGACGGCGTGCGCAACTATCAGGCCCGCAACAACATGCGCAAGATGAAGCTCGGGGAAAAAGGCTTCTTCTACCACTCGGTGAATGAAAAGCAGATTGTCGGCATCGTCGAAGTTTCAGCCGAAGTCCATCCGGACAGCACGGATGATACCGGCAAATGGGAGTGTGTCGACATTCGCGCAGTCGAACCGGTCAAGACACCGGTAACCCTGGAGGACTGCAAGAATCATCCCGAACTGGGCAACATGATTCTGGTCAACAACTCCCGTCTCTCGGTGCAACCCGTATCCGACGAGGAATGGGCAATCATCTGCAAGATGGCAGGCGTCAATCCCTGACCACCGCCATCCAAAGTTTGCTGAAATTGGAAAGGGGAAGCCGGTACTGACCGCTTCCCCTTTTCCTTGTCTGCTGCCCTCAAGCCCCATCGCCTCGCCAAGGCCAACGACGCAAGGCCTGCCGCTATCCGCAGGCCCGCACCGTTATCAGGGCCTGCAAACGCTGCTGGATGAGCGGAATGATCAGATAGACCATGCTGACCACCACAATTGGCACCATGACCATGGCTCTCTGCCAAAGCTGCCAATCGGGCGTCAGCGCCGCTATCCCGTAAAGCAGGACCGTGACCAGCGGATAGACGAAAAGCAGAATCATGAGCGCAAAACGCGCCCGGGATGGTTTACGTGCGACCTTATTCATGCGACATTCCTTTCGAGACGAACCGTTCCGTTTTGGAAAACCTTATATGAACGATACGTTCCGTTTCGTCAAGAGGAAAATCATGAGCGCAGATACAGACACCCAGGCCCCTGCCGAGCCGAACGACACCCGCCATTCCATCGGAGCGCGGAAAAACCCCGAAACAGAGGCGGCAATCCTGGATGCTGCAGCGGAAATCATCGCTGAAAAGGGCATTGGCGGTTTGCGGATGGAAGCGGTTGCCCGTCGGGCCAAGGCCGGAAAGGCGACCCTCTATCGCTGGTGGCCCACTCGCGGCACGCTGCTGCTGGCGGTCTATCAGCGCAAGAAGCCCCACATGACCTATCGCGACACCGGCTCGCTCTATCAGGATCTTCTGCATTTCGCCAATGACCTGATCACGGTCTGGAAGGGGGACAATGGCCTGTTTTTCAAGGCCATCATTGCAGAGGCCGAATCAGATCCTGACGTTACCGACAAGCTGAGGGAATATCATGCCGAAAGACTGGAGGCGCTGTGTGCGGTCACCAGACGGGCCCGGGATCGAGGCGATATCCCGGCAGACGAAGACCCGACAATCCGGGCGGAAATGCTGATCAGCCTGCTCTGGCAGCGGCTGATCAACAACCGTCTTGATGAAAAAATTGACGGGCATGTCCGCATGCTCGCCAATTCCGATTGATCATGGTGTAATGAAGCTGACCGGACCGCTCACTTCACCTTGGTGTGCTCTTCATGAATGCCGATGCTGAGACGGATGGACGCCGTCGTCGACAGACGGGAGAGTTCTGCAATCTTCTCCTGCTGCACGGAATTGGGATCGTTCCAGCGCAGTTCAAGCCAGTTGCGCTCGTCGCCCACCTTGATCAGCTCTTCAATCACCGCCTTGGTAACGCCAATCCCGCGTGCATCATAATCGACATAGAGAATATCGACATGGCCAACACGCTTGCCGGAAATCGTCTCCGGCAGATCGAAGAAGGTGCAGAAGGCACTCAGCTTGCCATCGACATAGGCGCCCATCACTTCGGCGGTACGATCGGTCAGCAGGGTTTCCGCATAGAACATGTCCGGCTGCCGGGGAGCCCCGCGCTTGCGTTCCTGTGCATAGGCTGAAATCAAAGGAGCCAACTCTAGGGCGGCATCCAATTTCAAAATCTTGATGTCAAACTCGCTCATACTCACTCCCGTATCGCATCTGGGGCTACCAAGTCGGGCAATTCTCAAAAGAAACCTTTTTTGCCTTGCTTCCGGCAGCATTCAATTCATTAGACTATCTCTATCGTAAATAGTGCTGCAAATTACACAATCCATTCTGCCTCACCTTCCCCATTTATCCAAGCACTACCGGACCAAAGAATAGGGACAAAAAAAGCCGGGTCGCAGGACCCGGCTCCATGATCATCAAAACTGGCAGAAAAGCCTAGTCGAGTTCGCGTACATCGATGAAGTGACCAGCAACGGCAGCAGCAGCAGCCATGGCCGGAGAAACCAGATGCGTACGACCCTTGAAGCCCTGGCGGCCCTCGAAGTTACGGTTGGAGGTCGAGGCGCAACGTTCGCCCGGAGCCAGCTTGTCCGCATTCATGGCAAGGCACATGGAGCAACCCGGCTCACGCCATTCACAACCGGCCTCGATGAAGATCTTGTCCAGACCCTCTTCCTCGGCCTGCGCCTTGACCAGACCGGAACCCGGCACGATCATGGCGTTGATGCCTTCCTTGACCTTGCGACCCTTCAGCACGTTGGCAGCTGCGCGCAGATCCTCGATGCGGCCGTTTGTGCAGGAACCGATGAAGATGCGATCGATGGTGACATCGGTCATCTTGGTGTTCGGCTTGAGGCCCATGTAATCGAGCGCACGAATGACGGCATTGCGACGGGCTTCATCCTCGATCTTGTCCGGATCGGGAGTGGAGCCATCGATGGTCGTCACGTTTTCAGGGCTGGTGCCCCAGGAAACGATCGGCGGCAGAGAAGAGGCATCAAGCGTGATGACGGTATCGAAATGAGCCCCTTCGTCGGTGTAAAGGGTCTTCCAGAATTCCACCGCCTTGTCCCAATCGGCACCCTTTGGTGCCTTCGGACGGCCCTTGATATAGTCATAGGTCTTTTCGTCCGGCGCAATCAGACCGGCGCGGGCACCGCCTTCGATGGTCATGTTGCAGATGGTCATGCGGCCTTCCATGGACAGGTCGCGGATCGCCTCGCCACAGAATTCAATCACATGGCCAGTGCCGCCTCCGGTGCCGATCTTGCCGATGATGGCCAGAACGATGTCCTTCGCGGTCACGCCTTCACCGAGCTTGCCGGTGACTTCGACCTTCATGTTCTTGGCTTTTTTCTGCACCAGCGTCTGGGTTGCCAGCACATGTTCCACTTCGGAAGTGCCGATACCATGGGCCAGCGAACCGAAGGCGCCGTGGGTGGAGGTGTGCGAATCACCGCAAACGATCGTCATGCCAGGCAGCGTGAAGCCCTGTTCCGGACCGACGATGTGCACGACGCCCTGACGATTGTCCAGCTCGTCATAATATTCGACACCGAATTCAGCAGCGTTCTGGGCAAGGGTTTCGACCTGCAGCCGGGATTCCGGATCATCAATGCCCTTGGTGCGGTCGGTCGTGGGAACGTTGTGGTCGACAACAGCCAGCGTCCGGCCCGGTGAACGCACCTTGCGACCAGCCATGCGCAGACCTTCGAATGCCTGCGGAGAGGTTACCTCATGAACGAGATGGCGATCGATGAACAGCAGGCAGGTGCCGTCTTCCTGTTGATCAGCCACATGGGAGTCCCAGATTTTGTCATAAAGGGTCTTAGGTGCAGACATGCTCGTCATCAGTCCTCTTAACAAACGATTGCGAAAATGGGCCTTGTTGCACCTGGCTTTGGGTCAAAAGACAAGAGGGCAACCGGAATGTCTGTGTCAAAGGAAGCAGCCTTTGCCCGACACGCCCATATGGAGTTTGAGATTGTATTGCGATAGATCGGTGGTCAAGGTCAAGCAATATTGTAATGAAAAATTCCGATCAGGCGCAATTTCGATACAAAAAAGCCCGGCCTCCATATGGATCCGGGCTTTTCAATGACTGTCGGTCAGCCGATCAAGGCCTGCTTATTCAGCTTCGGAAGCGGAAGCTGCAGTGGCTTCAGCTTTCTTGGCTGCGCGTTCTTCAGCAGCCTTGGCTTTGGCAACGTCGTTCAGCTTGCGAGCGCGTGCGTTGGTTGCTTCAACGATACGAGCAGACTTGCCGCGACGATCGCGCAGATAGTAGAGCTTCGCACGACGGACTTTACCGCGGCGAACAACTTCAACACCATCCAGCATCGGGCTGTAGATCGGGAATACACGCTCAACACCTTCGCCATAGGAGATCTTGCGAACGGTGAAGCTTTCGTTGAGACCGCCGCCGGTACGAGCGATGCAAACGCCTTCATAGGCCTGCACACGGGTACGGGTACCTTCAGTCACGCGCACGTTGACGCGAACGGTGTCACCAACGGAGAATTCTGGGATATCGCGTTTTGCAGCGATTTCGGCCATTTGCTCTTTTTCGAGCTCTTCAATGATATTCATGATGTTCACTCTTGTTGTATCGCTACGACCAGAGCGTCCTAAGCAGTCCCGTTGGGCTCATTGATGCCCGACATGCCACAAAGGCCCGTTTCGCCGTACTTGTTGGAAATCAGATTTGGGGGTCTATACCCAATGCAGCTTCGTTTGTCACCCCCAAAAGTGACTCAAAAGCTGGCTTTTTGCTGCTATTCGCATATTGCTTCGACGATATCCCGCTTTTGCCCTCCTTTGGAGGAGAAAAGGCCCGATCAACCAGCCTCAAGGCGGTATAGGGAACCTAAAGAGACCGGGTTTCGCCGATCTTCAGTATGAGGGCATTGTCCTCTCCGAACCCTTGCTCACGGGCTGCCTTGCGGAAGCGCAGCGGAGCTTCGAAAGGGTCCTCCGGTGTCAGCATGATGGCCCCCCAATGCATGCCGATGGCCTTCTTCGCCCCGACGGCCTTGGCGATGGCGACGCCCTCTTCCGGCGTCGCGTGCACCTCCACCATGATGGAGGGCGGCTCGTAGGCACCGATGCCGACAATCGCATAGTCGAAGGGCCCGGCCCGCTCGCCGATGTCGCTGAAGACCTCACCCCAGGCGGTGTCTCCGGAGAACCAGATCTTGCCATCTTTCGTCTCGATCGCGAAACTCGCCCACAGGGTCTTCTTGCGATCAAACAGGCCTCGCCCTGAAAAATGCACGGCTGGCAGCGTCCTGATCGACAACCCCGGCATCATCCATTCGTCCCACCAGTCCTGCTCCGTCACCTTCTGATAGCCCCTGCGGGTGAAAAAGGAGCCAAGACCGAGCGGCACGATGACCTGTGTTTCCTGCTTGTAGGGATAGGCCTCGATGGTTCTGGCATCCAGATGGTCATAGTGATTGTGGCTCATCAGAAGGATGTCGACCTTGGGCAATTGCTCGACAGAAAGCGCCGAAGGAACAAACCGCTTCGGTCCCATGCCCATCTTTCCCGCAGTCGTTTCAAGGAAAGGGTCTGTCAGGATCACCTTGCCGCCAGTGCGGATCAGAAAGGAAGCATGGCCCAGCCATGTCACGCTGGGATTGCTCGCCGAGGCAAGTTGTGCAGCCTGTTCCTCGTCATCCAGCACATGCCAGTCCGGCACGGCGGGCGCCTTGGTCTTGAAGGTCTGCTGAAAAATGAAGCGCGCAAAATCGCGAAAGGTCGCTCCACCCTTCGGGCTGCCGGGCGGGTTCTGAAACCGCCCATTCACGCGACGGGATGCATTTGGGTGATGTGTCATGAAAGTCCTGCCTGCCTGTTCAGCATGACCGGCGATCCCTGAAAAACCGGGGATGCCTGCTTTTCTGGTTGTTCCCTAACAGGTATGCCCGATTGAGCGGAATGCAAGACCCCACAGCTTCTGCCGCCGGATCAATCCCGGTCTTTCCAGGCCTCGTAAAGATCCGGCCGCCGGTCTTTTGTCAGCTCGATCGCCTGCTGCTGGCGCCACTTGGCGATGTTGCCATGGTGACCGGAACTCAGAATCTCGGGAATTTCGCGCCCTTCCCAGACGGTTGGACGGGTATAATGGGGATATTCGAGGAGGCCGCTTTCAAAGCTTTCCTCTTCACCGGAGGCAACCTTGCCCATGACACCGGGCAGCAGACGCACAACTGCATCCATCAGCACCATCGCCCCGAGCTCGCCGCCGGAAAGAATATAGTCGCCAATCGAAATCTCTTCGAGCTCGCGCCCTTCGATCACCCGCTGGTCAACGCCTTCGAAGCGACCACAGAGCAGAATGACACCACCGGCATCCTTGAGCTGATGCACCTTCTTTTGGGTCAGCGGCTTGCCGCGTGGTGACAACAGTATGCGCGGGCGCGTGTCTCCCTCACCGGTCACATGATCAATGGCCCGTGCCACCACGTCTGGCCGCAGTACCATGCCGGCGCCACCACCGGCGGGCGTGTCATCGACATTGCGATGCTTGCCTTCGGCAAAGTCGCGGATATGGACCGCTTCCAGCGACCAGATGCCGTTTTCCAGCGCCCGACCGGCAAGAGTCGTGCCCAACGGACCGGGAAACATGTCGGGATAGAGCGTCAGAACGCTGGCGCGCCATGGTAGGACGTCTTGAGCCGCATCTGTCTCGTCAAATTGTTTTGCCTCCGACATGATCCTTGAACTTTCTATTCGTGCTTGAGACCGTCCAGCAGTTCGGGAGCCTTGCTGAAATCAACGCCCTCCCCTTCCTGCGCACGCTCGCTTTCATCCGCCTCATCAAGCAGCCCGTCCGGTGGTGTTACCAGAACATAGCCCTCGGAGACTTTGACTTCCGGAACCACAGCGCGCGTGAAGGGAATATAATAGCCCTTGCCGCGTTTCGGCATGACATCCAGCATATCCCCGGCGCCGAAATCATGGATCGCCACGATCGTTCCGATCGATGTGCCATCCTCAAGCCGCGCATCCAGCCCGATCAGGTCGGAATGATAGAATTCCTCTTCCTCGAGATCCGGCAGCTGCGCGCGGTCCACATAGAGTCGCACGCCGTTGAGCGCCTCGACGTCGTTGCGATTGTTCAGCCCCTTGATGCGGCAGACAAACACGGTCTTGGATTCGCGAGCCGAGAGAAACTCGAACTGTCGCGTGCCATCCGCCGTCTCCAGCGGGCCGTAGTCGAACAGGGCATCAGGCTCTTCTGCAAACAGCTTGACTCTCACCTCGCCGCGCACGCCGTGAGCAGCGCCGATTTGAGCGATGCAGACCTTGCCTTCAGGGTCGGTTTCATTCTTTGCCATGCAGGAGCTCCCTGTCCATCAGACTGACGGCAGATCGGGCTACAGACGATGCAGCAACCTTGATCCACCAGAATCAAAAAGGGGAGTCCGGCTCATGACAAGCCGCACTCCCCCTGAAAGCGATAAGATTACTCAGCGCTTGCTTCTTCAGCCGGAGCGGCTGCTTCTGCAGCAGCTTCAGCGGCAGCAGCGGCTGCTTCTTCTTCTTTCATGCGCTGTTCTTCAAGACGTTCCTGAGCCTTTGCACCCGGCTTTGCCTTGTTCGGGTTGTTGCGGGTCGGACGGGTAGCCATGCCAGCAGCATCCAGGAAGCGCAGAACGCGGTCGGTCGGTTTTGCACCGTTGTCGAGCCAATGCTTGATGCGGTCTTCTTTCAGGATCACGCGGTTTTCGGAATCCTTCGGCAGCAGCGGGTTGTAGATACCAACCTTCTCGATGAAGCGGCCATCGCGCGGAGCGCGGATGTCAGCAACGACGATAGAGTAGTGAGGGCGCTTTTTGGAGCCACCGCGGGCCAGACGAATTTTAGTAGCCATGGAGTTTCCTTTCCAAATTCGGCATATTCTTGTATCAACGGCCAACTTTTTAATGACTGCCAGCAGTCCTTGGCCTTGTTTGTGAGTGCAGACAGGATCCTGAACAGATCCGGCCTATCGTTTCTTCTTGCCCTTGCCGGACAGACCGCCCAGACCGGGAAATTTCGGACCACCCAGGCCAGGAAGACCTGACAGACCTCCCGGCAGACCGCCGGGCAATCCTCCTGGAAGGCCACCGGGAAGACCGCCACCAGGCAACCCTCCCCCCATTCCTTTGGCCAGATCGCCCATATCAGGCATCTGACCGGATTTCTGCATTGCTTCAAGCTGCGCCGGATCGATCTGGGGCATACCGCCACCGAACAGACCGCCAAGGCCGCCTTTCTTCTTACCAAACATCTTCATCATGTCCGCCATCTGGCGGTGCATCTTGAGAAGTTTGTTGATTTCGGACACTTCGACCCCGGCACCGGCAGCCACGCGCTTCTTGCGGCTGGCGTTGAGCAGCTTGGGATTGCGGCGCTCGTTACGGGTCATGGAATTGATGATAGCCACCTGACGGTTGACGACGGAATCATCGAGATTGGCAGCGGCCATCTGTTTCTTCAGCTTGCCGATGCCCGGCATCAGCCCCATGATGCCGCTCATGCCACCGAGCTTGGCCATCTGGCCGAGCTGATCCTTGAGATCCTCGAGATCGAACTTGCCCTTACGCAGCTTCTCGGCAGCAAGCGCAGCCTTTTCGGCATCGATGGTCTCGGCGGCCTTTTCGACCAGCGAAACGATATCGCCCATGCCCAGAATACGGCCGGCAATACGCTCGGGATGGAATTCCTCAAGAGCATCGGACTTTTCGCCGGTGCCCATCAACTTGATCGGCTTGCCGGTCACTGCCCGCATGGACAGCGCTGCACCGCCGCGACCGTCACCGTCGACACGGGTCAGCACGATACCGGTCACATCGCAGCGCTCGTTGAAGCTCTTGGCCACATTGACTGCGTCCTGACCGGTCAGGCTGTCGGCCACCAGCAGGATTTCGTGCGGATTGGTAACCCGGCGGATCTCTTCCATCTCGACCATCAGCGGCTCGTCCACATGGGTACGGCCGGCGGTATCGAGCATGACCACGTCAAAGCCACCGAGTCTGGCGGCATTGATGGCGCGGTCGGCAATCTGGGTCGGCGTCTGGCCAGCAACGATCGGCAGGGTCGCAATGCCATTCTGTTCGCCCAGGACCCTGAGCTGTTCCTGCGCGGCAGGACGGCGGGTATCGAGCGACGCCATCAGGACCTTCTTGCGGTCCCTTGTCTGCAAACGCAGGGCAATCTTGGCGGTCGAGGTGGTTTTACCAGACCCCTGCAGACCAACCATCATGATGGGAACGGGAGACGGCGCATTGAGATCGATGACCCGAGCATCGGAACCGAGCATTTCGACCAGCTGGTCATGCACCAGCTTGACCACCATCTGGGCGGGGCTGACCGACTTGATCACTTCCACGCCGACGGCCTTTTCCTTCACCTGCTCGGTGAAGGTGCGCACGACATCCAGAGCAACGTCCGCTTCGATCAGCGCGCGGCGAACTTCGCGCAGCGCAGCATTGACATCGGACTCACTGAGCGCACCGCGCTTCGAGAGCTTGTCGAAAATGCCGCTCAGGCGATCTGATAGCGATTCAAACATGCATTGCTCCTTCGTTTCTTCCCACACACAAGCCCGGTTCACTTCGGCTCACACCCAATTTGGGTCTTCGCTCCGCTGCTGCCAACCGGTCCCCGAAAGAAAACCGCATAGCAAAAATCCACCCGAGGGCGCAACGCGCTGTCGGATGTGGACTTCCCGGTTCTCTTTACACCTTTGCGGGACCGGGTCAGTGGCTCAAAATGTCTTGTCTCGTGATGAGAATGGGCGGTTTCTACGCAATATTGCCCCCGGCGTCAACCGGATTCAGCACCAAAAGCAAGGAAAAGGCCAGATTTCTGTCCTTTTACAGGAGTTCATCGCGCAATTCGGCGACGGACTCGACAATCCTGTCCGTTCCCGCAGCTTCAAATTCTGCCCGGGATCCATAACCCCAGAGCACGGAAATGGTTTTAACCCCGTTGGCCTTGGCCCCCAGAATATCATGCTTGCGATCTCCAAGCATGATCGATGTCTGCGGATCTGATCCGGTCTGCGCGAGCGCGTGGGCCAGAAGATCGGCCTTGTTGCCCCGCGTCCCGTCCAGTTCGGCCCCGAACACCGCATCGAAGTAGGAAGCCAGCCCGAAGCGCTCCAGAATCGGGTTAGCAAAGACATGCGGCTTCGAAGTCGCCACATAGAGCGGGTGCCCTGCCGCTTTCAATGCCGCAAGCAACGCGGGGATACCCGGATAGACCTCGTTTTGATAAAGCCCGGTTACCGAATAATGCTCGCGATAGGCGCGAACGCCCTCTTCGGCCCTGTCAGCACCAACCATCACGACAAAGCTTTCCGGCAATGGCGGGCCGATGACCCAGTCCAGATCCTCCGGCACCTCATCGATGCCGAGTTTGTCAAGGGCATAATGCACGGAACTGATGATACCAGCCTTGGGGTCGGTCAGCGTGCCATCAAGATCGAAAAACAGTGAAGTCATGAAAATCCGTTCGTGCGTTCGGTGCTGTCGGGACCGCGGATTAGGCCGGGCACGTCAAGTCAGATAGCCTTCAGCGTCAGCGGTAGTTTTGCAAGTTCGGCATGATCCTTGGAGCTTTCGTCAAGAACCTCGCGAATCCGCATCGAGGGCATGTAGGCAAGAACACGGTTGCGTCCTTCCTTCTTGGCCAGATACATAGCACAATCTGCCGCCGCGAACAGACTGTCGAAGTGTTTTCCTGCTGTTTCCACCGAGGCAAAGCCAATGCTGATGCTGAAGCGGACCGGCAAACCCCGATAGTCAAACGTGGTTTCAGCGACATGATGGCGAACCTGATCCAGCACCGCGCCATGATCTGCATTGCCACCGGGGAAATAGATAGCGAATTCCTCTCCACCCAATCGGCCAAACAGGGCCGAAGACGGCAGACTATAGCGGACCGTTCGGGCAAAATCGACCAGAACCTTGTCGCCGGCTTCATGGCCGTAATTGTCGTTGATCTGCTTGAAGTGATCGATATCCATGATCGCCAGCACGGCACCGATCTCGCTTTCAGGCAAAAGCCGGTTGATCTGCTTGACGAAGGCGCGACGGTTGGCAATCCCGGTCAAAACATCCGTTTCGGATGCAATCCGATGGCGCTGTTCAGCCCGGTCCTTGATCAGAACAATGGTGGAAACCGCCATCATCGTGGTGTTGAAGAAGATCTCGAGCAGAAACAGCTTCCACCAGTCCGCTTCCATCCGACCATTGACCACCGGTGCCGGATGAAACAGCGTGAAATAGATTACGCAACCGCGCACGATCGCATGGACCACCAGCACGATCGAGGCAGGAACCGCCATCGGCAACTCCCTGTTGCCAGCCCCGGTCACGATGGCGTGGGCATTGGTCAGCGCAACCACCACCACGAACAGGGACTGTACCATGGCATTCATGTTCGGATTGTCGTAAAGCACCGGGTAGTTGTCAGCCAGAAGCAGATAGACACCGGGAAGAATGAAAAACAGCACGGACGGGGTTGTCTTGCCGTTGAAGGCGCGGAACCCGGCAAGCATGGCTACGTTGGCCATGATCACGATGGCAGTGCAGAGCGCCGGAGCAAATGGTCCCAAACGACTCTGCATGGTCAGAATGACTGCCGCCACTATCCCGAACACGTAGGCCGACGTCCAGTATCCCGCCGCCTTTTGCTGAAAATTGCTACGCCACACAGTCGCCATCGTGGAAACCGCAACGAGCAGAGACAAAAAAAGACAAGCATAGATTGTCGCAATATCAAGCGCGCTTAGCATAGACTGACTGTCCCCCAATTGCGGACAGGCTAATTCAAAACTCTAAAAATATTCATAATTCAAACCATGAAATCGATTGCATTTCAGGGATAGCCCCTGCGCTACACTGATTTGGCCGTCTCGCCCCTTTGGGCAGGAAGACGAATGAAAACCCTGACAATGATGGCTGTGCATCAACAAATTACATTTGCGCATTGCCCTGAGACTATCATTTTCCGGCAAAACCGCTAAATTGTCGCCAAACAAGAAACACTGCTCCTGCGCAAGGCGCCCTGCCCTCACAGGACAGAAAGAATTCTACGGAGACCAGAGATGTCACCCACCCCTTCCGAACCCAAAGCCCATATCTGGCTGCGCGATGAAGATCGCAGCACCGAACGCCGCACGGCTCTTACCCCAAAAAACGCCAAAAAGCTTATCGACAACGGCTTTACGGTTACGGTGGAAAAGAGCGCCAAGCGCGTTTGTCCCAATGAAGACTATGAGGCTGTCGGGTGTGCCCTTGCCGAACCACGTTCCTGGGTAAACGCCCCAAAGGACACAGTCATTCTCGGTCTCAAGGAACTGGCAGAAACACCATCGGAACTGCCGCACCGGATGATCCATTTCGCCCATATCTACAAGGATCAGACCGGCTGGCAGAAGGAAATGGCGCGCTTCGTCAACGGCGGTGGCCTGCTCTATGATATCGAGTTCCTGACCAACGAAAACGGCCGTCGTGTCGCTGCATTCGGGTATTGGGCTGGCTGGATGGGCGCGGCTCTTGGTGCCTTCCGCCTGCTCGAACGCCGTGCCGGCCGCGACGAGATCACCAAGGGTGTCTCGCCCTTCGAAAGCCAGGAAATCATCATCGAAAAGCTCAGGGCACTGGCCGCTCTGGTCGAAGGAGACCTGCCGACCGCTATCGTCATCGGAGCAAAGGGCCGCTCAGGCACCGGTGCCAGCGAATGCCTTGAAGCGATTGGCATCAAGGTCACCAAATGGGATATCGAGGAAACCCGCATTCTGGATCGCCAGACCCTTCTCTCCCACGACATGATGGTCAACTGCGTGCTGATGTTCGGTCCGGGCCTGTTGCTTGCCAACAAGACCCATCTGGCAGCAGAGGGGAGCAACATGAAGGTCATTTCTGACGTTTCCTGCGATCCCTTCTCCGACTTCAACCCGCTGCCGATCTACGATGCCCCGACCAGCTGGGACGAGCCGGTCATCGAAGTGGCCACGAATGGATCAGGCGATGCCGTCGAGGTGACCTCCATCGACAATCTGCCTTCCCTTCTGCCCGCTCAGGCCGCCGATGAATTCTCCGATCAGTTCATCACCTCGCTGCTGCGCTTTGATGATGGCATCGAGTGGAAGAACGGCAAGGCCAAATTCGAGGCGATTCGGGAAAAGGCCGGTCTCTGATCAGAACCGTTCTTGCGGTATCCGATGACCGCACAGACGGTCTTGATCTGGTTCGCCATAGAGTTTTGACATATACCAGAAAGGGTGCGAATATTTTACGCACCCTTTTTCTTTGGCAATTTTAGCGCCACCGACTTATTGCCAATCGCAATTTCCCCGGCAATTACAACACTGAACCATGCCGCCTTTCAAAAGCGGCCAAGCAAAGAAACAAAGCTCACGCAAAAGTCATCATGCGTGTGGAATATGGTCATTCAATAAGTAGAAAGTCTGACTATATAATCGCAAGGTCAATAATTCTTTTGAGCATTCATGACCGGATTATTTGATGCAATCTTGATGCAATAATGGGGACCAACCATGCATAAACTAGCTCTTGCTACCATCGCCTTGTCCTTGATCGCAGCGCCGGCACTTGCTGGCCCGAAAGAAGATGCTGTCAGCGAGCGACAGGCCTATTTCAAAAAATTGGGCGGCAATATGAAGCCCCTGTCAGATTTGCTGAAGGGCGACTATGACGCCGCAACGGCGCAGAAGCATGCCGACGCTCTGGCAGACCTCACCAGCACGGACATCAGCGGCCTGTTCATGGCAGGCACATCGAATGCCGACATGCCCGGCGCAACCAAGGCGCTTCCGGCCATCTGGGAAGACATGGACGGGTTTGCCGCCAAGTATCAGGCTCTGGCCAGTGCTGCAGCCAATCTCAAGGTGGAAGCCGGGAAAGGCAAGACCGAACTGGCCGCTGCGTTCGGTGCTGTCGGCGCATCCTGCAAAAGCTGCCATGACGCCTTCCGCGACTGATCCATACCGGAGCCGGGTTCATATTACCCGGCTCTTTCCCCTCTCTGATATTTGAATTCTTTAAGCAAAATTGACAGGCCACCATCATGACCGAACATTCCGAACAAGACACCCCGCTTGAACGCGTCCGCCTGTGGGACCCGGCAATCCGGCTCTTCCACTGGGCTCTGGTCCTTTGCGTTGTTGCGGCATGGGGACTGGGCGAATTCGGACCCGATGTGATGACCCTGCATTTCTATTTTGGCTATGCGATCGTGGCGCTGCTTGCCTTCCGCCTGATCTGGGGCCTGATCGGCCCGAAAACGGCCCGCTTTGCCCATTTCATCTATGGTCCGAAAGCCACCTTGAGCTACGCCGCCAGCCTGTTCGAACGCAAACCCAGCTATTGGCGCGGTCACAATCCGATGGGCGCTCTGGCCGCCTTCGCCCTTCTTGGCCTGCTGATTGCTCAGGTGGCTTCAGGGCTGATGGGCGATCCGGACGATTTTATCAATGTCGGGCCGCTCGCCCAATATGTCGGTTCTGACACAGCCAGCCTCGCCATTGATCTGCACGAGGCACTTGCGCCTCTTCTGCTGCTGTTGGTCGTCCTTCACGTCGCGACCATCGCCTTCTACAAGATCTGGAAGCGTGAAGATCTGATCAAACCGATGATCACGGGCTGGAAATGGGTCCGCAAATCCGAAGACTCCTGATCGGCCCAACCCTCAGATCGTACTGAGCAGAATGCTGGTCTCACTGTTCAGCACACCTTCGATCAGACGCACCTCCCTGAGCACACGGTCAAAATCGGACAGGGAGGCGGCCTGAATCTCCGCCACAAGGTCCCACGCCCCGTTGGTCGTATGCAGGGTATGCAGCTCCGGCATGCCCCGAAGCTTGCGGATAACCTGGGACGTGGACTTGCCGACCACCTCGATCAGCATGATCGCCCGTATGCCATCCAGCTCATAGTCCTCCCGCACCCGAACGGTGAAGCCAAGCACAGCCCCTGATTCCATCAACCTGTCCAGCCGATTCTGCACCGTGCCGCGCGACACATGCAGGATATCGGCGAGCTTGGACAAGGGCGCCCGTCCGTCATGGCGCAGCAGGGAGATGAGATCCTTGTCCAGCTGATCGAAAATGTGCTTGGCAGGCTGCGTGCTCATTGGCCCTGGCTCCTCTCGCGATAAATGCTGAAATTGCCGAATTGTACAATTTTCGCTTTGAATTTTGATAATGGCTTATCATTTATTGAGGAGTTTTGCCATTTTGTCTGAAAATTTGTCCCGCTATTCTTGAATCGCCGACGTAATCCATCAAGCGATGGTGAGCGCCGTTTGATCCGCGCACCCATCCGATCCTTCGGCAGGCCTTGCCGTTTTCTCAAAGAATTCAGGAAACTTTTGACATGACAGCCCCCCGCAAAGACTCTCTCAATCTTGTCCCCTTTGTCAGCGTCGACAACATGATGAAACTGATCCTCTCCATCGGCGTCGAAGAAGCCATCGAAGGGATCGCGGCCCAGATTGAAAGCGATTTCAAACGGTGGGAAAGCTTTGACAAGACTCCGCGCATCGCCTCTCATTCCAAGGAAGGCGTAATTGAGCTGATGCCAACCAGTGACGGCGAGGTCTATGGCTTCAAATATGTCAACGGCCACCCGAAAAACACCAAGGAAGGCCTGCAGACGGTCACGGCCTTCGGCCTGTTGGCCGATGTCTACACCGGCTATCCTGTGCTGCTGACGGAAATGACCATTCTAACGGCCCTCAGAACCGCCGCCACTTCGGCGATGGCCGCCAAATATCTGGCACCCAAGAATGCCAGGGTCATGGCGATCATCGGTAACGGTGCGCAGTGTGAATTCCAGGCACTGGCCTTCAAGCGCATTTGCGGAATCGACACCGTACGCCTTTATGACATCGATCCGATTGCCACCGACAAGGCCGAGTTCAACCTCAGGGATTCGGGCCTCAAGGTCATCCGCGCCTCAAGCCATCAGGAATGCGTGGCCGGCGCCGACATCATCACCACCTGCACCGCCGACAAGCAGTGCGCCACGATCCTGACCGACAACATGGTCGGCTCGGGCCAGCACATCAATGCCATCGGCGGCGACTGTCCGGGCAAGACCGAATTGCACGCGGATATCCTGCGCCGGTCTGACATTTTTGTCGAATACCCGCCGCAGACCCGAATCGAAGGTGAAATCCAGCAGTTGGCACCGGATCACCCGGTCAAGGAACTCTGGAAAGTGATGACCGGACAGGAAGAAGGCCGCACCTCGGAAAGCCAGATCACGCTGTTTGACTCCGTCGGTTTCGCCATCGAGGATTTCTCGGCCCTGCGCTACATCCACGACGTCATCAAGGGCACCCGCTTCTATGACGACCTCGACATGCTGGCCGATCCGGACGAGCCACGCGACCTCTATGGCATGGTGCGCCGGGCGGAAAAGGCATTGGCTGCAGCGGAATAGCACTCGCGAGACCACACCCGATCAGAAATCAGACAAAGGCCGCTGCGCACCGCAGTGGCCTTTTTGTTTGTTTTGGCCACTTTTGACATCGGGGTTTTCCCCTAGACAATGGGATGATTGACCGCATTTTCCGTAATTTCAAAGAAACGATCTCGCTAACCTTTACGAATATCCAGAACAGGAAAGAATAGACAGAAGAAAGAAGAAATTATTTTTTTGAATAATAGAGAACCGGCACAATTCACTCATCCATTGGTGGGATGGTTTCTTTTTACGCCAGATACAGATGGCGATAATACATTCATATTACCTACCAAAGAGCAATACCACTCGTGTAGACGCTCTGCTATCGCCTAAGCATAATAGTTTGAAAAACTGCCTTCGAGCATCACCGCACCAAGCAAGCACACCAGTATGGTGCACAGTTTCAATAGACGAGTTCTGGGAGGAACGCATGTCGGAGAACGTCTATCCTGTACCGGCGGATGTGGCATCACATGCCCTGATCGACAACGACGCCTATTTGTCGATGTACAAACAGTCCGTGGAAGATCCGCAGGCCTTCTGGGCAGAGCAGGGCAAACGCATCGACTGGATCAAGCCCTACACCATCGTGAAGAACACATCCTTCGACTATCACAATGTTTCCATCAAGTGGTTCGAAGACGGTGAGCTGAACGTGGCCGCCAACTGCATCGACCGCCACCTGGAAGCCCGCGGCGACCAGACGGCCATCATCTGGGAGGGTGATGATCCGGCAGACGACGCCCACATCACCTACAATCAGCTCTACGAACGGGTCTGCAAACTGTCCAATGCCTACAAGGACATGGGCGTTGGCAAGGGCGATCGCGTCATTCTCTATCTGCCGATGATCCCCGAGGCCGCCTATGCCATGTTGGCCTGCGCCCGCATCGGTGCCATTCATTCCATTGTTTTTGGCGGCTTTTCGCCAGACGCTCTGGCCGATCGTATCAATGGCTGCGAGGCAAAGCTGGTTGTGACCGCCGATCAGGGTCTGCGCGGCGGCCGCAGGGTGCCGCTGAAGACCAACGTCGATACGGCACTCGAAAAGGTTGGCCACACCGTCAAGACCCTCGTGGTCAAGCGTACAGGTGGCGACGTACCAATGGTTGATGGCCGTGACGTCTGGTATCAGGACATGGTAGACAAGGCGTCTGCCGATTGCCCGCCGGAGCCGATGAACGCCGAAGATCCGCTCTTCATTCTGTATACCTCTGGCTCCACCGGCAAGCCAAAGGGCGTAGTGCACACCACCGGTGGCTATCTGGTCTATGCGTCGATGACCCATCAATATGTCTTCGACTATCACGATGGAGACATCTACTGGTGCACAGCCGATGTGGGCTGGGTGACCGGCCATTCCTACATCGTCTACGGTCCGCTGGCCAATGGCGCCACGACCCTGATGTTTGAAGGCGTACCGACCTACCCGTCTCCGTCCCGCTTCTGGGACGTCTGCGAAAAGCACAAGGTCAACATCTTCTACACTGCCCCGACCGCCATCCGCTCGCTGATGGGTGCTGGCACGGAACATGTTGAAAAAGCGGATCTTTCTTCTCTGCGCATTCTGGGATCTGTGGGTGAGCCCATCAACCCAGAAGCCTGGAAATGGTATTATGAAGTTGTCGGCAAGAAGCAGTGCCCGATTGTCGACACCTGGTGGCAGACCGAGACCGGCGGCATCCTGATCACGCCTCTGCCCGGCGCCACCGACCTCAAACCCGGATCCGCCACCCGGCCCTTCTTCGGCGTCCAGCCGGTCATGCTCGACAGCATGGGCAACGAAATCGGCGAAACCGAATGCGAAGGCGTGCTTTGCATCGCCGACAGCTGGCCGGGCCAGATGCGCACGGTCTTTGGCGATCATGACCGCTTCGTCTCGACCTATTTCGAGACCTTCAAGGGCTACTACTTCACCGGCGACGGCGCCCGCCGCGACAAGGACGGCTACTACTGGATCACCGGTCGCGTTGATGACGTGATCAACGTTTCCGGGCACCGCATGGGCACCGCAGAGGTGGAAAGCGCCCTCGTCGCCCATGAAAAGGTCTCCGAGGCCGCCGTGGTGGGTTATCCGCACGACATCAAGGGTCAGGGCATCTATGTCTATGTCACCCTTATGGAAGGCGAAGAGGAAAGTGAAGAGCTGCGCAAGGAACTGCGCGACTGGGTCCGCCATGAAATCGGGCCGATTGCCTCGCCAGACCTCATCCAGTTCGCACCGGGCCTGCCAAAAACCCGTTCAGGCAAGATCATGCGCCGCATTCTGCGCAAGATCGCCGAAGACGACTTCGGCTCACTGGGTGACACCTCGACCCTTGCGGATCCGAGCGTTGTCGAGGATCTGATTGACAATCGTCAGAACCGATAGAATCGGAAAGCGCCTGGCAATACGATCAAAAGACACGACTGCAGGGCCAAAACCCTGCAGTTTTTGTTTGTACAACGGCTACCAGCTCTCCGGCCGGACTTTACGCTTGAAACCATGGCCATCGGCTGCCTGCTGGTCTGGCAGCTCACGCAGACGGTGGCTCAGATACGAGTAGAAGGGGCGTTGAAAGTCCTTGAGAATCGCCTTCAGCGGATCGGACGGACTGAAAGCAACCGCGCTATCGCCCTTCATGCAATAATGCTCATAGAGAGCCTGATCGAGGCTGTTCTCTTCCATGATCCGGTTGACCTGCCCATCGGTTAGCGTGGCCTCGGTCACCGCCTTATGTGGATTCTTGTTGCGCGAGGCAAAATCGACCGATCCCCCCTCTTCCCGGGCTATCATCGCCAGCAGTTGATCACAGTCCCTGTAGGAGCCGACAAACCAGAAGTCGCGCAACCCCTCGTGGATGCGGTACAGCTTCTCTTCTGACGACATCAGGCGCACCAGCGGTGCCGGAATTTCCAGCACACGGGTCAGGATGAAACTGGAAACCGGGTTGAGTGGTCGCGTCCTGTAGAACAGGTCGAAGGAAAAGGCCTGCATTCCCTGCGACTGATAGCGCTTCATGCGATAATTGTAATAGGACAGGTAGAAGCCGAGCGGGTCCCTCAGCAGGATCGACTGCCGGATCGGCCTGCCTGGAAAGCAAGCCTCCAGCGAGCGCCCGATCCAGTGCCCTGACACGAAGCGTATGCCTTCAAGCGCGCCCATCTCGGGTTGCTGGTAATTCCTTGAACTGAAATGGATACGGGGTGCTTTCAGACGAGCCGGACGCAGAAACTGATCACCAAAATTCTGCGCAATATAGTAGTCGATACTCGACCCGGCGCATTTCGGGACGTGATAGGCAAAATAGACATGAGAGGTCCGTTCGCCCTTATTGTCCGCCTTGCCGGTAAGCTTGGTCTTCATCAGCCCGCAATCCTTGATCTGGTCAGCTTTTGTCCGGCAGATCAGAAGAAACCGCGTTCCCGTGGCGTCACACAAAGGCGCGCTGCTTGTTGAACATGGGACTGATACACACCGGCACACCCAAGCTAAAGCGAGCCAAAAGCGTCAAATCAAAGAATACGTACAATAAAAACCTATTTATCCAGTAATAAAATGACCGATTTACTCTGTAGAAACAAACATATCGATCAAATTACTTACAGAAAGAAAACAGAAAAACATCAATATATTCATCTAAAAATTGCATAATAATAGTATGGCACTATGATTGATCTCTAAGATATGCAATCAATGGCGAAATTATATATTTATGTCAGATAGTTATATCAATACTGACAACAGCCAAGACATATCGATCACCTGGCCGTCACAACCGGTTTGCGAAGAATTCCCAATCGTTTCAGCAATATTCAGTTTGAAATTGAACAATGCGCGAGCGCACGTTTCCAAAAGCTGCAGTCTGGAAATCTCTGGCAACAGTTGGCAAACACCTGCCCACATCTCGCCCCATCATCAGGACCGCAGATGCAGTCCTTGCCGGGTGAGACAGATGAAGGGGCAAGAAAAAGCTAGTAATCCCGCTGAACGAAGCTTTCCACCTCTTCCAGAGACATGACTTCTTCGGAGTCATTGCCGAGCTTGGAGCGGACCAGCTCGAGATCACCAACCAGACCGGCCAGACGCCCGGCAATGCGATCGTGAATGATGGCCGCCAGATCAGGATATTCATCCATGACGCGCCGGAAGGTGACCCGCCGGATCTGGATGACCCTGACATCCTCGATGGCCGTGGCCATGGCGGAGCGACGTGTTTCTGCCATCAGGGCCATTTCCCCGATCAGGCTGCCAGCACCAAGGATCTGACTCTGCACGTCAAACCCGTTGGCCGAAATGGTCATCCGAACCTGCCCTTCAGTGATGACAAAGCCTGAATCGGCCAGATCGCCCTGCCGGAAAATCACCTGCTTGGCACGATAGGCACGCATTTCCGCGCCAAAGGCCAACAGACGCAACTGGTCATTGTCAAAATCATTGAAGAAGGAAACCTGCTTGAGCAGGTCGATATCACTTGTCAGGCTCATAGACGTCTTTCAACCCGATGAGAATCCGATAGAACTGCCCCACTATAGGCGAGTTCTATCGTGGCATGTCAAGCAGCATCAGACCCTTGCCGGTGGCATCTTCAGGCGGCAGCCGAACAGAAGCGCCCTACGGCACCAGCTTGTATCCGCCCGATTCCGTAATCAGCAATTCGGCATTGGAGGGATTTTTCTCGATTTTCTGCCGCAGGCGATAGATGTGGGTTTCCAGGGTATGGGTGGTCACACCGGAATTGTAACCCCATACTTCGTGCAACAGCACATCGCGACTGACCGGTTTGTCCCCTGACCGATAGAGATATTTCAAAATCGAGGTCTCTTTTTCCGTCAATCGCACCTTGCCGCCTGATTCGTCGGCCAGAATCTTCGCCGCAGGCTTGAAGGTGAAGCGACCGACCGTAAAGGTCGCATCTTCGCTATTCTCGTGCTGACGCAACTGGGCCCGGATACGGGCGAGCAGCACGGCAAAGCGGAACGGTTTGGTGACATAGTCGTTGGCGCCGGCTTCCAGCCCCAGAATGGTATCCGAGTCCGTGTCATGGCCGGTCAACATGATGATCGGTGCCCGGAAGTCGCCCTTGCGCAACAGCTTGACGGCCTCGCGACCGTCCATGTCTGGCAACCCGACATCAACGATCAGCAGATCATAGTGATCCGAACGGGCTGCCCGCAACGCGTCGGCAGCGCAGTCTTCCTGCGTGATTTCGAATTCCTCGTAGAGCGACAGCTGTTCGATCAATGCTTCACGCAGTTCGGTGTCGTCATCAACCAGCAAAATCTTTCTAGCTGTCATCTGTCTCATGCTCCCGGATGGTTCGAAGTCACACAATATCAAGGCCTCGTCGCCGGACTCCTGGCGAATATTCTATAGATAGAAACACTCACGAGCCAGACAAGATCTGCTTGCACTTAAGAACAGCCTAAATGATTTTCAAATCACGGCAAATCACGTCGCCGTCATGACCTGTTTTTCCTCAGCTCCGGTTCAGCAACATTCGATTTCCACTTTCTCCAGCAGAGCCGCCGCCTCTTCGTCCTCATGGTCTTCGAACAGGTCACGAATGAGGTTGATGTGCGAATGCACTAGAAACAGCGCGTCCCCAGTAGCGGTATCACCCGACCGGCTTTTCTCGATCTTGCCCAGAAAGGCCTGCCAATAGGCATTGCCCTTGGCTGGACCATGTGCAAGCCTCTCAATATACTCAACAATCCTTTCCGCATTGCGGTCGCATTCAATCCCGATAAAACTCACATAACGATCGGTAGCAATTTCTTCCTGAGACATCTTTCACCCTTCTAGCGGCCCGGCCGCTCAAGCCTGCCGGATCCATCTTGCAACGCTCGAACAGATCATCAACCAAGGCCTTGATACCCAAGCCACAGCGACGAGAAGCCTATGATGCAAGATGAATGCCGCACCACGCCTCATGCGAGAGGAAGAAAGAGCCAAGGCAACAGGACCGCCAAAATGGAATAATTTTCACCTGACAGTGCCTTCAAGAAAAAAATTTGCACAATTGCATAGTTTTGGATGGACGAATGTAATTTTCCCGACGAACAAACAGATGCTTTCGTCACCTTCGCAACAATGCTAAAGCCAACAGACATCATCCGGCAGGGAGCTGCATCGCCATGACTGATATGCTTGGAGAAATCACGCTACGCAAGAAGCCGCTACAGACCACCATGGGCCTGTTGTCCTTTGGCTCCCGCACAATACCCTGCGCCCTTGGCCGCAGCGGCCTTGGCCCGATCAAACTTGAAGGCAACGGCATCACACCGCTGATACAAACCCGCATCCTCTATGGCTTCTACCGCCCGGACAAGGAAAGGCGCCCAGTCTCCGCTCTTCCCTTCTTCCGGCTCGAAAAGAATATGGGCTGGTGCGATGCACCCGGTCATCCGAACTATAACCGTCTGGTGCAATTGCCGTTTTCGGCATCCCACGAGCGCATGTGGCGTGACGATGATCTCTATGATCTGGTGCTGGTGCTGGATATCAACATCGACCCGCGCGCCAATCGGCGCGGCAGCGCGCTCTTCATGCATGTGGCCCGCCCGGGCTATAGCGCCACGGAAGGCTGCATTGCCCTTGCCAAACCCGACCTGCGCCATCTGCTGGCCGTGATTTCCACCAAAACCAGGCTCACCATAGCCCGATGACAGGAAAGAAAAGTGAAAGGACAGCGGCCGGGCCTTTGGCCCAGCGCTTCAGAGCTGATGTATCGCGTAGGAGATGGGCTCAGGCCGGTTTCTTCTTGCGATCGCCGAAAATGGCACTGCCAACGCGAACATAGGTCGCGCCCTGCTTGATCGCTTCCTTGAAGTCGGAGCTCATGCCCATGGACAATTCACGGATGTCATTGCGCTTGGCAATCTTGCGCAGCAACTTGAAATGGGGCTTGGGATCTTCATCAAACGGCGGAATGCACATCAAACCGCGAATGCCGAGGCCAAGCTCCACCTTGCAGAAGCTGATGAAATCATCCGCGTCATCAGGTAGAATGCCTGCTTTCTGCGGCTCGGCACCGGTGTTGATCTGGATGAACAACCCCAATTCCTTGCTCTGCTTCTCCATTTCAACGCGAATGGCACGCGCAATCTTCTTGCGATCGATGGTATGGATGACGTCAAACAGGGCAACCGCATCCTTGGCCTTGTTTGACTGCAACGGGCCAATCAGATGCAATTCGACATCGTCATATTTTTCGCGCAACTGCGGCCATTTGCTCTTGGCTTCCTGAACCTTGTTCTCTCCGAAAACCCGCTGACCGACTTTCAGCACTTTTTCGACCGTATCAGCATCAAAGGTCTTTGAAACAGCGATGAGTGAAACGCTCCCATCCTCCCGTCCGGCTTCCTTTTCGCACTCCGCTATGGCCTGTTTAACCTCTGCCAAATGGGACGATATACTCATCTTGTTTTCATAATCCTCTTGAAAGCATTTTCGGCAAAAGACTCTGATAAAACAGCTCGAAAATGCACCTGACTGATGCCGGAAACGATAAAATCCAGCACGCTCATCATATGGATGAGTTGTTCACTGGTCCAGACACTTTATGCGCTGGTTTCCCTGCATTATGCACGATAAATTAGCCTCTTGGCCGCTTCATCGCAAGATTGAACCGCCTCAGAGGCCTATATGGGCTTAAAGGGCTTGACGGAAGGTATGAATTCTGATGATGGTCGGCCCTGAAAGTGACTTGGAGCGCATCCTCGGAAAGTGGTTCGACTTTCTGGACAGGGATTCGCATAAATACAAAAGAATAGAGCATTTTCGCTGATTTCCGGATTACCGAACTTGCTCTAGAGACGAGGCATTGGCGACGATCCATGGCTAATGAACGCTACAACGCACGCGAAGCGGAAATTCGCTGGCAGCAGACCTGGGATACCCAGAAAATCTTCAAAACCACGAATGACGACCCACGGCCCAAATATTACGTGCTGGAGATGTTCCCCTATCCGTCTGGTCGCATTCATATTGGCCATGTTCGCAACTACACCATGGGTGATGTTGTCGCGCGCTACAAGCGCGCCAAAGGCTTCAATGTTCTGCACCCGATGGGCTGGGACGCTTTCGGCATGCCGGCTGAGAATGCCGCCATGCAGAACAAGATCCATCCCAAGGACTGGACCTACGAAAACATCGCAACCATGCGCGCCCAGCTGAAGCTGATGGGCCTGTCGCTGGATTGGGAACGCGAATTCGCCACCTGCGACGTGGATTATTACCACCGTCAGCAGATGCTGTTTCTCGATTTCGTCGAGAAGGGCCTTGCCTATCGCAAGAACGCCAAGGTCAACTGGGACCCGGTAGACCAGACGGTTCTGGCCAACGAGCAGGTTATCGACGGCAAGGGCTGGCGCTCCGGCGCCGAGGTCGAGCAGCGCGAACTGACCCAGTGGTTCTTCAAGATCACCGACTATGCCGACGACCTGCTCTCGGAAATCGACAATCTCGACCGCTGGCCGGACAAGGTTCGCCTGATGCAGCGCAACTGGATCGGCAAATCCGAAGGCCTTCAGGTACGCTTCCAACTGCGTGAACCAATCCACGGCCACACCGAAGTCGAGATCTTCACCACACGCCCGGACACGCTGTTCGGTGCATCCTTCATGGGCCTTTCCGCCGATCATCCGCTGACGAAGGAACTGGCGAAGGACAATCCCGAGCTGCAGGCCTTTGTTGACGAATGTCACCGCATGGGCACCTCGGCCGCCGAGCTGGAAACGGCTGAGAAATTCGGTTTCGATACCGGCCTGAAGGTAGTTCATCCTCTTGATTCTTCTATTGAATTGCCGATTTATGTCGCCAACTTCATTCTGATGGACTACGGCACCGGGGCCATCTTCGGCTGCCCGGCCCACGACCAGCGCGACCTTGATTTCGCTCGCAAATATGGCCTCACGGTCACCCCGGTAGTTCTGCCGAAAGACGCCGATCCTGCATCCTTCGATGTGGCCGACGAGGCCTACACCGGCGAAGGCACTATCTTCAATTCCGAGTTCCTCGATGGTCTGTCCATTGCGGACGCCAAGGATACGGTTGCATCCAGACTGGAAGCCGTCATCATCGGCGACAAACCGCAGGCACTGCGCAAGACCCAGTATCGGCTGCGTGACTGGGGCATTTCCCGTCAGCGCTACTGGGGCTGCCCGATCCCGATGGTCCATTGCCCGGACTGTGGCGTCGTTCCGGAAAAGAAAGAAAACCTGCCGATCAAGCTGCCAGAGGACATCACCTTCGACAAGCCGGGCAACCCGCTCGATCGTCATCCGACCTGGCGCGATTGCTCCTGCCCGAAATGCGGCAAGCCTGCAAGGCGCGAAACGGACACCATGGACACCTTCGTGGACAGTTCCTGGTATTTCGCCCGCTTCACTGCGCCGTGGGAGACAAATCCGACCGACAAGAAGGCCGTCGACGAATGGCTGCCGG
The DNA here is from genome assembly GCF_963666525.1 of uncultured Cohaesibacter sp. NCBI lineage: Bacteria > Pseudomonadati > Pseudomonadota > Alphaproteobacteria > Hyphomicrobiales > Cohaesibacteraceae > Cohaesibacter > uncultured Cohaesibacter sp. The sequence continues at coordinate 2,405,884 of NZ_OY762905.1, forward strand.
TTGATCAGTATATCGGTGGTATCGAGCATGCGATCCTGCATCTGCTCTATTCCCGCTTCTTTGCCCGCGCCATGTGCGCCACCGGCCACATGAACGTCAAGGAGCCCTTCAAGGGACTGTTCACGCAGGGCATGGTCGTACATGAGACCTACAAGGGCGAGGATGGCCGCTGGGTTTCCCCGGCAGAGATCACGGTAAGCGAAAAGGACGGCAAACGAAGCGCTGTTCACAAGGAAACCGGTGAAACCATCACCATCGGCTCTATCGAGAAGATGTCGAAATCCAAGAAGAACACCGTGGATCCGACCGACATCATTGAAACCTACGGCGCCGATACAGCCCGCTGGTTCATGCTCTCCGACAGCCCTCCGGAACGTGACGTCATCTGGACCGAAGCCGGTGCCGAGGGCGCCCACCGCTTCATCCAGCGCATCTGGCGCCTGACGGCCGATGTATCGGAATTTCTTGACTCCGCAACGCTCAGCAAGCCGGAAAGCCTGTCTGGCGAAGCTCTGGCCCTGCGAAAGCTGACCCACAAGACGCTGGCCAATGTGGAAAGCAACATCGAGCAGCTCGGCTTCAACCGCGCCGTTGCCCAGATCTATCAGCTGGTCAATGCGATTGCCGCCGATGCCAAGCCCGAAAAGCTGTCTGCCGATGCCTCACTGGGCTGGGTTGTCAGTGAATCCATGCAGTTGCTGCTGCTGATGTGCTCTCCTATGATGCCGCATCTGGCCGAAGAATGCTGGTCCGAGCTCGGCATGGACGGGCTGGTTTCAACACAGGGCTGGCCAAAAGCGGACAGCGCCATGTTGACGGAAGATGAAATCACACTTCCAATTCAGGTCAACGGCAAGAAGCGTGGCGAAATAACCGTTGCTGCGGACGCAGATAACGATACAATCGAAAAGGCTGTACTCGCATCTGAACCCGTAATCAAAGCACTGGATGGCAAGGCTCCGCGCAAGGTCATTGTCGTGCCCAAAAGGATCGTCAATGTTGTTATCTGACAAACATAGCAAGACGAAAATTCTGACCCTGGCCCTCTTCCTGGGCCTCGGTCTTGGACTTTCCGCCTGTCAGGTCCGTCCGCTTTATTCCTCCACGACCGCGTCTGGCCAATCTCTGTCTACCGAGCTTTCCTCGGTAGAAATTGCCGAAGCCAAGACCCGCCTCGAACAGGAAATCCGCAACAGTCTCGTCTTCTCCTTCACTGGCGGCGGCGAGCCGGCGGCTCCGGCCTACAAGCTGTCCTTTGATGTCAAGAAGTCCAGCGATGACCTGACCATTGAAAGCGGTACCGGCCTTGCCACGACGACCCGTGTAAGCTTGACGGCCAACTATCAGCTGATCCGGCTTTCCGACAAGACGGTTGCCACCAAGGGTTCCAGCTTCTTTACGGCGGAATATGCCAGAAGCACCCAGCGATTTGCCAATGACCGAGCCAGCCTTGACGCCGAGAACCGCGCCGCCGAGCAGATCGCCAATGACATCCAGCTCCGTCTTTCGGCCTTCTTTGCTGCCGGCACATGATCCTCAAACAGAGCTTCAGGATTCTCCTAAAGCTCTGTTTTTCCTAAAGATTTACGATTCTTTCGCGTTCCAGAGGTAGGATATGGCACAAATCAAGGCCAACATGATCGATGCCTATCTGGTCAAACCCAACCTCTCCCACAAGGTCATTCTGATCTATGGTCAGGACACCGGTCTGGTCACTGAACGCGCAGATCGCCTGGCCCAGACATATCTGAAAAACAATTCCGACCCCTTTGCCGTCGTCCGTCTCGATTCGTCCGATCTGGCCAACGATCCCCTGCGACTTGCAGACGAGGCCAATACCATTTCGATGTTTGGCGGCTGCCGCGTGATCACCATCCAGATGAGCGGCAACAAGTCCATCATGCCTGCCCTTGAGCCGGTACTCAACACGCCGCCGAAGGACGCCTTCATCATCATCAAGGCAGCCGATCTCAAAAAATCGGTTCCCATGCGCAAGGCCATCGAAAATGCCTTCAGCGCCGTAGCCCTGCCCTGCTATATGGATGCCAGAGAAGCCCTCAACGGCATCATAGACGAGGAAATCGCTCTGGCGGGGCTCTCCATCACCAAGAATGCCAGAACGATGCTGCTGGACAATCTGGGCGCTGACCGCATGGCCTCCCGCGCCGAGGTGCAGAAACTGTGCCTCTATGCGATGGACGACAGCGAAATCACCGAGCAGCACATCGAAGACATCGTCGGAGATGCCTCCAACCAGCAGATCGACATGATCATCGATTCCGCAGCACTTGGAAACACTGGTGAACTGGACAGGCGGCTGGAACAGATCCTTGGATCGGGCCAGAACCCGTCGGTGATCGGCTCGGCAGCCTTGCGCCATTTCCAGATGCTGGAACGCTGCCTGCATCTCCTGGACAAGGGAACACCGCCCCAGACGGCGCTCGACAAGGCCGCCCCGATGCTGCATTTCAAGCGCAAACCGCTCATTCAAAGCCAATTGCGCATCTGGAGCAGCAGAAACGCGTCTCGCGCTTGCGAGCTGCTCTCCCAGAGCCTTGCCAACAGCCGCAAGAACTACACGCTCTCCCAGACGGTCATTTCAGACACCCTGATGATGATCGCCGCGACAGCACAGAGAAGCGCACGCTAACCCTATCCAATACCGCGAATTTTCGCTTTTGCCCTGTGGCCTCACCCGCAGACTGGAGCCCGCATTTGCGTGATCGTTTCACGTGAATCTATCGAACATTTTTCTTAAGTTTTTAGGTTTATCTATTGATCACAACGAAGCAGGCAATCCGCCGGTCGCGTTTTGCGCCAGCGCCGAAAGTCTCGCGGTTCTTGAGAGTATGACCCCATGCACGAAGCAAATCCGTCCCCATCCTCAAGAAGACATTCCGCCCTTTTTGCGCTCATAACGGTCTTTCTGGATGCCATGGGGATTGGCCTGATCATGCCGGTCATGCCCGATCTCCTGCAGCATCTGACGCACTCAAGCCTCAGCAATGCAGCGATCTATGGCGGCTATCTGAGCTTTGTCTATGCCACCATGCAGTTTCTCATGGGACCGACGCTGGGCAACCTGTCCGACCGTTTCGGAAGACGGCCAGTCATGCTGGTCTCGCTGGCCTTCATGGGCATCAATTATCTGATCATGGGCTTTGCGGGGTCCCTTGCGTTGTTGTTCATCGCCCGCCTGCTTTCCGGTATCACCGGAGCAACCCACACCTGTGCCCTCGCCTTCGTGGCGGATATCTCAAAACCGGAAGAGAAAACCCGCAATTTCGGCCTTGTCAGCGCCGGATTTGGCCTAGGTTTCATTGCCGGGCCGGTCATCGGTGGGCTTACTGCCGAAATCAGCGTAGTGGCGCCATTTTTCTTTGCCGCCGGCTTGACTGTCCTCAACCTGCTCTATGGCTATTTCATCTTTCCCGAAACACTGGAGCCGAAAAATCGCCGTCCGTTTGAATGGCGTCGCGCAAACCCTGCGGGAACGTTGATCCAGGCGACAAAGACACCCGGAATCATTCTGTTTTTCGCCGCCTTTTTCTTCTTCCATCTGGCAACACAGATCTACCCCACCGTCTTCCCCTTTTTCACCCGCGAGGTCTTCGGCTGGTCAAGCCTTCAAACGGGCATATCGCTCGGCATCTATGGCTTTTTCTATGCGCTGGTGCAGGTCTTTCTAATCCGTATGATGCTCAACTGGTTTCAGGAAAAAACCGTGGCCTTCATCGGCATCTCGATCGAAGCGCTGGGCATGTTGGCATTCCTCTTCATCACCAAAGGCTGGGTCCTGATGGCTGGCCTGCCAATTATCGCCATTGGTGGTGTCGGCATGGCAGCGCTGCAGGGGCTGGTCTCCAATCGGGTTCCGGCCAATGCACAGGGTGAGTTGCAGGGCGGAATTTCATCCATCATGTCACTGACGGCAATTCTCAGCCCGCTGATCATGACCCACACCTTCTCCTTTTTCAGCGAACAGGGAACATCGCACTACTTCCCGGCTGGAACTTTTGGCGTGGCCGGGCTGATCGCCCTCATCACCTTGTGGCCGCTCCAACGCGCCATTGCGTCGACCAGCCCTCGCTCAAACGCGAAAACCGACCACTAGACAGCGATCTTCTTCCTCTTGGCTGGCCCCTACCCGTTCCTCAACACGACTCAAATGAAAGCGTGAGCCGCCAAGCTTCCCGACAAAACCCTAGAGTCATCGAATCAAACGATAAATTCGTTTCACGTGAATCAGTTGGCAACAAAAAAGGGAGCCGAAGCTCCCTTTCAAAAACCGTTCTGGACCCGTCTCACTTCTCGAGAATTGAGATAATCGCATCAAGCTGCTCAAGAGATTTGTACTGGATCTTCAACTCGCCGCCTTTTTTCTTTGGCGCAATGAAGACATTCCAGCCAAGGCGGTCCGTCAGCCGCTTTTCCAGGGCTACCGTATCGGCGTCCTTTTCCTTCTTCGGCTTTGGCTCTTTCGGATTCTTGTCCTTCTCCTGCCCTGCCTTTTCAGCATCACGCACGGTCATGCCGTCTTCAACGATTCGGCGGGCCAATTCTTCCGGATTTTCAGCCGTAATCAGCGCACGGGCGTGCCCAGCCGTCAACTCACCCTTCTTGAGATAATCCTTGATGCTTTCTGGCAGTTTGAGCAGACGCAGGGTGTTGGCAACATGCGAACGGCTCTTGCCGATGACATCGGCCAGTTCCGCCTGCGTATAGTCGAACTCGGCGATCAGCTGATCATATCCCAGAGCTTCTTCCAGAGCATTGAGGTCGGCGCGCTGTACGTTTTCAATGATGGCGAGTTCGAGCGCTTCCTTGTCATTGACGTCATGAATGAGCACCGGCACTTCATGAAGACCGGCGGCCTGGGCAGCCCGCCAGCGACGTTCACCGGCGATGATCTCAAAGGAATCGCTGCGCCCATCTACCGGACGGCAAAGAATGGGCTGCATGATACCCTTTTCCTTGACCGAGCGAGTCAGATCATCGAGATCCTTCTCGACGAAATCCCGGCGCGGATTCCTCGGGTTTGGCCGCAGGAATTCAATCGGAATGCGGCGCTGGGACCGAGCCCGCTCGATCGCCTGCGATTCGTTATCCATATCACCAATGAGAGCGGCCAATCCGCGTCCCAACCGTTTGCCTTCAACTGGTTTTTTCGTCATTTTCCGCATTCCCATCAAACCCGCAGCGCGACCGCTTCACCCGGATCCGACTTCCCTCTTGTCAATTTGAGACAGCCTTGATCAGGCTGCCTTGTTACGCAACTTCTTCTCACGCTGAATGATTTCCGAAGCGAGCTTGAGATAAGCCTGGCTGCCAGAGCATTTCAGATCATAGAGCAGCGCCGGCTTGCCGTAGGATGGAGCCTCGGATACCCGCACATTGCGCGGAATGATCGTCTCATAAACCTTGTCACCCATATGCTCCCGCACATCTTCCACCACCTGATTGGAGAGATTGTTGCGGCTGTCATACATGGTCATCACGATTCCATGAATTGAAAGCTCCGGATTGAGTGCGCCTTTCACCTGATTCACAGTCTGAATGAGCTGCGTCAAACCTTCAAGCGCAAAGAACTCGCACTGCAATGGCACCAGAATGGAGTGAGCTGCAGCCATGGCATTGATAGTCAGGAGGTTGAGGGATGGTGGGCAATCAATCAGAACATAGGTAAAACGCTTATCTTCCGGGATCCTGTCACCCATTTCGCCATGCCGCTCAATGGCCCGGCGCAACCGGAAGGCACGATCCTTGTCACCCGAAATTTCCTGTTCAAGACCAAGCAGATCCATAGTCGAAGCAGCAACGGACAGGCGCGGAACCGCAGTCGGAATCGCAGCTTCCATCAACGTAGCTTCGTTCAGAAGAAGCTCTGCCGTCGAAATATTGCGTGACTGACGATCGATCCCAAGCCCGGTGCTCGCATTACCCTGAGGATCAACATCCACGATCAGAACGGTCTCACCAATCGCCGCCAAAGCGGTACCCAAATTGATTGCAGTCGTCGTTTTCCCGACGCCGCCCTTCTGATTGGCAAGGGTCAGAACGCGGGGAGATTCAGGCAGTGAACTCATAAAGTAGCCTCACTTCGCATTTGTTTCACTATGCGTTTTTGGGTGATAAGCGGCGCAAAATGACGACCCTCGCATCCGGATCTGTCCTGCTGCTTTGTTGTACCAGATCTACATTCCAGCGGACACTAGCCTCGCTCAATTCTCGATCAAAGTCCCGACCTTTGTGGAAAACACCCACACAACTTTCAGAAATATGGGGATGAATAAAGCCGCACAATTTATCGAACGAAGCAAGCGCCCGGGCACTGAAGGCATCGACCGGATCGGACCAGTTTTCAAGCACCGATTCGATTCTGTCGCCATGTACCACCACCTTCAATCCAAGCTCACGCGCCACTGTCTTGAGGAAGCTGCCCTTGCGCCCGTTGCTCTCGATGAGATTGACCCGATAGTCCTCTCCCAGATCATCCAGCAGGATCGCCGTCACCAGCCCTGGAAAGCCAGCCCCCGACCCCATATCGATCCAGTAGCGGGCCTCAGGACGCGCTGCATGAATCTGAACACTGTCGGCGATGTGCCGCACCCAGATTTCGTCCAGAGTCTTGGGCGCCACCAGATTCTGTGCTGGTTGCCACTTTCTCACCAGCGCCGCGTAGGCATCCAGCTTGCCCACGGATTCACGTGAAACCGGGAGCATGGAAGAAATCAGCTCGATGCCGCGTGTCTTGTCGTCCATTTGCTTCATCCATTCATTGAAGACAACGAAACAAGGACCTCTCCCTGCTCCCGTTAGCTTCTATCTTCTTGAAATCACATCCGCTTGCTATGCGCCAATACCAGCGTCAGAGCGGCAGGCGTCATACCATCGATGCGCGAGGCCTGGCCCAGTGTCTGTGGCCGGACGTGATTGAGCTTCTGCTTGAGTTCGTTGGACAAACCGTTGATCGCATCAAATTGCAAATTCGACGGAATCGCCAGAGCCTCATCCTTGTTGAAGGTCTCGATGTCATCGGTCTGACGTTCCATATAGACCTGATAGAGCGCCTCCACTTCCAGCTGCTTGCGTGCGCCCTTCGAGAAATTCCCGAACTCGGGCCACACCGCAGTCAGGCGATCAAGATCAAGATCCGGATAGGCCAGCAACTCATAGACGCTGCGGCGCTGACCATCCTTGTTGATCTTCAACCCATGGCGCTCAGCTTCGTTCGGCGTCAGGCTCTTTTCCCGCGCCAGAGCCGAGATGGCTTCCAGTTCTTCCTTCTTGTGATTGAAACTCTTGCGTCGTGCATCGTCGATCAACCCCCAGGCATCCGCCTTTCCGGTCAGCCGCTGATCGGCATTGTCTGCCCGAAGCGACAGACGATACTCGGCGCGGGAGGTAAACATCCGATAAGGTTCCATCACCCCTCGGGTGATCAGATCATCAATCATCACGCCGATATAGGCATCCGAGCGGCTAAGCACCACACCATCCTGACCACCACACTGCCGGGCAGCATTGAGACCGGCGATCAAACCCTGAGCCCCAGCCTCTTCATAACCGGTCGTGCCATTAATCTGCCCGGCCAGATAAAGTCCGGACACCCGCTTGGTCTCAAGTGTCGCCTTCAGCTCGGTAGGATCGATATAGTCATATTCGATCGCATAGCCATACTGCTTGATCTCGACATTTTCGAGACCGGGGATGGAATGGATATAGGCATCCTGAACGTCTTCAGGCAGCGACGTGGAAATGCCGTTCGGATAGACCGTATCCACATCCAACCCTTCAGGCTCCAGAAACACCTGATGGCCATCGCGATCGCCAAAGCGATTGATCTTGTCCTCGATGGACGGACAATAGCGCGGCCCCACCCCTTCGATCCGACCCGAATACATAGCGGATTTGTGGATGTTGTCGCGAATGATCTTATGGGTCTTGTCGACGGTACGGGTCACATGGCAATCGATCTGAGGCGTCGTGATCTTTTCCGTCAAATAGGAAAAGGCCACTGGTTCATCGTCACCCGGCTGCGTTCCCAATGATGAATAGTCGATCGTGTTGCCATTGAGTCGTGCTGGCGTTCCGGTCTTCAGACGACCAAGACGGAAATTTTCCGACATCAACCGCAGCGACAAATCATTGGCGGCAGGATCACCCATCCGCCCGGCAGAGAAACTCTTCTGCCCGATATGAATGAGCCCACGCAGAAACGTACCCGTTGTCAGCACGACTGCACCACAGGCAATCTCGGCACCATTCGCCAGAGTAACGCCCGTCACCTGCCCGTTTACAATCGCCATGTCCGCGACCTCACCATCGATGACAGTAAGAGTCGGGATATCGAACAGTAGCGCCTGAACAGCATCACGATAGAGTTTTCGATCTTCTTGCGCCCGTGGCCCCTGCACGGCCGGACCCTTGCGCCGATTGAGAAGACGAAACTGGATTCCACCCCTGTCAGCAGCCAGCCCCATGACACCACCCAGTGCATCAATCTCGCGAACGAGATGGCCCTTCCCCAATCCGCCAATTGCCGGGTTGCAAGACATCACGCCGATGGTATTGCGACTGTGCGTAACCAGCGCCACAGACGCACCGACGCGAGCAGCCGCAGCCGCAGCCTCGGCACCAGCATGTCCACCACCAACAACCACCACATCGAACCGGTTCATTCAAAACCCTCTCATTTCGAGAAAAGCACCAGATGGCACTAAAATTTACATCTCACTCATCGACACCACATAGCGCGTCCTGACAGGAGACGATCTCCAGGATCCATTTCTTCAGATCTTGTTTACATCTCACATGATAGCCTGAATAGACCCTGTTTTCAGGATTCACGTGAAACAGAAAATCTCGCACAATTCTGCGCATTTTCTCAGATTCACGTGAAACATTCTAGGTAGATTTATCGATTCGTGATTCACGTGAAACAGAGTCAATCGCGAATTTCAAAAACTATGTTTCACGTGAAACGATCCACTATTTGCCCACACAGAACTGTGAAAAAATAACGCCGAGCATTTCCTCAACATCAATTCTTCCAGTTATTTTCCCCAGTTCATCCCCAGCCTGCCGCAAATATTCAGACCGGATTTCGATTGGGGAATCTGTATAGATAAGCGATTTATTAACATTATCCACACACGAGCTCAGCAATTTCTTATGCCGCTCGCGTGTGATTAGCACATCTTCAGCGCCATCAAACAGGGATTCGATTTGTTTCACAAACGAATCGTAAAAGACATCCATACCGATCCCAGCCTTCACCGAAGCGAAAAACGCCTGATCTTCGCCCTTTTCCATGGAATTTTCATGAAACGGATCCGAATCGATCCTGTCGATCTTATTGAACAGGACCATCCGCCGTGCAGTGCTGTTAAGTTCCACCCGAGCCTCTGGATGCTGGCCGTCCACCACTTCTATCAACAGGTCGGCATTTTCGCTTTTCTCCAAGGCGCGGCGAATCCCTTCCCGCTCGACAATATTGTCGGACTCCCGCAAACCGGCCGTATCGATCATCGTCACCGGGTAGCCTTCGATATCGAGATGCAGCTCCAGAAGATCGCGCGTCGTCCCTGCCTCTTCTGTAACAATGGCAACGTCGCGCTTGGCAAACCAGTTCAGCAAGGATGATTTGCCGGCATTGGGATGACCCGCCAACACCACCGTCAGACCATTACGCAACCGCTCGCCATGATCGGCCTTGGAGAGATGTCGCTCAATATCGGCTTTCAGTTCGCGCAGCTTTGGCCAGATCACATCGGAAATCGCACCCGGAATATCCTCTTCATCGGAGAAATCGAGTTCAGCCTCAATCATGCTGCGCGCATGCAGCAACGTCTCGCGCCAACCATCGATCACGCTCTTGTGCGCACCGCTTGCCTGCCGAATCGCCTGCTTGCGCTGATTCTCCGTTTCCGCATGAATAAGGTCGGACAGTCCTTCCACTGCGGTAAGGTCATATTTGCCGTTTTCAAACGACCGCCGGGTGAACTCCCCTGCTTCGGCCATCCGGCAGCCATCAAAACTGCCAAGCAGTGCGAGCATCGCCTTGACGACGGCCCGGCCGCCATGCAGATGGAATTCAACCGCATCCTCACCCGTAAAGGATTTCATGTCGGGAAAATAGATCACCAGCGCCTGATCGATCACATCCCCGCTGTCCGGATGGGTAATGTAGCGCAGAGCGGCAAAACGCGGCTTGGGTTCCTTGTCAATCAGCCTGTTCATGACTGCGCGGGCCCTGGGGCCAGACAGACGAATCACCGCAACACCGGCAGGCACTGCACCGCTCGAAAGGGCAAAAATGGTATCTCGCGTCATGGCTGTTTTCCTGACGGTTCCGAATGATGGAAACGCTCTCTGATCGACCGAAAATTTGATTGTTTCAGCACCGAATCTATCTGCACAAACCGGTTTGTCTGGATCATCCGAAGAAGCCGCAAGCGGGTCCGGATCATTTGGCTGACACGACAGTCTCTCACCACCTGGAAAAAGTCCGCCTGTCGATGAAACGGCGCCATGGCTGATGAAATGCCATAAAACAAAAAGCCGCCTGACGACTGTCAGACGGCTTTCTAGTCTTTTGTTCGCCTTCGGGCAAGCCCAATTTGAGAGCGTGCCCGGCGATCAGGTATTCATATTGTCGAAGAATTCGGCGTTGTTCTTGGTCGACCGCAGCTTGTCGAGCAGGAACTCGATGGCATCGACATTGTTCATGGCACCAAGAATACGACGCAGAACGAAAACCTTCTGCAGATCCTTGCGCTCGACCATGAGTTCTTCCTTGCGGGTACCGGACTTGAGAATGTCCATCGCCGGGAAGATACGTTTGTCGGATACCTTGCGATCAAGAACGATTTCGGCGTTACCCGTGCCCTTGAATTCTTCGAAGATGACCTCGTCCATGCGGCTACCCGTATCGATAAGGGCTGTCGCGATGATCGTCAGCGAGCCGCCTTCCTCGATATTACGAGCCGCACCGAAGAAGCGCTTCGGGCGCTGCAATGCGTTGGCATCAACACCACCGGTCAGAACCTTGCCCGAAGACGGAATGACCGTGTTGTAGGCGCGTCCAAGGCGCGTGATGGAATCAAGAAGAATGACCACGTCACGGCCATGTTCCACTAGGCGTTTTGCCTTTTCGATGACCATTTCAGCAACCTGCACGTGGCGGGAAGCCGGCTCATCGAAGGTGGAGGAAACCACTTCGCCATTCACCGTCCGCTTCATGTCGGTCACCTCTTCAGGGCGCTCGTCGATCAGAAGGACAATGAGGCAGCTGTCCGGATGGTTTGCAGTGATCGACTTGGCGATATTCTGCAACAACACGGTTTTACCGGTACGCGGCGGCGCAACGATCAGGGCGCGTTGACCTTTGCCAAGCGGAGCAACCAGATCGATCACACGGCTGGACATGTCCTTGCCTTCCGGATCAGTCGATTCCAGCTTGAACCGTTCATCGGGATGCAATGGCGTCAGGTTGTCAAAATGCACCTTGTGGCGCGCTTTGTCCGGATCTTCAAAGTTGACAGTATTCACCTTCAGAAGGGCAAAATAACGTTCGCCTTCCTTGGGGCTGCGAATATGTCCTTCCACCGTATCACCCGTACGCAAGGAAAAGCGCCGGATCTGAGAAGGTGAAATATAGATATCGTCGGGGCCAGGCAGATAGTTTGCATCTGGTGACCGCAGAAAACCGAAACCATCCTGCAATACCTCGACGACACCTTCGCCGATGATATCGGTTTCCTGTTCTGCTAGCTGTTTGAGGATCGCAAAAAGCAGCTCCTGCTTTCGCAGCGTGCTGGCATTTTCGACCTCGAGCTCTTCAGCAAAGTTCAATAGCTCTGTTGGAGATTTTTGTTTGAGTTCTTTTAATTTCATTTCGCGCATAGCGAAACTCTCATATAAGGGATAAGCAACCAAGGGAAAAAGGTAGGAAGAAGAAACAAGGCACTGTTGTTTGTTATTGTGCCTCGCTATAGCCTTGGAAACAGAGGAAAGAAAGCGTTTCCAAGTTAGTCATCGTTAGAAACGATTTCGCGGAACATAGCTGCTTCGCAAAAGTTGGGCAAGCCCCATCAACGAAAAATATGCCAACAAGCGAATGGAAAGACCCCAATTGAGACCAATTGCTAGTCTCGAATCCCGATTAGGCTGTCATTAAAATGGCTTAACAACAGCCAGAATAACAATCGCCAGCATCAGCAAGGTCGGAATTTCATTGAAATAACGATAGTAGACATGGCTCTTGCGATTTTGATCGGCTGCAAAAACGCGAACATAGCGTGCGCAGACCATATGGTATGCGGTCATCAGACTGACAAGCAGAAACTTGACATGCAGCCAGATGGCATCGGCCGCCCAGATGCCGTGACCAAAGGCCAGCCATAGCCCGAAAATCCAGCTGGCTATAAGCGAAGGATTCATGATGCCCTTGAGCAGCTTGCGCTCCATCACCTTGAAAGTCTCGGATTTATCGGAACCGATCTCGGCCGATGCATGATAGACGAACAGCCGCGGCAGATAGAAGATACCCGCCATCCAGGTGATCACGCTGATGATATGCAGCGCCTTGGTCCACTCATAAGGCAGGAATTCCAGAAAATCCATTTCAGTCCTCAATAGTATTGATCAAAATCTGGTTCGCACAACAAGTGCCACTTATATGGCCTGGATCGGGCAATTGCGCCCAGACTGCACTACCCGTGATAGGACCGTACACGATCTATCAGACGATGAACCAGATTGATATCACCCTGTGGGGAAATACCATGACCAAGGTTGAAGATGAAAGGCCCGTTGCTCCACGCGGCCATGATCCGGTCGATGGCCTCATCCAGATGACGTTCATCGGACATCAGAAGGGTAGGATCCAGATTGCCCTGCAAAGCCACCTTCGGCTGAAGAGCGTCCCGCGCCCAGTCAAGTGGCACGGTCCAGTCGAGCCCGATCGCGTTGACGCCGGTCACCGAAACAAAATCCTCAAGCCGCATACCGGCCCCTTTCGGGAAACCGATGATCTTTGCATCGGGGATTTGTGCCCGAACGCCAGCAACGATTTTGGCAATCGGATCTCGAGACGCTGTCACATAGAGCGCATCATCCAGTACGCCAGCCCAGCTGTCGAAAATCTGCACAGCATCGGCTCCACACTGCAGCTGCTTGACCAGATAGAGGATCGAAGCTTCAACGAGAACATTGATCAACACCGCGAAAGCCTCGGGATGCTTGCGCGCAAACAGACGGGCCGGTGCCTGATCCGGTGTGCCATGCCCGGCAATCATATAGGTCGCCACAGTCCAGGGTGCACCACAGAAGCCAAGAAAAGTCGTTTCCTCCGGTAGCCCATGACGGATCTTGCCGACCGCCTCGAACACCGGTGAGAGATGATCAATCACCTTGGAAGGATCGAGATCCATGATTTCTTCGGGAGAAATCGGATCAAGCTGCGGACCTTCCCCTTGAACAAACCTGACCGAACGCCCAAGTCCATCGGGGATCACGAGAATATCCGAGAAGAGAATTGCTGCATCGAAGCCAAACCGGCGAATGGGCTGCAACGTCACTTCGGTTGCCAGATCCGGATTGTAGCAAAGGGAAAGAAAATCACCTGCCTGGGCTCTGGTGGCACGATATTCGGGAAGATACCGTCCCGCCTGCCTCATCAGCCAGATGGGTGGGGTCTTCTCGGTCTGGCCATTCAGAACGTTCATCAAGCGTCGATTGATCACGATATTTGTCTCCCCGTTTGCAGGCCGAATTGAGCACGATTCCCAGCAAACTTCCTAATAAAATATTTTAGTTTAATGTTTTGTTTATTCTTTTAGGCCGTGGATTGTGGGGGTTCTTTTTCGCCCACAAATTCCCCACAACACGTCTTGAACAACTGTGATTTTTCTGATGCCGATTTCAAGACGACTTTCTGGGATTACGGGGACAAGTCGAGTCCGCCGCAGAAAGCTGCGCCCTCCAATGTGATCAAGTTCAGGTATGTTTGGGAGACAACTATTGAGCAATTTTTAACAAATTGTGTATTTACTGTTTGTTAACCTTGGTAAACAGAGTGTTAACAACTCGCTCGTTGCTCAATCGAGCTTGGGGATTAAAAAATGGTTAACGAGCATGAAATCGTGAACACTGAATAAACCGCCTGTTTATCCCACTTTGCCCACAGCCCCTGGGGAAGAATCGCTCACGGGGCTGTCAATAAGCCAGTTTCAAGACAGTTTGATGAAGGAAATGGCTGAACCCTGCGGGTTTGTCCTCCGGATAGGGTACTATTGGACAAACTGGGGGGAAGGATCCACAAAGAGCGTTTAGTTTCGCTGCCTGTTGCTCTAAATATCGAACCAACCTTTTACAGCTTGGACCAGTTTCATGATTCCATTGATTCTCGCTTCGAAAAGTCAGGCACGGGCGTCTCTTCTGTCCAATGCCGGACTGTCCTTTGAAACCTTTGCCGCTGAAGTGGATGAACGGGCCGCGGAACAGCCGCTGATCGAGACTGGTGCTCCGCCTTCCGATATCGCCACCCTGCTGGCGGAAGTGAAGGCGATGGATGTGTCCACCCGCCATCCTGACGCCCTGGTGATCGGGGCTGACCAGACTCTGGGCTTTGGGGATAAACGCTTCAACAAACCGGAAAATGAGGACGCCGCCCGCCGGCAACTGTTGGAACTCTGCGGACAAAGCCATCAGCTGCATTCGGCAGTGGCCTGTGCAAAGGGTGGGGAAATCCTCTGGAGTCACGTCTCGACAGCCACCCTCACCATGCGACCTTTGAGCCCACAGGAGATCGGGCGCTATATGGCAAGAGTGGGCGATCAGGTGCGGTCCAGTGTCGGCTGCTACCAGTTGGAAGGGCTGGGCGTGCAGCTGTTTGAACAGATCGACGGTGACTATTTCACCATTCTCGGCCTGCCCTTGCTGCCCCTTCTTGGCTATCTGCGCCAGCATCAGGGATTGGAATTTTGATCATGAGCGCAGCAACAACCACTCACATGCAAAAGGCTTTTGTCATCGGCTGGCCGATTGAACAGTCCAAATCACCGCTTATTCATGGCCACTGGCTTAATCACTATGACCTTGTCGGCAGCTACGAGAAAATTGCCGTTGAACCGGAAAACCTCGGTGCCTTCATCAGCGAAATGAAAGAGCGGGGCTTTGTCGGCGGTAACGTGACCATCCCCCACAAGCAGGCAGTGCTGGATCATGTCGATGTTATCCATCCGGCCGCCCAGAAGCTCAAGGCCGCCAATACCCTGTGGTTCGAAGATGGCAAGCTGCATGCGGATAATACCGACGGCTACGGTTTTCTGGCCAATCTCGACCAGCAGCAGCCCGGTTGGGACAGGGCAACGAGTGCAAATGCCATGGTGCTCGGTGCTGGTGGGGCTGCCCGCCCGGTTATCAATGGACTGATCGAGCGAGGCTTTGAAACCGTTACGATAGCGAATCGAACAAAATCAAAATCAGAAGAGCTTGTGCAACTGTTTGCCGCGCTCGGACTGGGCGATCGGGTTCTCGTGGTCGACTGGGAAAAGCGCGCTGAAAGCCTTAAATCCATTGATTGTCTGGTCAATACCTCAAGCCTTGGCATGATCGGGCAACCGCCTCTTGATCTTTCTCTTGATGCTCTGCCCGTTTCGGCGCTGGTCACTGATATTGTCTATAATCCGCTGGAAACGGACATCCTGCGGCAGGCCCGGTTGCGCGGCAATCCGGTAGTCGATGGCCTTGGTATGCTGTTGCATCAGGCTGTTCCGGGCTTCGAGCACTGGTTTGGCAAACGGCCTGTGGTCACCGACCTATTGCGTCAGACGGTTCTGAAGAGCTTGTAGGAGCATCTCATGATCAAGATTGGCCTCACCGGCTCCATAGGAATGGGCAAGACGACCACCGGACAGATGTTTGTAGACCGCGGTTGTCCGCTGCATGATGCCGATGCGGTGGTCCACCGCCTCTACAAGGGAGCGGCCGTGCCGCTGATTGAAGCGGAGTTTCCTGGCACCACAGGGCCCTTGGGAGTGGATCGGGCAGCACTCTCGTCCCGGGTTATCGGCAATCCTGAGGCCATGAAGCGCCTTGAGACCATCATCCACCCGCTGGTGCGACAGCAAGAGCGGGAGTTTTACGAACAGGCCCGCGCCGATGGCATTGAAATGGTGGTGCTGGATATCCCGCTGTTGTTCGAGACCGGCGCCGAGGATCGTGTCGATGTCGTGGTGGTTGTCTCAGCCGATGCAGACACCCAGCGCCAACGGGTTCTGGCGCGGCCGGGCATGACGATCGCAAAATTCGAGGCCATCAAGGCCAAACAGATGCCTGATGAGGAAAAACGCAGCCGGGCGGACTATATCGTCGATACCGGAAGAGGTCTGGATGCCGCCGTCGCTCAGGTTGATGCCATCCTCGAGGATATCAAAAGACGCTTTGCACAAAGAGGCGAATAGATCATAGTCACCCCTTGTGGTGATTTGTTTGCGAAAGAGTTGGAAATGGCACTGAGGGAAATTGTATTCGATACCGAAACAACCGGTCTGGACGTCATGACGGGGGACAGGGTTGTCGAAATCGGCTGCGTGGAACTGATCAACCATCTGCCGACGGAGAACAATTTTCACGTCTATATCAATCCAGAGCGGGACATGCCCGAAGAGGCTTTCCGAGTGCATGGGCTTTCGCAGGAATTTCTCTCCGACAAGCCGAAATTTGCCGAGATCGCCAAGGATTTCCATGAATTCATCAAGGATACGGTGCTGATCGCTCACAATGCCAGCTTCGACGTCAAGTTTCTCAACTGGGAGCTTGATAAGGCCGGATTCCCGAAAATCGACAATGACCTGGTCATTGATACGCTGGCGATGGCGCGCCAGAGATTTCCGGCCGGTCCTAACAACCTCGATGTGCTCTGCAGCCGTTTTGGCATCGACAACTCGAAACGCACCTTGCACGGCGCTCTGCTCGATAGTGAGATTCTGGCGGACGTCTATCTGGAACTGATCGGAGGCCGCCAGACCAGTTTCATGCTGTCCAGTGATCAGCAGAGTGACGCAGACAGTGCTGGTGGTGGCACCGGGCTGCGCCAGCCTGCCAGAACTCGCCCCTCGCCTCTTCCCGCCCGTTTGACTGAAGCCGAGATTGAAGCGCATCTGACATTTCTGAAAGAAGTCAAGGGCGACGTCATCTGGGCGCAATACATGCCTCAGCCAGAGGTCGCCGATCAGAGCGAGGGCTGATCTGGATTCACGTGAAACCTGATTAACAAGCCGTTAACAGCGGCAATGAAAAAGCCGACTGGATGGTCCAGTCGGCTTTTCTTGTTCTTGCGCTTGGCAGCCAGCTTATTGGGTTGGCTGGGTCTGCTGCTGCTGAGCAGCCATTTCCATCATCCGCTGACGATAGAGCTGGGCAAAATCGATCGGATCCACATTCAGCGGAGGGAAGCCGCCGCGCATGGTCGCGTCGGAAATGATCTGACGGGCAAACGGGAAGAGCAGGCGCGGGCATTCGATCATCACGAACGGATGCAGCTGTTCCTGCGGAACGTTGGACACCGAGAAGATGCCGGCATAGAGCAGTTCGACGTTGAACATGGTGGTATCGTCGACGGTTGCCTTGGCGTTCAGGGTCAGCTCGGCTTCGAATTCGGTTTCGGAAAGCGGAGTGGCGTTCACGTTGATCTGAACGTTGATATCCGGAGCCTTCTCGCGGGGACGCAGGGAATCTGGTGCATTGGGATTCTCGAATGACAGATCCTTGATATACTGGGCCAGAATTCTCATGCCAGGCAGTTTGAGGTCTCCGCCTGCAGCTGCGCCATTTTCTTGTGCGTCGCTCATAAAACTGTTTCCTAATTCATTGGTTGAACAAACTGGGACAACAAAGGGAACTCCCGGCAACCTGGCACCTGAATTGTGTCGAGATCAGGCGCTTGAGCCCGATCGCCTCCCTTGGATCATTTGGGTGCAACAGAAGGGTTCGATTTGATTATCCTCTTGTCTATGAAACGCTGTAGCATGATGAACAGGCTGAAACAAGGAAAAGGCCCACGCGCCCATCGCATTTGACCGCTTTGCCCAAGTTTCTGGTCTGGCGGCTGTCTGGCAGCTCTTGATTGCTGCCGCATTTATCTTGGTGGCGCGAATTCGTTGCTTGTCAGGAAGACTTGTTCCAGGGGGAATCCGGACCATTACCATTTTCTATGACCGCATGATCTTTCACTTCGCCAAACTGGTCCTCATCCAGATCGATGATGTCGTCATTCGAAGGTCGCGGGCCGGTGTTGCGGGACTGATAGCTGTAGCTTTCATAATAGGTACCGCCGCCGCTGCCAAAAGACTGGCTGTGCAGTCCGGCTACGGTGACGCGGCTCTTGAAAAAGTGGAAAATGCCGTCCCGAATACCGGGAACCAGCAGCAGGAAACCGAAGGTGTCGGTAACAAAACCCGGCGTCAGCAAAAGCAGACCGGCAGCCAGCAGCATGACGCCATGCGCCATTTCCTTGCCCGGAATCTTGCCCTGGTTCATCTGTTGCTGTGCCTGCCCGATCAGGGCAAAGCCCTGCCGACGCAGAAGGATCGTGCCGATAACCGCCGTCAGGAGCACGCCAAGCAATGTGTTGACCACACCGATTTGCCCGCCAACAAGGATGAAGACGCCAATTTCCAGGATCGGCACTGCCAGCAGCAGAAAAGGAAGGAATGGAAAGAGCGATCTGTTCGTCACCTATGCGGTCTCCTCAAAAGATTGTGTTTTTTATGCTCCTTTCGTTTTCCATTATGGATTTGCAAGGAGCCCTTCCTTAAATATAGAAAGAAAAGTGAAAGTTTCAGTGCTTTATTGCAAAATTCAACCTGATCAAGGCGAGCTATATGTCCCAATTCCTCGGTTTCGATTTAACTTCAGTTGTTTTCCTCATTATTGCCGTCGTCCTGTTCTGGCGCTTGAAGGATGTTCTTGGCACGAGGACAGGCAATGAAGCCGATCCTTTCGACCCCTTCTCGGATCACGAAAAGGACAGGGAGAGAAAAGCGCCTCCTGCGGATGACGTAGGGGACAATGTGATTGCCTTGCCAGACCGTGGCGAGAGTGAAGCCGAAACGGTGGAAGAGAAGAACCGGCGCATCGAGAAGATTGCTCCTGTCGGCTCATCGCTCAATGCTGCACTGTCCCAGCTCATGGCCATGGATCGCAGCTTTGATCCGGACAGCTTCCTTGCCGGGGCCCGCATCGCCTATGAAATGATCGTGACCGCCTATGCAGAGGGAGACCGCAAGACCCTCAAGCAGCTACTGGCCGCCGATGTGTTCACCGGCTTCACCAGTGCGCTGGACGAACGGGAGAGCAAGAATCTTCGCGTCGAATTCACCTTCATCGGCATCAACAAGTCATCCATCGTGGAAGCGGAAGTGGCGGGCAACGAGGCACAGATCACCGTGCGCTTTGTCTCCTCAATCACCTCCTGCACCAAGGACGATATCGGCCATGTCATTGAAGGGGATCCGAATTCGGTCGAGGAAGTCACCGATATCTGGACCTTCAGCCGCGACATGAGCAGCCGTAACCCGAACTGGAAACTGATCGGAACCGAATCGGCCCAATGAGCGCGGAGACTGAACCACTGGATTTTTCCGATCTGGCAGGATGGGATGATCATGATCACGAGGCGGCTTTTGCCGCCTTTTTTCATTCCGCCCACCATCTTCTGCACCGTCCGCCCACCTCGAGAGCGGGTAGCGCGGCGGCTGAAGACCTTCTGATGATAGCCAGAGCCGCTCTGGCCCAGTCCGGGGTACTTGATCGGAAGGCGGCCCGCCTGTTCTTTGAAAGCCACTTCCTGCCGGTTGCCCTTGCCAGCCCGGGCCTTCTGACCGGCTATTATGAACCGGTGTTCGAAGCCCGTCTCAGCCGCGACGAGACCTTTGCCTTCCCATTGCACAAGCGGCCTGATGATCTGGTCCCTCTGACCCCAGAAGAGGCAGAGAAGGTGGGCTTTACGCCAGAAACCAGTTTTGCTCGCAAAACCGCTGACGGCTTGTGCTTTCATGCCAGCAGGGCTGAAGTCATGGCCGGGGCGCTCGATGGCAGGGATCTGGAACTTGCGTGGTTGAAAGATCCGCTTGAGGCCTATGTCATTCACATTCAGGGCTCGGCCAGACTTGACCTTGGCGATGGAGCGACCATGCGGATTGCCTTTGATGGCAAGTCCGGCCATCCCTATCGCTCGCTTGGCAAGTATCTGATTGAACGTGGTGTTTTTACGGCCAGCAGCATCACCATGGATGGCTTGCTGGCTCATCTGCGCTCCCTTGGCAGAGAGGGAACAAGGCTGTTGGGGGAAAACCCCTCCTATATCTATTTCAAGGCTGTCTCTGAGGGGCATGAAGCCGTTGAGGCAGGGAAGGATGCCCGGTTCGGACCGAAGGCCGCAGCAGGAGTTCCCCTTGTTCCCATGCGCAGCATCGCGGTGGATCGGCACATCCACACCTTCGGTTTGCCATTTTGGCTGGAAACCTTCTTGCCTGATGCGGGCGGAGAGGGTAAACCCTTCAGGCAAATGGTCTTTGCCCATGACACTGGGTCTGCCATCAAGGGCGCAGCTCGTGGCGACCTGTTTGTCGGAACCGGTCCCGAAGCCGGGGCATTGGCCGGACAACTTCAACAACAGACACGCTTTATCTGCCTGATGCCAAGCCGGGTAGCTGACAACAGAGGAGGATGAATTGGCCCGTAAACCTCCCCTCAGTCGCAAGGATATCCGGCTCTGGAAGAAGGTGACTGAAACGGTCAAGCCGCTGGAAGGGCGCTCTGCCGAGCTCAAGGCGCTGATTGAAACGCTCAAGGAGCCGAAAGCGCGCGACAACAGCAACACTCCTGATCCTGCTCATCCCGTTCAGCGAAAGCGCGCCAGCGCTGCCGAGCTTGATGTCCTGAGGCAGGCAGGCATTCATGGCAGGGACGTGCCGGTCAGCCGAACCACTCCTCCTCTTGCCGGTATCGATCGCAAGGAAAAGAAGCGCATTGTTCAGGGACGGCTTGCCATCGACGCGCGTCTGGATTTGCACGGCATGACCCAGCGGGAAGCGCACACCGCACTGTTCGGCTTCCTCAAGAGCAGTCACCAGCAGCACTACAAGCATGTGCTTGTCATCACCGGCAAGGGCAGCCGTGGCGAGATGGAAACCTATGCCATCGGGCAGGAAAAGGGTGTGCTGCGACGGGTTGTCCCGAAGTGGTTGTCCGAGCCGGATATCCGCAGCATCATCGTCGGCTTCGAGGAAGCCCACCCGACGCTCGGTGGGGCGGGAGCCTTGCATATCCGCCTCAGAAGGCGTAACAAAATCAAATAGAAGCGATCCCTTCGCGCAGTTTCCCAGCTTATTCCTGGCGGTAACAAGGATCTGATCCATGACTCCCTTCGGTGCAAAATTGCGGCGTATGCGCAAGGAGCGGAACATCACGCTCAAGGAAATGGCGGATCGGCTGGATGTCTCCAGCGCCTATCTCTCGGCGCTTGAACATGGCAAGAGGGGCAAGCCGACCTGGTTCCTGATCCAGCGCATCATCGCCTATTTCAACATCATCTGGGATGAAGCTGAAGAGCTGCAGCGGCTGGCTGAAATTTCGGATCCGAATCCAACCATCCGTACTGCCGGCCTGGATCCGCGTGCAACCGAGCTGGCCAATCTGCTGGCCGAACGCATCGACCAGATATCCAAGGAAGGGCTGGAAGCGCTGATCCTTCAGGTCCGGTCGGCCTCCTCGCGCGGACGCGGCATGGGAACGCCCGATTTCAGGGATCAGACCTGAGGCGAAGTTATTCTTATGCTAACAAAAGCAATCGTCAGGCATTGAAAAAGGGCACATCCGAAAGCGGAGTGCCCTTTCTTTTATCATTCCTGGGTCTGGTGACCGGACGTCAGAGAATATAGCGGCTGAGATCGGTATTCTTTGCCAATTCACCGACATTCTCGCGCACAAACGCGCCGGTGATCTCGATTGCCTCGCCACCGCGATCTGGTGCTTCGAAGGAAATATCCTCGAGGATCTTTTCCATCACGGTCTGCAGACGCCGGGCTCCGATGTTCTCGACCGTGCTGTTGAGTTCCACCGCGATGTCGGCAATGGTCTCGATGGCGTCGTCGGTAAAGGACAGCGTGACCTCTTCGGTGGCCAGCAGCGCCGAATACTGCTTCGGCAGATTGGCCTCCGTGTCGGTCAGGATGGCCTTGAAGTCTTCCCGTGTCAGCGCGCGCAGCTCTACCCGGATCGGCAGTCGGCCCTGCAACTCGGGCAGGAGGTCAGATGGCTTGGACACATGGAAGGCGCCAGAAGCTATGAACAGAATGTGGTCGGTCTTCACCGGACCATATTTCGTTGTCACGGTGGTGCCCTCGATCAGCGGCAGAAGATCGCGTTGAACGCCTTCGCGGGACACATCGGCCCCACCCCTACCCTCGCGAGCACAGATCTTGTCGATTTCGTCAAGGAATACAATGCCGCTGTTTTCAACCAATGATATCGCTTCCGAAACAATTTGATCCTCATCCAGAAGCTTGTCAGATTCTTCAGTGATCAGAAGTCCATAGGAATCCTTGACGTTAACCTTGCGCTGTTTGGTGCGGCCGCCAAAGGCCTTGCCGAACATGTCGGAAAGATTCATCACGCCCATCGATCCCCCGGGCATGCCGGGAATTTCAAAGGACGACATCGGCGAGCCGGTGTCTTTCACCTCAATCTCGATTTCCTTGTCATCCAGCAGGCCATCGCGCAGCTTCTTGCGGAAACTGTCACGGGTGGCTGGACCTGCCCCCGGTCCCACCAGTGCATCAAGCACACGCTCCTCGGCGGCACCGTGCGCCTTGGCCTGAACGTCCTTGCGCCGCTTTTCGCGAGTGAGAATGATGCCGCTCTCGATCAGGTCACGCACGATCTGGTCGACATCACGGCCCACATAGCCAACCTCGGTGAATTTGGTCGCCTCGATCTTGATGAAGGGCGCGTTTGCCAGTTTGGCCAGACGGCGGGAAATCTCGGTTTTGCCAACGCCGGTTGGCCCGATCATCAGGATGTTCTTGGGCAGAACTTCTTCCCTGAGATCGTCATCCAGCTGCTGTCGGCGCCAGCGGTTGCGCAGGGCAATCGCCACGGCCCGCTTGGCGTCTTTCTGGCCGACGATAAAGCGGTCGAGCTCGGAAACGATCTCGCGAGGGGAAAAATCGGTCATTCTTGTCTCTCCTGAAGGCTTGCGGCTCGTGCCGCGTCCTTTTCGCTCCGGCCAAGTCGGCTCCAACAGTCTTGCGTCTGCCCTTGCGGCAGCGGCGACGGTTCGGAGTCAGGCCGAAAGGCATGCCCTATTTGGCATCCAGTACTTCAATCGTCAGATGGTTGTTGGTGTAAACACAGATTTCCGCAGCAATGGCCATGGCCTTGCGGGCGATGGCCTCGGCGTCCATGTCCGTATCCATCAGGGCACGGGCGGCCGCCAGCGCATAGTTGCCACCGGAACCGATGGCCGTGACACCATATTCCGGTTCAAGCACGTCGCCGGTACCGGTCAGCACCAGCGAAACCTCCTTGTCGGCGACGATCATCATTGCTTCAAGACGTCGAAGGTAGCGATCGGTCCGCCAGTCCTTGGCCATATCGACGCAGGCGCGGGTCAGCTGATCAGGATACTGTTCGAGTTTGGCCTCCAGACGTTCAAACAGCGTGAAGGCATCGGCGGTCGCTCCGGCGAAGCCGCCAATCACATTGCCTTTTCCCAAAGGGCGCACCTTGCGGGCGTTTCCCTTGATCACCGTTTGTCCGAGGCTGACCTGGCCGTCGCCTGCAACAACGACCTTGCCGCCCTTGCGAACGGTGAGGATGGTGGTTCCGCGCCAGCCGGGAAAAGCCGAATTTTGAGAAGACTGATCTGTCATGAATGAATTTGTCCATCATCTTGCCCGTTGTATCGGGCCGTGCGGGGAAGCGAACTGACTGTCCAACAATCCGCGTGGGTTTAACCAGATGTAAGCATCCGTCTGTGATTTTCAATCTCGCTTTTATCGAAAGCGGAATGCAAGGCTTTTGCGCCCATTTGCGCCATATAGCGTAGCTTTCGTTGGCATTCCGTCAACAATGCGACTAAAACCGCAAATATAGATGCATTCCGATTGCATTTTGGGCGCGCTGCCCTATGGATTTGTCCCCTGTGCCCTGATACATAACGTTGGAATGAACAAAGCGAAGGAAAGCCTTCATGCGCACCGCATCGATCACCAGAAAGACCAATGAAACCGACATTTCGCTCTCCATCAATCTGGATGGAACCGGCAACTATACCATTGATACCGGAGTCGGATTCCTGGACCACATGATCGACCAGCTGTCGCGCCATTCGCTGATCGACATGACGATCAAGGCAAAGGGCGATCTGCATATCGATGCTCATCACACGGCTGAAGACATCGGCATTGCCCTCGGGCAAGCCTTCAAGGAGGCGCTGGGCGACAAGAAAGGCATAACCCGTTATGCTGATGTGCATCTGCCGATGGACGAAACCATGACCCGCGCTGCGGTTGACGTGTCCGGCCGCCCCTATCTGGTCTGGGACGTGACCTTCAGCCGCGACAAGGTCGGGGACTTTGATACCGAGCTGTTCGAGGAATTCTTCCACGCATTCGCTCAGAACGCCGGCATCACCCTGCATATCACCAATCTTTACGGGACCAACAACCACCATATCGCCGAGAGCTGCTTCAAGGCAGTGGCGCGTGTGCTGCGCAAGGCGGTCGAGGTGGATCCCCGTCAGGCCGATCGTGTTCCCTCGACCAAGGGAACATTGAATGGATGATTGGGCGGGCTTGTCGGATTGAGCTGCTCGATCCCAGGCATTTGCAAGCCCCGTTGAAGAGGCAGGATCATGGCTTCCTACACGATCTATGAAAAACCCGGTCTGTCACTGGATGAGACCATTGAAAGCGCCGTGATTGTAAAAAATCGCTACTCGGCGCTGGCTTTCTTTCTGCCGATCGTCTGGATGTTGATGAGGCGGCTGTGGTGGGTGCTGTTCGGCTACGTGCTGTTCATGCTGCCACTGTGGTCGCTCTATGGCTATCTGCCGTTATGGTCGGAGATGCTCATCAGTCTGCTGATCAGCGTCTGGGTCAGCGTCGAGGCGCCGAGCCTCATCGGCTGGCAGCTGGAAAGAAAGGGTTATGTGGAAGTCGTGACCCTGTTTGCCGAAAGTCGGGATCATTGCGAATTGCGCTATGTTGACTTCAGGCTGAAAGCTGCCAAACAGGCCAACCCGGCACCCACTGGCTCTGCAACAACGGCCAAACCGCCTTTGTCGCAAAAACATGATTCGCCTTTCTTCAAGGTGAAACCGACCGACAGGATGGAAAGTGGCCCGGTGATCGGGTTGTTTCCAACGCCAGATCCCTCCCAGGAGACAAAATAATGCGCATCGCAATCATCGATTATGGCTCGGGCAACCTGTGCTCGGCGGCCAAGGCATTCGAGCGGGCCGCTCGCGAGAGCAGTCTTCAGGCCGAGGTTCTGGTTTCCTCCCATCCCGAAGATGTTCGTCTGGCGGATCATATCGTGCTGCCCGGTGTGGGCGCCTATGCGGATTGTCGGGCCGGTCTGGATGCGGTTGATGGCATGGTCGAAGCGCTCAACGAAGCCGTGATCGCCAAGGGCAGGCCGTTCCTCGGCATCTGTGTCGGGTTGCAACTGCTTGCCAGCCGCGGTCTTGAATATCAGGTCACTGAAGGACTTGGCTGGATTCCCGGCGACGTGGTTTCCCTTGAGCCGTCCGATTCGAGCCTCAAGATTCCGCATATGGGCTGGAACACCGTGGAGCTGTTGAGGGATCATCCGGTCTGGGCTGGCATCCCCACCGGACCTGACGGGCTGCATGCCTATTTCGTGCATTCCTATCATCTGAAGGCTGCCGATCCGGCACATGTGTTGGCAACAGCCGACTATGCCGAAACCGTGACGGCCTGCGTTGGTCGCGACAATATCATCGGAACCCAGTTCCATCCGGAAAAAAGCCAGAAGCTGGGCCTTGCCCTGATTTCCAATTTCCTCAAATGGAGGCCATGAATGATCATCTTTCCCGCTATCGATCTGAAGGACGGTCAGTGCGTACGCCTCAAGCTGGGTGACATGGAGCAGGCCACCGTTTTCAACAATGATCCGGGCGATCAGGCCCGCCGTTTTCAGGATCAGGGCTTTGAATGGCTGCATGTGGTCGATCTGAATGGCGCTTTTGCCGGCAAGTCGGAAAACACTGCCGCCGTTGACAGCATTCTGAAGAACACCACCAATCCGGTGCAGCTCGGCGGCGGCATCCGCGACCTGAAAGGGATAGAGCATTGGCTGGAAAAGGGGATCACCCGCGTGATTCTCGGCACCATCGCCGTGCGCGATCCGCAGTTGGTGCGTGAAGCTTGCAAGCAGTTCCCTGGCCGCGTCGCCGTCGGCATCGACGCCAAGGGCGGCAAGGTCGCCGTTGAAGGCTGGGCCGAAACGTCCGAACTGACCACCGTCGATCTCGCCAAGCAGTTCGAGGATGCCGGTGTTGCCGCCATCATCTATACCGATATCGATCGCGATGGCATTCTGAAGGGCCTCAATATTCCTTCGACGCTGGAACTGGCCAACGCGACTTCCATTCCCGTCATCGCCTCTGGCGGACTGGCATCGATCGATGATGTCAAACGACTGCTTGAGCCCGACTGCGCCATTCTGGAAGGGGCGATCACGGGACGGGCACTCTATGATGGCCGCCTTGATCCGAGCGAAGCCCTCGGCCTGATTGCCGCGGCCAAAGCCGCAGGAGAAAAAGCATGCTGAAAGCCCGTGTCATTCCCTGCCTTGATGTGAAGGACGGTCGCGTCGTCAAGGGCGTCAATTTCGTCGATCTGAAGGATGCCGGGGATCCGGTGGAAAGCGCCAAGGCCTATGATGCCGCCGGCGCCGACGAGCTTTGTTTCCTCGATATCACCGCCAGTCACGAAAATCGCGGTACCATTCTGGATGTGGTGCGCCGCACAGCCGAGGAATGCTTCATGCCGGTGACCGTCGGTGGCGGCATTCGCACCACTGATAATATCCGCGATCTTCTGAAGGCCGGTGCCGACAAGGTGTCGATCAACACCGCCGCCGTGCTGCGCCGGGAGTTCATCAGGGAAGCATCAGAGAAATTCGGTGCCCAGTGCATCGTGGCCTCCGTTGATGCCAAGCGTGTCAACAAGGAGGGAGAGCCGCTCAAATGGGAAATCTTCACCCACGGCGGCCGCACACCCACGGGCATTGACGCCATCGAATATGCGCAGGAAGTGGTTGATCTTGGCGCTGGTGAAATCCTGCTGACTTCGATGGACAGGGATGGCACCAAGATTGGTTTCGATATCGACCTGACCCGCAGGATTGCAGATATGCTGACCGTTCCGGTGATTGCGTCCGGCGGTGTCGGAACCCTTGAACATCTGGTCGAGGGTGTGCGTGATGGCCACGCCACGGCGGTTCTGGCTGCTTCCATTTTCCATTTTGGCGAATATTCCATCAGGGAAGCCAAGGAGTATATGGTCAAGGCAGGCATTCCGATGCGGATGGATCTGGACAAATAGTCTCTACCAAGTCAAACGACAATCGCAAGCAGGGTCCCTCCGGCGGGAGACGGCCTTTCTTTGCAGGAAAGGGAATGATCGTGACAACATTCACTCTGAATGATCTCGAGGCGATTATCGCACAACGTGCCGGTTCCGAAGATCCGAAGTCCTACACCCGCAAGCTGATCGGCAAGGGCGTTGGCAAGTGCGCCCAGAAAATGGGTGAGGAGGCTGTGGAAGCCGTTATCGCCGCCGTCAAGATGGACAAGGAAGAGCTGACCTCGGAAACGGCTGATCTGCTTTATCATCTTCTCGTCGTGCTCAAGATTTGCGATGTGCCGCTCAGCGATGTCATGGCAGAGCTGGCAAGCCGCACGGGCCAGACCGGACTCGAGGAAAAGGCCTCACGCCCGGCCGACTGACGTGAAACAGCCGACCCCGGCATCGGACAAGTGGCATCATCAGGCACATTCTGGCCCAGTCTTTCGGACCGGGAGGATGGCTGATGAAACTCCCACGGGTCCGATTTTTGGCGTAAATGCTCTAAAGTCTAGTGGAATGGCCATCTTATTCGCGTTAGCAGGTGCAAAAGCCTGTAGACATTGAGCTTGATCAACCCCTTTGAAGTCTTCAATCGCTAGGGTGCGCGCGCCCGACATGGTCAAAGGTTTGGCACCAGAGCCAGGGCCAGATCAGTTCAGATCAGGACCAGTTGGGTTGAAGGAGCGCGAAACGGGAAATCGGCGGACAGTCGATCAATTAGGCTCCGAGGATATGTGATGAAGCAAACGGTAAACCGCCAACTGTCCCCCTACAGGGTCTTTACCAGTGACGAATGGGCGACTCTGCGCGCCGATACTCCCCTCACTCTGACAAAGTCCGATCTGCAGAAAATCAAGAGCCTGAACGATCCGATTTCTCTTGATGAGGTGGAAGAGATTTATCTGCCGCTGTCCAGACTGCTCAGCTATTATGTCGAGTTTGCCAAGGGCCTCAACAATGCCACCCAGCATTTTCTTGGCACCAACGAGCCGAAGACACCGTTCATCATCGGCATTGCCGGTTCGGTTTCTGTCGGCAAGTCGACCACGGCGCGCCTGTTGCAGACCCTGCTGAGTCGCTGGCCTGCCAGCCCCAAGGTGGACCTTGTCACCACAGATGGCTTTCTTCTGCCCAACGCCGTGCTTGAGGCCGAAGGCCTGATGCGCCGCAAGGGCTTTCCGGAGAGCTACGATCGTACGGCTTTGATCGAGTTTCTGACCAATATCAAGGCGGGCAAACGCAATGTGCGCGCCCCGGTCTATTCCCACTTCTATTATGATGTCATGTCGACCGAAGCCCAGATCGTTGATCAGCCGGATATTCTGATCCTCGAAGGCCTCAATGTGCTGCAGACGAGCATTCTGCCGACGGACGCCAAGGACATTCCGTTCGTGTCCGATTTCTTCGATTTTTCGGTCTATATCGACGCCGATGAAGACAGGCTGCATCAGTGGTACCTGGAGCGCTTCATGCGTTTGCGGGAAACCGCCTTCCGTGATCCCGGCTCCTACTTCCACCGCTATTCCCTGATCGAGGAAAAGGAAGCCCTGCAGATCGCCAATGATCTCTGGACGTCCATCAACCTGGTCAATCTGAGGGAGAACATCTTCCCCACCCGGCCACGCGCCGATCTGGTTTTGCGCAAGGAAGACGGTCACGCCATCACTACGGTCATGTTGCGCAAACTCTGACGCTGCAGGCTTCAGACCGGATGCAAAACAAAGGGCGGCCTCAGGGACCGCCTTTTTTCATGTCTTGATGGTTCTCCGGTCGCCGGGCTAAAGCAGGCGGGCCTGATCCGCTGCCTGCCGCAGGTCATGCTCTGGCCGTGGCCCCACATGCTGGATCACCTCGGAAGCGCAGAAATTGCCAACCATGGCGCATTTTTCAAGGCTCATGTCCTGTGAAAGACCATAGAGGAAGCCGGAAGCATAAAGGTCACCGGCGCCCGTGGTGTCGACCAGTTCGCGGATGGAGCAGGCCGGAACGTGATGGGTCTGGTTGCCGGCAATAGCCACAGACCCTTCGTTGCCGAGGGTCACCGCCGACAGGGCGGTATCCTGCCTCAGGGCATTGAGGGCGGTTGCCCGGTCAGCCGTCTGGTAAAGTGCCTTGGCTTCGGATTCGTTGGCAAACACGATATCGACCTGTTTGGTCTGGATCAGTTCGAGGAACTCGTCCCGGAACCGGTCGACACAGAAACTGTCAGACAGCGTGATCGAAACCTTGCGCCCGGCGGCATGGGCCACCTTGGCTGCCTTGCGGAAGGCATTCTTGGCGTTTTCCTTGTCCCACAGATAGCCTTCCATGTAGAGAATGCCGGAATCGGAGACCACCGACTCGTCGATGTCCAGTTCGGTCAGTTCGCTGCAGGCACCAAGGTAGGTGTTCATGGTGCGCTCGCCGTCAGGCGAAATCAGCACCATGCAGCGGGCGGTCGGATCGCCGCCGACCAGCGGCTTGGTGTCGAAATGGGCACCAAGCGAGCGCATGTCATGGGCGAAGATCTCGCCAAGCTGGTCATTGGCAACCTTGCCGAAATAGGCGGCCTTGCCGCCTAGGCTGGCGATACCGAAAATGGTGTTGCCAGCGCTGCCGCCGGAGGATTCGATGCCCGGGCCCATTTTGCCATAGAGATATTCGGCGCGCTCGGTATCAATCAGATTCATCGACCCCTTGTGCAGGCCTTCGGCCACAAGGAAGTCATCCTCAACCCGCGCAAGCACATCAACGATGGCGTTGCCAATTCCCAGAACATCAAAACGTGGTGCAGTCATTCTCTTCTCCCGCCGGAAACGCGCCTCCGGCAAGGTGAAGGGACCGAAGGAAACCCGGCGTATCTTGTTTGCCAGAAGTCGCAGGCAGTATAGGGAGACGACAAGGCATGGCAACCGGCAAATCCGTCCAATTCCCCTTGCACATGCGCTTATGCCCGCCTATGTGAGACGGGAATACCCGTTAACAGTGCAAAGAGAACTCCGATCATGTTGTCTCCGGCCCTTCTGGCGCTCAACCAGCTTTTCACCAAACCGTTCCGTTCTGTCCTCTGGAAGATGCTGGGCATCACGCTGCTGCTCCTGCTGCTGGTCGGGATCGGAATGCAGTCCGGGCTGGAATATCTGCTGAGCCAGGAATCCTTCCTACCCGGCTGGGCTGAAACGATGGCAGGCATTCTGGCAGGCCTCGGGCTGTTTTTGGGGCTCGGTTTTCTAATCGTGCCGGTTTCGGCCGTCGTTGCCAGCCTCTTTCTCGACGAGGTCAGCCATATCGTAGAGAGCACCTACTACCCCAATGAGCCCAAAGGGCGTGACATGCCGATGATGGAAGCGATTGTTCAGACGGTGCGCTTTCTGGGGGTGGTGATCGGGGTCAACCTGCTGGTGCTGATCCTGATCCCTTTCCTTGGCCTCGGGGTACCGCTGTTCTTTGTTGCCAACGGCTATCTGTTGGGGCGGGAATATTTCGAACAGGCTGCTTTTCGCTTCAGGTCCCGACAGGATATCAAGGAACTGCGCGCCCGGCATGGGGCCAAGATCTTCCTGTCCGGTCTGATCATCGCGCTGTTTGTGGCCATTCCGTTCCTCAACCTGCTGACGCCACTTTTCGCCACCGCCTATATGGTGCATGTCCACAAGCGGGTAACAGGCTCGCAGCCCTCGCGCCTTGAAGCGCAGGTCGCATAAGGTCGGTGCATGACTGGCCGGACCCTAAAATCGAACCAGAACAAGCCACCTTTCTATGCCGTTTTGGAATAGAAAGGTGGCTTTTCCTGTCTTCAGCTCCCGAATTCACCGGTCTGGTCTGGTGTGCTTTGCTTGTTTTCGTAGGGATCAAGCTCGACAATTGGCGCTGCCACGGAATAGGTTTTGTCCTTGAAGCGGCAGAGGTCGGCGACGATGCATTTGTGACAGTCGGGCTTGCGCGCCTTGCAGACATAGCGGCCGTGCAGGATCAGCCAATGGTGGGAATGGCGGACATAGGGCTCGGGAATAACATGTTCCAGCGCCAGTTCCACGTCCTCGACGGTTTTGCCCGGTGCCAGTTCCAGCCGGTTTGCGAGCCGGAAGATATGGGTGTCGACGGCAATCGTCGGCTGGCCAAAGAAGATGTTGAGCACCACATTGGCTGTCTTGCGCCCGACACCGGGTAGGCTCACCAGCGCCTCGCGATCATCGGGAACCACGCCGCCGAACTCATCGATCAGCTTTTGGCTAAGCAGGATGACATTCTTGGCCTTGTTGCGATAAAGTCCGATGGTCTTGATATAATTCTCGACCACCTCCTGCCCCAGCGCCACCATCTTTTCCGGGGTGTCAGCCACGGCAAACAGTGGACCTGTTGCCTTGTTGACGCCGACGTCGGTGGCCTGTGCCGACAGGACAACAGCCACCAGCAGGGTGTAGGCGCTGGTATAGTCGAGCTCGCCGCGCGGATTGGGGCGTTGCCGGGAAAAGCGCGCAAACAGCTCTTCGATGTCTTCCCTGGACATCTTGCTCCATTTGCGGCGGCGCATGGGCTTCTTGCCCGTCGTTGCTGCCTTGCTGGCCTTCCTCACCTTACCCTTGGCGCTGGCTGCTTCGCTGTCCTTCACAATGGCCCCCTTGATGCTATTCGGCTGGCGGTTGGTCCCCTGCCCGATCCCTTTATCCGATTCTTCTGGGGTTGAGACAAGGCCCAACTTGCGAAGAATGACAGGCGCGAAAGCAAGTTTCGGGTGGTTGATCCAACGCTGACACTGTAGCATCAGGGACCGTGATGTGGAGCGAGCAAAGGCTCGAAGAAAGGCGCAACAGAGGGGTGAACCATGACACACGAGAAGATGCTGCCGGCCAGCCTGCCGCTTGATGGCGACTGCCCCATCCTGCCCGATGCCCTGACTGGCATGGAAGAAAAACAGGAAGCGCTGAGGGACTATGACACCATCCGTCGTTCCATCGAATATCTGACCGAGCATTGGCGCGATCAGCCGAGCCTCGAGACGCTTTCCGATCACATCGGACTGTCACCCCACCACCTCCAGCGTTTGTTCACCCGCTGGACTGGCGGCCTGTCTCCGAAGGGCTTCATTCAGGCAGTCACTCTTGATAATGCCAAGAAAATGCTCGATCAATCCGCATCCGTAATGGAAACCGCCTTTGAAGTGGGCCTGTCCGGCTCTTCCCGCCTGCATGATCTGTTTGTCACCCACGAAGCCATCACGCCGGGGGCCTACAAGGCCAAAGGCGCGGGGCTGTCCATCGACTATGGCTTCCATCCCAGTCCCTTCGGGCAGGCTCTGGTGATGGTGACCGAGCACGGCCTTGCCGGTCTGGCCTTTGCCGATCCCGGCGAGGAACAGGCGGCCCTTGCAGACATGTGTACCCGCTGGCCAAGGGCGCACTATCGACAGGACCAGCAGGCGACAGGCCCCTATGCCCGTCGTATCTTCAATCCTTCCGCCTGGCAGGAAGAGCAGCCCTTGCGGATCACCCTGATCGGCACCGACTTCGAGGTCCGCGTCTGGGAGATGCTCTTGAAAATCCCGCTGGGCAACCTGACCACCTATTCGCATATTGCCGAAGGTCTGGGCAAGCCCACGGCGGCCCGCGCGGTCGGAACGGCGGTGGGCAAGAACCCGATTTCTTTCGTCGTGCCCTGCCATCGGGTTCTTGGCAAGGGTGGCTCCATTTGCGGCTATCACTGGGGCCTGACGCGCAAACGGGCGATCCTTGGCTGGGAACAGGGTCAGGTTCAGGCCAGCGGTGAGGCCTGACAATGCTAAGGGCACAAAAAAGGGTGGCCTAAGCCACCCTTTCAATCATCAGCAATCATGCCGCGTCGATTAGCCAAGAATTTCCTTGGAAGCGATCGTGGTGTCTGCGTTGAATTTGTAGACGATCGGAACACCGGTGCCCAGGTTGACTTCAAGGATTTCTTCCTTGGTCAGACGGTCCAGAACCATCACGATGGAGCGCAGGGAGTTGCCGTGAGCAGCGCAGAGCACAGACTTGCCAGCCATGACCTGTGGCAGAATGTCGGTGATGAAGTAAGGCAGCGTGCGTGCTGCGGTGTCCTTCAGGCTTTCGCCGCCCGGAGGAGGCACGTCGTAGGACCGGCGCCAGATGTGAACCTGTTCTTCGCCCCATTTCTTGCGAGCGTCGTCCTTGTTGAGGCCAGACAGATCGCCATAGTCGCGTTCGTTGAGGGCCAGATCGCGGTAGGTCGTGAGGTCGGACTGACCAACGCCATCGAGGATATGCTGGCAGGTCTTCTGGGCGCGCTGCAGGTCAGACGTAAAGGCGACGTCGAATTTCATGCCCATATCGTTGAGCTTCTTGCCAGCAGCAATAGCTTCAGCCGTGCCCTGCTCGGTAAGGTCGGGGTCTTTCCAGCCGGTGAAAAGGTTTTTCAGGTTCCATTCGCTCTGGCCATGACGTGCCAGCACTAGTGTCCGTTCCATCGGATCCACTCCTTCACTGCAAATTGAAGCGCTTCACTGTTGGTCTGAGCCGCAGAACGGACAGGAAAGCGCTGTGTTAATTCGGTTTGCAGCACTTCCCGCGAACTGGATTTCGCGAGAATTGCCCTTATTGCGGTAACAAACTCCAGCCATGCGGCGGCTCTGTTCAATTCAGTCCCAGAACATCCATCATGGAGTAAAAGCCAACGGGTTTGTCTTTTGCCCACAGTGCAGCCTTCACGGCACCACGGGCAAAAATGGAGCGATCCTGGGCCTTATGCGTGAGCTCGATGCGCTCGCCTTCCCCTGCCAGGATCACACTATGCTCGCCAATGACCGATCCGCCACGCAACGTGGCAAATCCGATGCTTCCCCGTTCCCGGGCTCCGGTCATGCCTTCGCGGGACATGACGGCATTGGCGTGCAAATCGATGCCGCGTCCACGCGCAGCCGCTTCGCCAAGCAACAGGGCCGTACCGGACGGTGCGTCTACCTTGTGCTTGTGATGCATTTCAAGAATTTCGAGATCGAAGTCGGCGTCGAGCGCCTTGGCCGCCTGCTCGATCAGTTTCGAGAGCAGGTTGACCCCAAGGCTCATGTTGCCTGAGCGCACCATGGTGGCGCCGCCCTCGGCAATGCCTTTCAGCTCGGCTTCCTCTTCCGGCGTGAAGCCAGTGGTGCCAACAATGTGGATCTTGTTTTTGGCCGCCGTGATGCGGGCAAAGGCAAGCGAGGCCTTTGGAGCGGTGAAATCGATCACGCCATCGGCAGTATCAAGTGCCTTGTCGAGATCGCTGGTGACAGCCACGCCAAGCGGCTGCAGACCGGCCAGCGTACCGGCATCCATGCCCAGACAATCGGATCCTTCCCGTTCCACGGCACCGGCAACGCACAGACCCTGTTGTTCGGAAATCGCGGTGATGAGTGCACGACCCATGCGCCCCTGAGCACCTACAACAACAAGCCGTATGTCGGTCATGACGGAATCCCACCTTTGGTTTCGAGAAGGAGGCAAAATATTCAGGCTTTCTTCTATGCGGTATGTGACCTTAGTGCAAGTCCAATGCATTCATTTGCCGGTCCTATTCCGAAGAATGCATGAATTTTATGGCAAGACGGAAAGCTTATCGGCCAGCAGGCGGCCGAGCCCTTCAAGATAGTCTTCCTGCATCGGGGTCAAGCGGCTGATCGCGTCGGCTGCCATCGAAGGCGAAAGCCGGGGGCAGTCAATGAGCGTGAGCCACTCCTTTTCAACCAGCATCTCATAATAGTCCTTCTCGTCTGCCGATTGAATGGAAGCGGCAGGAACAAGGGCCGCTACGGGCTTGCGACAGGCGACGGCCTCGGTGACCATGGAGATGGAATCGGAGGTGACGAAAATCTCATCGGCATCCAGCATGACCGAAATCGCTTCGCCCGGCCCTGTTTTGGCATAGTCACGGAAGACGAGCCGTTCCGGATGACGCGCGGCAAGGTCGGCAAGATCCTTCTGCCAATTGGCCGGTGTGCGGCGGGAGCTGGAAATCACCCAGTTGCGGCTTGCAAGGTCTGCTTCAAGGAAGGACAGCAGCGCCGCCCAGTCCCCATCGGACAGCGGATGCGACCGGGTTGGCGCTCCGACCATCAGCGCCCGATAGGAGCCAGAGGAGCCTTGGCCCAGCGAAAGATCCTTGCCGGTGTCGCGGTCCACCGGACTTGGCTTCAGCGTAACAATGGCGTTGGGATAGCGCAGATAGGACTTGGAAATGTGCAGGATCGCGGTGAAGCGATCAGCCGGAATGTTGCGGATGCTGCCGGAAAACAGGCTGTGGCAGCCATAGCGGCGGGCCATCAGCAGCAGATAGGGCAATGTCCTGCCGCCCGCCGAGACGACTAGGTCAGGCTTCTGCCGGGGCATTAATCGGTTCGATAGCGAAATGAATTCAAGGAAAGACAGTGGCAGCACCGAATTGGCGCACAGGGTACGCACGGTCTGCTGCGGCAGCAGGCCTCGCTGGGGAACAGTCAGCCATTCCACCTCCACTGGCCACAATCGACCAAGCGCCATCGCGACGGCCTCGCTCTGGTGATAGTGACCGGGCTTGTCATCCCTCAACACAAGAATTCGCATGAAACTTCCTTAAACCAGCCGGACGGCTGCCCAAAACCGGGTATCTTGAGCGCCTGAATCGCATCTCTAGAGGGATGGATTGACCAAAATGGGAGCCCCGTCAAGGGCCCTTCTTTCGGCCGCCTGCTCGTCACACATCCGCCTGATCTCTCCGAACATCGCGTCGGCCTTCTTGCGACAGGACTGTCGAAAGGCCTGGATGCTGGCCAGTTCTTTATCTGAAAAAGCCCCGAAAGCCGTTTCGAGCGCAGCGAGGTCCATCGCCTCAAGGCTGTCGATGTCGATCAGGCGATGTCCAAGCCCGGCTTCCTCAAGCAGTGCTTCGGTCTTCCAGCTGTTGGACTTGAGGGCGCAGAACGGAACATCATAAAGCAGGGCGTAACAGACTGCGTGAAACCGCCCAGCCACCAGCAGCGATATGCCGGATTGGAAAAGGGCCCGAAAATCGGCAGCGCGGGGAATGCAGTAGGCATATTTGGGATTGCCGATCGCACCCGAAGAGCCCTTGCCGACGAGATGCTTGATCCAGAACAGGCTGGTGCGCTTGAAATTGCCAAACGGACCTTTACCCAGAGTCTCTGGGGTCGCGGCAAGAGACAGGAAACGACTGCCTTTGAGGCGTGCCGCCCGATTGCGCAGACGGCGGCTGATGGCCTTGAGCGTGCTGTCGGTGAAGGTGACAGTGCCGCCATTGCCTTGCTTGCCGTTGCTACCGACCTCTGAGGGATCAAAGGAAAGGGTCAGGTCAGGCACATGGCGTGCGGCAAGTCCGGCCTTTTCCGCCTCCTTGAGGCTCTGTTGATCGCGCACGAAAATGGCCGTCGCTGAAGCCAGATCGGAGCGAATCGCCTCACCCAGATTCTGAAACAGCGAGTTGATGAGAAACACAGGCACATTGTGGTCGGTGCCCCAGCGGCTGGCACGGGCGATGGCAAAGGACGACGGGCTGTCGTCATGCAGGCTGCCCTCGCCATTGATGATGACGAGATCGATCCTGTCGGCGTCGATGGCAATGGTCATGTCGCTGGTGTAGCGGGCGACGATCTCGATGCCGTAGCGATGGCAAAAGTAGCCGATCTGCTCGCAAACCAGACGGCAACCGTGGTGCCCCAGAGCCGATGTGTCGTTGAAGAGGACAGCTCTCAGAATCTTCATGGGAAACCCTTGCTGCTTGAAGAGGGAGTGCGATAGGACGCCCGAAGGCGGCCGGTTCATACCGGACCGGGCCTGCACCGGACTTGAGGCGGATGATAGTGGATCCTTGGTCAATTGACAATTGCACCGACGCATGGTCGCCAAGGCAATATCGGCCAGGTTTGCAAGGAGTTGATGCGTCACGGGCTCAGAAAAGGATTGTCAAAACCTGGCATTCTGGCGCCTTTCCTGCGTTCAGTTCTTCGGATGGGGAGTTCCGATTTGGATCTGAAAGACTTTTCTGTCGGCAAGACTCTGCACACCGAAAGTAAAGATTACTCCGGCGATATGAAGACTCTGCAGTTCATCAGGCAAAGTAGAGTTGTCAGCGGAAGACTCTGCCAATCGCTGACCCAAAATATAGATAGACTGGCGGCTTCATGGCCATGTCATATCAGCCTAATAAAAAATACTGATAGACTCCAATTGGGGAATCGCCTTTCCATTCATTCCTGTGATATAAATATTTTAACGGAAAATTAATAATTTCATAAATTCATCTTTTCTTTAAAGCCGAGAGTAATGCCATGCGTTATCAGTCCGCATACCACTATCCCGGTTCAAAGGGTATTCATCACGCCACCTCGAGGGATCGCAAGATCCGCGCTGTCAGCTCACGGCAAGGTAGCGCCGGGCGCATCGGGTCGTCCGACATCATCAGATTTTTCCTGCTCATGACCGGTCTCTTGCTGTTCATTGTCGGTCTTGCCCATTTTTCCTCGGCCCATACGATCAAGGGGTGGG
Source organism: uncultured Cohaesibacter sp. (assembly GCF_963666525.1). Classification (NCBI taxonomy): domain Bacteria; kingdom Pseudomonadati; phylum Pseudomonadota; class Alphaproteobacteria; order Hyphomicrobiales; family Cohaesibacteraceae; genus Cohaesibacter; species uncultured Cohaesibacter sp. Next base: position 2,444,039 of record NZ_OY762905.1, read on the forward strand.
ATCAGCGTGAGGTGACCATCACCCGCGCAGACGTCGTTCGGATGCCCTACGAGGATGGCGCTCCTGTCTTTACCGCGAAAATCGAATATCAGTTTGTCGAGAACGGAAAGCTGATGACGGGGCATCAATTGTCCCTCACGCAGATCCGCTCCAAGTCGCCCGGTCAGGTTAAACGGGAAATCGCGGCCTATTCCATCGGCCGGACCGTGCTCGCCCATGTCAACCCGCAGGATCGGACGAAATCATTTCTCAAGACCAATCCGCTGACCTATGTCTATGCATTGATAGCGCCTGGCCTGGTGTTGATGTTCATCAGCCTGATGATGGCGCAAATCCAGTATTGGCGCACAATGAAGACACAGCGCCGGAATTGGCGATTCGGCGAGTTCAATGGACTAGTGCCGCAGCCAGCCTGATATTTGACGTGCCGCTTTGTACCTGAAACCGCGTGGCAGGAGTGCTGGCGTTTGTCGGTGTGCACCTTTCAATCAGTGCTGCAAAGAGAGTTGCAGCACTGATCTGTTGTCCTCAGGCTCGTTCGGCGAGGGCGGCGCTGATGTCGTCGATAATCTGTGCTGCCATGGCCTTGCGGTTATCGGCGGCCAGAATCGGACGCCCGACGACCAGATAATCGGCACCGGCGGCAATTGCCCGCTTCGGGGTCATGACGCGCTTCTGGTCACCGACATCGCTGCCGTCCGGGCGGATGCCTGGCGTGACGATAGCCATGTCCGGCCCAACGATGGAGCGCATGGCTTCGGCTTCCTGTGCCGAGCAGACAATCCCGTCCATGCCTGCTGCACGGGCATCGGCGGCGCGCTTGGCGACCAGTTCGGTGGCGGTAAAGCGATAGCCAGCATCCACAAGGTCTGCATCATCCATGGAGGTCAGAACCGTGACACCCAGCAGATTGAGGCGGCTGTTCCCCTTGCCAGCCACCGCCGACCGCATCGCCTTGGGATAGGCGTGGATGGTCAGGAATTTGGCACCCATTGCCGAGATCGAGGCAACGCCCTTTTCGATGGTGTTGTCGATGTCCAGCAGCTTCAGGTCCATGAAGACATCCTTGCCCTCGGCAATCAGCTCCCGGGCAAGGTCAAATCCGCCGGCATAGCCAAGCTGATATCCGATCTTGTAGAAGGAAACGGTCTCGCCGAGGTCAGCGATGATGGCGCGGGCTTCATCAACGCTTGGAACATCAAGCGGAACGATCAGGCGGTCACGCGGGGAAAGGGACATCTGCAGCACTCCTCTGGGGTCGGAAAAAATTTGCAAAGCCTTATCACTTCACTCGACCAAGGTCCAGATCTGGCGGGCGCTTTCTTGATCAGATGCATTCCAGCGGCTTTTTTCGCTGCCCCAGATGAACGAGGTTGCGCGCGCAGGCACTCAGAAAGGCGGCATCCCGGTCATTTTTCAGGTTGCCCTTGGCATCAAAGGCCTCATGAGCGGCGCTGACGCTGATCTGCTCCGGGATGGTCAGAGCACCCAGCGCGGTCAGGATGTCGCGCAAATGGGCCAGCGAGCGCATGCCACCCAGTTTGCCCGGTGACGCAGCGCCGATCGCATAGACCGGACCGGAGAATGGTCCCCGCTGCTGGACAGGGACACGGGACATCCAGTCCAGTGTGTTTTTCAGCAAGGGTGTAACGGAGCCGTTGTGTTCCGGGCTGGCGATAAAGATGCCATCATGGGCCGCGATCATTCTGGCCAGCTTGACGGCATTCTCGGGCAGGCCCTTATCCTTCTCGTCATCGGCATTGAATAGCGGCAGGGGATAGTCTGTCAGGGACAGAAAAGTGACATCCATCTCCAGAAGGCTCAGTTCTTTGGCCATGGCACCGGCAAGACGCTGGTTGAGGCTGCCGGATCGGATGGAGCCGGCAAAACAGAGAAGGCGGATTTGCTGCATGATGATATGCCTTTGCAAGAGGAATGCTGCGCGTTGCTAAAGGCATTAGTAGGATTGCACGGGTGTCTTGTGCAATCCCTCTTTTGAGATTTGTGACAACAAGGCTGCGACCTGTTGCGCAAGCGTCTGCCAAGATAAGGGCAAGGCGAGCCTGACTTTTGGCCGGATTCTCAATTCACCGGGCGTCGATAGACCCAGACTCTGGCGGGCGGCAGATTTCCCAGAATCCAGTTGCTTGTTTCGATCGTGAAATTGCCTTCCTTCTCGGGCACCGGTGGCACCAGTGCGTAGGAAAACTGGATGAATGGTGCTCCGGGAGCCAGAGCATCAAGGCAGAGCGAAATCAGCCGCTTGCGCATTGGCTTGGGTTTGGTGAAAAGCGGCAGGCTGGACACGACGGCTGCCAGCGGTTCGCGGATGTGATTCTGCCGTATCGTCTCGAAATCATAGGCGTCTCCCTCGATCACCGATACCCCGGCGAAGCGATCGCGCAGCATCGCGACGAAGTCGCTGGAATATTCGACGGCCAGAACCCGCGCCGGATCGATTCCGTGCTTCAGGACCGCATGGGTCACCACGCCGGTCCCAGGGCCAAGTTCCAACACCGGACCCGGCAGGTCATTGGGAATGTAGGAGGCCATCTTGCGGGCCAGCGCCGGGCTCGAAGGAGCAACCGCACCGGTCTTGATCGGATTGTCAAACCACTGGCGCAAAAAGCGGATTTCGTCCGGAATATGGTCTTTCAAAGGATGATTTCGCAATTGTTTGAGCATAGGACCCTCAAAATCACATCTCTCCGGGGGTGAAAGTACACCGGACCGGACGGCCAATCGGTGCATGAAACATCTTCGCACCAAACAAAATAAACTGCCAGTAAATATGTAAGATCTAACTATGTCAGAGAAAAGACCGAGTACGCAAGAGACATTGAAATTTTGACGAATTGACCCCGCAGCGAAGGGCTGCAAAGACATGTCCAATAAAAAAGGAGATATCCGTGGGATATCTCCTTTTCAAACGACTGGATTGTCTCTGGGACTATTCACTGATGCGCTCGATGAAATCCTTCACCTTGGCGAAGAAGCCTGTACTGTCGGGATGATTGTCTTCGCTGGTCAGCGAATCGAATTCCTGAATGAGCTCGCGCTGGCGCTTGGTCAGCTTGCGCGGCGTCTCGACTTCCACCTGAATATACATGTCACCATATTGCTGACTGCGCAGCACCGGCATGCCCTTGCCGCGCAGACGGAACTGCTTGCCGCTCTGGGTGCCTTCTGGCACTCGCACGCGGGTCTTGCCGCCATCAACGGTCGGAACCTCGAACTGGCCGCCCAGAATGGCTGTGCTGATGGAAATCGGTACACGGCAGAAGATGTCGGCACCGTCGCGCTGGAACAGATCATGCGGCTTCTGTGTCAGGAAGATATAGAGGTCGCCCGGAGGCCCTCCCCTGACGCCAGCTTCGCCCTCGCCTGACAGTCGAATGCGGGTGCCGTCTTCGATCCCGGCCGGAATGTTGACCGAGAGCGTGCGGTTTTCCGTGGTCCGGCCGACGCCGCCACAGCTGTCGCACGGATCATCGATGATTTCCCCGCGGCCATGACAGTTCGGGCAGGTTCGTTCAACGGTGAAGAAGCCCTGCGTCGCACGGACCTTGCCCATTCCGCCACAGGTCGGGCAGGGTTTGGGTGAGGTGCCGGGTTTGGCGCCGTTGCCGGAGCAGGATTTGCAGGTCACCGATGTCGGCACTTCGATCTCGGCAGTCTTGCCGTGGAAGGCCTCTTCAAGGGTGATCTCCATGTTGTAGCGCAAGTCGGCACCACGCTCGCGCCCACGCGACCGTCTGCCACCACCCATCATGTCGCCGAAGATATCCTCGAAGATATCGGACATGGAAGAGCCGAAGTCATTGCCAAAGCCCTGGCCCATGCCGCCCTGTTCAAAGGCCGCATGGCCATAACGATCATAGGCTGCGCGCTTCTCGCGATCCTTCAGGACCTCGTAGGCTTCGTTGACTTCCTTGAAACGCGCTTCCGCATCCGGGTTGTCCGGATTGCGATCGGGGTGAAACTGCATGGCCTTCTTGCGGAAGGCGCTCTTCAATTCCTTGTCGTCAGCCCCACGGGACACCCCTAGCGTTTCGTAATAATCGGCTTTGGACATGCGTCTAGTTTCCTGGCTGGCTGGAAGCAAGCCGCGTTTCAGGCGCTTCCAGGCTCAAATATGCGTTTATGTTAATGGCCTTTTCAACCTTATAGCCGATCGACAGGCACATCTTGAGGGCTTCGCTGACCTGACTGCGCCCGACCTCGATGAGAATCTTGCGCGGCCACAGGTCTCTCGGCGCCGTCTTGAAGAAAGGCTCCAGAGCATGAATCTCGTGGCCCTCAACGTCGATTTTCATGACATCGATATGATCGAAGCCATGCTCGCCAAGCAGATCGAGGAGCGGACGCATCGGCACGCTGACGACAGCACCTTCCGGCAGGGTTTCCTTGCCGGTAAGTACATGCGCCTCGCCGCGATTGCTGACAGCGCTGACAAACTGCACCGTTGAATTTTCCCGGCCAACCGCAAACGGGGCCAGAATGATCTCTCGGGCACCAGATGCGGCCAGATTGAAGGCCAGTCTCTTCTGGTTGATCGGGTCCGGCTCTATGGCCATGCCCCGAAAAATCTTGCCTCTGGCAAGGGCCTCGTCGCGGGCAAACAGGCTGTAAAGGCCGACGTTGGCGCCACAATCAAGAAAGACGAACGGTGTGTGGTCGTCATGCCGTGCGATATCCGCGGCAATGGCTGCCCGTTCCTGATCGTCCCAGGAAGACAGACCGACAAAGGCCCTCTTCTCGCAGCGATTGCTTTTGGGGAAAAGCCTGACGCGCTGGTTCCGGAAGACCGTAACGTCATACGGTGCCTTGCTGATGGAATAGAGCAATCTGCGAATAAGCGATGCAATCCGCTTGTCGTAATAGGACGCGCCCCGATCATTGGCAAAGTTGCGCAAGGCCGCAAGGGGCCGTGGCAAGGTGTAGGTACCAAATGCCGGTTCCAGCTGTTCCCGTTCGCTCATGATGCTGCCCTCTCCGAGTCTTTGGTCAAAACAGAAAACGGATTTCAGCTTTTGACAAAAAGGGAACAGCACAGCCCTTGGCGAGCTGTGCTGTTCTTTTCAACCCAGATTAGGATTTTTTCGCATCGTCGTCATGAACTTCTTCGAAGTCCGCGTCGACGATGTCTTCATCTTTGGCCGCGTCGGCAGCAGCGTCAGCCGCAGCGCGGGCTTCTTCATCAGACTGCTGGGCAGCATACATGGCTTCACCCAGCTTCATGGAAGCCTGCGTCATGGCATCGGTCTTGGCCTTGATGTCTTCCAGATCGTCACCTTCAAGCGCAGCCTTCAGGTCGGCGATGGCAGACTCGATGGCAGACTTGTCAGCGCTGGAGACCTTGTCGCCATATTCAGCAACAGATTTCTCGGCCGAATGGACCAGAGCTTCACCCTGGTTCTTGGCTTCAACGAGCTCACGACGTTTCTTGTCGGCTTCAGCGTTGGCTTCAGCGTCCTTGACCATCTTTTCGATGTCGGCGTCGGACAGACCACCAGAAGCACGGATCGAGATCTTCTGCTCCTTGCCGGTGCCCTTGTCGAGAGCGGACACGTTGACGATGCCGTTGGCGTCGATATCGAAGGTCACTTCGATCTGTGGAACGCCACGTGGTGCCGGCGGAATACCAACCAGATCGAACTGGCCAAGCATCTTGTTGTCGGCGGCCATTTCACGCTCGCCCTGGAAGACGCGGATCGTCACGGCATTCTGATTGTCATCAGCCGTGGAGAAGACCTGGCTCTTCTTGGTCGGGATCGTGGTGTTGCGGTCGATGAGGCGGGTGAACACACCGCCCAGGGTTTCGATACCCAGAGACAGCGGGGTCACGTCGAGCAGCAGAACGTCCTTGACGTCGCCCTGCAACACGCCTGCCTGAATGGCAGCACCCATGGCAACCACTTCGTCCGGGTTCACACCCTTGTGCGGTTCCTTGCCGAAGAACTGTTTCACCGCAGCCTGAACCTTAGGCATACGGGTCATGCCACCAACCAGAACCACTTCGTCGATTTCGGAAGCGGACAGGCCGGCGTCTTTCAGCGCAGCTTCGCACGGTTTGATGGTGCGTTTGATCAGATCATCCACCAGCGCTTCGAATTTGGCGCGGGTCAGCTTCAGGGTCAGGTGTTTCGGACCGGACGCATCAGCGGTGATGTATGGCAGGTTGATCTCGGTCTGGGTCGCAGAGCTGAGCTCGATCTTGGCCTTTTCGGAAGCTTCCTTCAGGCGCTGCAGAGCCAGATTGTCCTTCTTGAGGTCAATGCCGTTCTCTTTCTTGAACTCTTCTGCCAGATAGTCGACCAAACGCATGTCGAAGTCTTCACCACCAAGGAAGGTATCACCGTTGGTGGACTTCACTTCGAACACGCCATCGCCGATTTCCAGAACGGACACGTCGAAGGTACCACCACCAAGGTCATAAACCGCGATGGTCTTGCCGTCGTTCTTGTCGAGGCCATAGGCCAGAGCTGCAGCAGTCGGCTCGTTGATGATACGCAGCACTTCCATGCCGGCGATCTTGCCTGCATCCTTGGTTGCCTGGCGCTGGGCGTCGTTGAAGTATGCCGGAACCGTGATGACGGCCTGAGTAACAGGCTCGCCGAGGTAGTCCTCTGCGGTTTCCTTCATCTTCTGCAGGATCATGGCAGATACCTGGGAAGGAGAGTATTTGGTACCCTCTACTTCGACCCATGCGTCGCCGTTGTCGCCCTTGACGATCTTGAACGGGACCAGATCCTTGTCTTTTGTTACTGCCGGATCATCGTAACGGCGGCCGATGAGACGCTTCACTGCGAACAGTGTGTTCATCGGGTTGGTCACAGCCTGACGTTTTGCCGGCTGGCCTGCCAGACGCTCGCCATCATCCGTGAAGGCGATCATGGAAGGGGTTGTACGTGCACCTTCCGCGTTTTCGATGACTTTTGGTTCTTTGCCATCCATGATGGATACGCACGAGTTGGTGGTACCCAAGTCAATACCAATGACTTTGCTCATTTTCTTTCTCCTTTCGGCAGGCCGGTCAAACCCTTCAAAAGCGGTTATAAGCGCCGATATATCGGCCCAGCCCCCATGAAGATGCGCAAGTGTTGCGCGGGTTGGGATTTACATTCAAGGCACATATAGGAGCCGTCTAGGCGGACTGCAAGGCGCAAATCCAGCATCTTTGAATGCATTTGCGACGTTTTTTGAAAATTGGCACCTCTCTTATAAGAGTGATGCGCGAAAATAAAGAGGGTCTGGCAAGTTAAGGTCAGGTTAAAGGCAAAAATTCCCCACATCTCTGACAATCCTTGCGGCAATGGCGCTGCGAATCAGGTGATTCTGCCGGGGAGCGAATCACGCCATGATGAGTCGGATGCGTCCGGTTGGGTCGTATTGAGGAAAATCCAAGGGGAGCAAGGGGATATGCAATATTTGCCAGCCTATCTGGATGACGCGGCCCAGAAGGTCCTTGTCGGCGAGATTCGCGCACTTGTCGCAAGGGCGCCCCTGTTCACGCCGACCATGCCGCGCTGGGGGCGGCCCTTCTCTGTCCGCATGAGCAATTGCGGCCCGCTTGGCTGGGTCTCGGACAAGTCCGGCTACCGCTATCAGCCAACCCATCCGGTCACCGGCGAGCCATGGCCGCCGATACCGCAAAGCCTTCTGGATCTGTGGGATCAGACGACCGGCTATGCCCTTCCCCCTGAAGCCTGCCTCATCAATCATTACAGCCCGGACGCCAGAATGGGATTGCATGTGGACAATGATGAGGAGGATTTCGACGCGCCGATCCTCTCGGTCTCGCTGGGTGACGATGCCCGATTTCGTCTCGGTGGCAGGGAACGAAAGGACCCCACCCGGAGTTATACCCTCAGGTCAGGCGATCTCTTCATTCTCGATGGTGAAGACCGGCTGGCCTACCACGGCATCGACAAAATCTATCCGGGAACCTCGCTGTTGCTGAAGGAACCCGGGCGAATCAACCTGACCATGAGACGGGTCACGCGCGCGCAATGAACAGACCGTACCATGGCGGCAAGACAACAAGGTCATGGTTCACAGGGCGGTTGCTGATTGCGCAGGAGCGCCTTCCGTTCATGGTTTTGGCCTGTCTGGGTTTTGGCCTGTCTGGTGTCGATTCAGAATTAGTGCTATCTACTTACTAATGTTTTTTGCGCGCCGTAACAGGCCAACCGTCAGGCAGGATATGTCCTTCGTCATTTTTACCGATCTCGATGGAACCTTGCTGGATCACGCCAGCTACTCCTACGCCCCGGCCAGACCGGCGCTGGCTCTGCTGCACAAACGGGCCATTCCGCTCATTCTGGCCTCCAGCAAGACCGCCTTCGAAATTGCCCCCTTGCGCATCGAACTGGGCTTTGCCCATTGTCCGGCAATTGTCGAGAACGGGGCCGGGCTGCTGCCTGCAGGGGCCGATCCGGAAAGCCTTGTGAGTGCCGACAGCGATTACCAGCGCCTTCGGGCGATCCTGCAAGGGATGCCTGCCGAATTGCGCCGCCTCTTTGTCGGCTTTGGCGACTGGAGCGTGAAGGAGATCGCGGCCCGCACTGGCCTGCCGATGGACAAGGCCGCTCTGGCTGGCCGACGCCTCTTCTCTGAACCGGGTGTTTTTACCGGCACCGTCGATGAGAAGCGGCGCTTCGAGACCTATCTTGAAACCACGGGCCTGAAGGCGCGACAGGGCGGGCGCTACTACACGCTGTCTTTCGGGGCCACCAAGGCCGACCAGATGACCCGGCTGATCGCGGACTTTTCCGATGAACCGGGTGCGGTGACGGCGATCGCGCTTGGCGATGCGGCCAATGACATCGAAATGCTCGAAGCCGCGGATATCGGGGTCATCATCAGCAATCCTGCGGGCAGCCCCCTGCCCCATCTGTCGGGTGAGGATGCAGGCCGCATCATCCGCACCAGAGCTGCCGGCCCCGCGGGCTGGAATGACGCAATACTGAAATTTATTGGCCCGAGCGATCTGCAATCGCTGGCTTAATCGATCATTTTCAAGGAAGGGAGCCTCTCATGGGAGATTTTCATCAGAATGGCAAGGTTGCGACCCTGCATCATTTTCCGACCGCATCGGCGGAGAATATGGAACGCATTCTGGAACAATACGCCCAGAACAGGAAAATCACGCTGATTCTGCCTTCCCTGTTCTCCGAGCTCGAACAGCCTGCCCTTGCCAATATCCTTGATGAGCTGGCCAAGGCCAAATTCATCAACCAGATCGTGATCGGGCTGGATCGTGCTGATGAAGCGCAGTATCGCTATGCCAAACAGTATTTCGCCCGTCTGCCGCAGGACCATGTGGTGCTGTGGAATGACGGTCCGCGCCTGAAGGCCATCGACGCCCGGTTGAAGGCATTGGGCCTTGCGCCAACCGAACCCGGCAAGGGGCGCAATGTCTGGTATTGCATGGGCTATGTCCTGTCGGCCAAGAACAGCGACGTGGTGGCGCTGCATGATTGCGACATCATCACCTACAACAAGGAAATGCTGGCCCGGCTGGTCTATCCGGTGGCCAATCCCAACTTCTCCTACCAGTTCTGCAAGGGCTTTTACCCTCGCATTGCCGACGGCAAGCTCAATGGTCGCGTGACCCGCCTGTTCATCACGCCGCTGCTGCTGGCGCTGCGCAAGCTGATCGGCAACAACGAATATCTGGAATATCTGCAGGCCTTCCGCTATCCGCTGGCCGGTGAATTTGCCATGCGCACCTATATGCTGCCGGACATGCGCATTCCGTCCGACTGGGGGCTGGAAATCGGCGTGCTTTCGGAGGTGCACCGCAATTTCTCCTCAAAGGCGGTCTGTCAGGTGGAAATCGCCGATATCTATGATCACAAGCACCAGCCCCTGTCCGAGGAAGATGCCTCGGCGGGCCTGTCGCGCATGTCCACCGACATCGCCAAGGCGCTCTATCGCAAGCTGGCGATTGATGGCGTGGTCTTCTCGGGCGAGTTCTTCCGCACGCTCAAGGCGACCTATCTGCGCCTGTCGCTGGACATGGTCGAGACCTATTACAATGACGCCATGATGAACGGCCTGCACACCGATCGCCACGTGGAGGAGCGCAGCTGCGAGCTGTTTGCCGCCAACATTGTCGAAGCTGGTTCCGCCTATATGGACAATCCGATGGAAGTGCCCTTCATTCCCAACTGGAGCCGTGTCAGTGCCGCCGATTACGATCTGCTGCTCGATTTCTTCAATGCGGTGAAGCAGGACAACGAAGACTATGGCGCCGTTTGATCCGTCAGGCGGGCATGGAGACATCGGAGCATGACCGAAAAGGATCCATCCCGGCGCGTTGCCGCTTTTCTCAACACCGGCAGTGGCACTTTCCAGATGCTCGAACTCGACAGGGTGCAGGACATGCTGGAAAGGTCCTTCGGACAGAAGGGCTATGAGCTGAAGGTCTACACCGGCGGCGGGGCCGAGCTCATCGCCGGTATGAAGGAGCATACCGAGGCGGGCGATTTCGACATTCTGCTGGCTGGCGGGGGCGACGGTACGGTCTCGGCTGCTGCCGACACCGCATGGCGCAACGGCAAGACGCTGGCCGTCTTGCCCGGTGGCACGATGAATCTCTACGCCCGGGCGCTCAACATCCCGCTTGACGTCGAGATGGCAATTAACGCGCTGGCCAATGGCCGGATAAGGAACAGCGACATCGCCACAGCCAATGGCGACCCCTTTGTCCATCAGTTTTCAGTGGGCCTCCACCCAAGAATGATACGGAAGCGAAACAGTCTTCCCTATCAATCCCGCGTCACCAAGATGCTGGCCAGCGCACGGGCCTTCTGGGAAACCATCGCCCACATGCCGACCTGTGGCGTGGCCATCGAACTCGACGGCAGGTGCATCGAGCGCCAGTTGAGTGCCCTGTCGGTTTCGAACAATCTGTTTGGCTCCACAGCCCCACCCTATGCCGAGAAACTCGATGGCGGCGAGCTGGGCGTCTATATGGCGGGCAAGCTCACCTGGCAGAAGGCACTGGTGCTCGGCGCGGACCTGCTGATAGGGCAGACGCCGAACAATCCCGATCTGGATATCCAGACGGCCAAACGCGTCAAGCTGACGGTGCACGAAAAGCCGCAGGGCTCGCAGTGCGTCCGTGATGGCGAACTCTATGACCTGCCTGATGAAATCACCATCGAGCTGCACGCCAGGGAGCTGTCGGTTCTGGTGCCGTGATGGGGCAAGCAGGCTCACATCTTGAAAAAGACATAAAGAGCCAATCCGATCAAAACGGGGCCCATCAAACCGACAATGAAGAGCGGCCACGGATTGAATGGACCTCCCCCAAACTTGAGATCTATGTCATTGATATCGATTGTCGGATCAGTTCGAGCAAGCTCGGTTATGCGTGCATCTCGATAGTGATTGAGCAGATCTACAGTATTTTTGGGACAGCCAAATTCTTGAGCAAAAAAGCATATTTGCTGCCTTTTCTTATGCTTTTTGCGCTGGTTCAATCGCTTTTCGTTTAGCCCGAAAGTTATCTCGAGGCTGTTTATTTTACCCTTGTGATGGATTTGAAACGGCCTTGTAATGTCTTCCCATCGATAAAATTCGCTTCGAAACAGCTTGTGGATCTTTATGCCCTCGTTATCGATGCTGAGCTGAAGAGGGCGAAATAGAAGATACGACCGAATGACTGCCAAAAAGGCAATGCAGAAAAATGCTCCCCAATGGCAAATGAGATAGACAATACTTTGTGGGGGGACACGCTCAGAGAGATATACTCCCCAAGAAAGAAGTATGAATCCGGATGCGAGCAGGAATCTTCGCTCGAAGCTAGCGGTAAAAATCTGTCTTTCGAGCGTAGGTGCTTGTTTCATAAAATGCCTCGATCAAGTCGCTTTCACTCTCTTATCGAAGCACTCTTAAGTTGAGACTAACCCCTATCCTTAACGCTTTCCATCACCACGAAGGTGGAGGTGTGGGAGACATAGGGAAGCGCGGAGATCTTTTCGCCCAGCACCTTGCGATAGTTGCTCATGTCGCGGGTGCGGATCTTCAGGAGATAGTCGAAATTCGATGCAATCATGTGGCATTGCTCGATCTCGCGGATATGGCGCGTGGCCTCGTTGAAGGCGTTGAGCGCTTCCGAGCGGGTGTCGCTGAGGGTCACCTGCACAAAGGCGATATGGCCCTCGCCGAGCTTCTCCGGATCGAGAATGGCGCCATAGCCCCGGATGAAACCTCCCTCCTCGAGTCTGCGCATGCGGATCTGGCACGGTGTCTTGGACAAACCGACCTTTTTCGCCAGCTCGGTCACGGTGATACGACCGTCATCTGCGAGAATTGCGAGGATATTTCGGTCTATCTTATCCAAATTGTCCATCAAATGCCCATTTCGTAGAGAATTGGCAAAAATTAAGCCAAATAATTCGTGCGAATATCCTAAATCTATCAGAACTATGGTCACTCTGCCTAGCCGATTTCAGCTATTCTTGAACGATAATAAGTCACAATCACACAGCCTGCCGGTTGTTGCATCTGACAATGAAACTGCGTCAAAAGCAGATCAGAGCGCCCATCACAATCGTCAGGATCTCACTTTCCAGGAGAGCCCTATGGATCAGCAGTCTTTTGACTCAAGCACCGATCTGGACGCCCGCCTATCCGAGCTGCGTCAGGTCATTCGCGAGCACTATCTGGCCGATGAAGCCAGCAACGTCCGCCGGTTGATTGAAGAAGCCCACATGGATGAACGCATGAGCCTGCGCATTTCCCAGCGCGCGGCCGACCTCATCCGTACCATCCGCACCACCACCAAGCCATCGATGATGGAAAACTTCCTTGCCGAATATGGTCTGTCGACCCGTGAGGGCGTGGCGCTTATGTGCCTGTCCGAAGCGCTGCTGCGCGTGCCCGATGCCGAGACCATCGATGCCCTGATCAACGACAAGATCACCCCCAGCGAATGGGGCCAGCACCTGGGTCAGTCCACCTCGTCGCTCATCAATGCCTCCACATGGGGCCTGATGCTGACCGGCAGCATCCTGAAGGAAAAGGAAGAGGAAGGTCTCGCCGCCTCCATGCGATCCATGGTCAAGCGCCTTGGCGAGCCGGTGATCCGCACCGCCGTCGGTCAGGCCATGAAGGAGCTGGGCCGCCAGTTCGTGTTGGGTACCACCATCGAGAAAGCCATCGAGCGCGGCAAGCATTACGAAGCCAAGGGCTTCACCTATTCCTATGACATGCTTGGCGAGGCAGCCCGCACCGAAGCGGACGGCATCAAGTATCATCTGGCCTATTCCAAGGCCATCGCCACTCTTGCCCCTTTCTGCAAGTCGCCATCGGTGCACAAGAACCCCGGTCTCTCGGTCAAGCTTTCTGCCCTGCATCCGCGCTATGAAGAAGGCAAGAAGGCCCGCGTGATGTCCGAGCTGGTGTCACGCACCTTCGGTCTTGCCCTGCTTGCCCGCTCGGCGAACATGAACTTCACCATCGACGCCGAGGAAATGGATCGCCTTGATCTGTCGCTTGATGTCATCGAGGCAGTTCTGTCCAATCCGGCCCTTGAGGGCTGGGACGGTTTTGGCGTGGTCGTGCAGGCCTTCGGCCATCGCGCCTCCTTCGTCATCGACTGGCTCTACATGCTGTCCAGGAAACTCGATCGCAAGATCACGATCCGTCTCGTCAAGGGCGCCTACTGGGACAGCGAAATCAAGCGTGCCCAGGTCATGGGCCTGGAAGGCTTCCCGGTCTTTACCCGCAAGGTAAACTCAGACGTTTCCTACCTTTCGAACGCCCGTCGTCTGTTTGACATGACCGACCACATCTATCCGCAGTTCGCCTCGCACAACGCCCACACGGCAACCGCCGTGATGGAAATGGCCGTCTCCGCTCGCGTTGGCAAGGGGTCCTACGAGCTGCAGCGCCTGCATGGCATGGGTGATGCCCTGCATGATACCCTCGTCAAGCAGGAAAAGGTCGCCTGCCGCATCTATGCGCCGGTCGGTGCCCATTCCGATCTGCTGGCCTATCTGGTCCGCCGCCTGCTGGAAAACGGCTCCAACTCCTCCTTCGTCAACCAGATCGTCGACACCGACATCTCGCCGGAAGAAATCGCCGGGGATCCGTTTGCCAAAGTGCGCGAGCTGGGTGACTCCATCGAGAATCCGTTCCTGACCAAGCCGAAGGACATCTTCAAGGGCACCCGTCGCAACTCCACCGGCTGGGATCACACCGATCCGCTGACCATTGCCGCCATCGACGCCGAGCGGAACAAGTTCAAGTCCCACATCTGGGACGTGTCGCCGCTCATCGCCGATTACAAGTCAAAGGAAGCGTCCGCTCCGGTCTATAACCCGGCGGATCGTGACGAACAGATCGGTACGCTCGTCAAGGCTGCTCCGGCCGACGTCGAAAAGGCACTGGCCGCCAGCGAGAAGGGCTTTGCCGAATGGTCAGCCAAACCGGCGGCAGAACGCTCGGCCATTTTGCTCAAGATTGGTGAGCTCTACGAAGCCAATGCGCCGGAACTCTTTGCCATTGCCGCCCGTGAGGCTGGCAAGGTGATGACCGACGCCATCGGTGAAGTGCGTGAGGCGGTCGACTTTGCCTATTACTATGCCGCCGAAGCCGAGCGGATCGAAAACGAAGCCAAGAACGGCCGGATGGCGCGTGGCACCATCGCCTGCATCTCGCCATGGAACTTCCCGCTGGCCATCTTCTCCGGCCAGATCTTCGCAGCGCTCGCTGCCGGCAATGCGGTCATCGCCAAGCCAGCCGGCCCGACCGGCATCATGGCCTTCCGCGCGGTCCAGCTGATGCATGAAGCTGGTGTTCCAAAGGGAGCCATCCAGTTGCTGCCCGGCAGCGGCTCCGTTGTCGGCACGCCGATCACCTCCGATCCGCGCATTGCCGGTGTCTGCTTCACCGGTTCCACCGATACCGCCCAGACCATCAACCGCGCCATGGCAGAGACGCTCGATCCGAGCGCTCCGCTGATTGCCGAAACCGGTGGTCTGAATGCCATGATCGTCGACTCGACGGCGCTGCCGGAACAGGCGGTCAAGGATGTCGTTTCGTCTGCGTTCCAGTCGGCAGGTCAGCGCTGTTCCGCTTTGCGTATGCTGTATGTTCAGGAAGATATCTATGATCATGTCATGAAGATGCTGCAAGGCGCCATCGATCAGCTTTCCCTCGGCAATCCGTGGGACTGGTCAACAGACATCGGTCCGGTGATCGACGAAGCCGCCAAGGCCGGTATCGACAATCACTGCGACAAGATGCGGGGCAAGGGTCGGCTGATCAAGCAGCTGACCACGCCGAAGAAAGGCGTCTTCTGTGCTCCGACCATCATCGAGCTCAGCGGCATCGAGGAACTGGAAGAGGAAATCTTCGGTCCGGTTCTGCATGTTGCCAAATTCAAGGCTGGTAAGCTCAATGATGTCATTGCGGCCATCAACGCCAAGGACTTCGGCCTGACATTCGGCCTGCACACACGCATGGACAATCGCGTGCAGGAAGTGATCGACCAGATCAAGGTCGGCAACGCCTATATCAACCGCAACCAGATCGGCGCCGTCGTTGCCTCCCAGCCATTCGGTGGCGAGGGGCTGTCTGGCACCGGCCCGAAGGCGGGCGGTCCCAACTATGTGGAACGCTTCTATCTGCCCAACAAGCATGAGGAACCTGCCGTACCGGAAGGGGACGCCGCACCAGTCACCGAGGTGCAATATGCGATCCACCAGATCCGAGCCGACAAGACCAAACGCAAGAGCTGGGCCGGCAAGGAATTCCGCTTTGCCGCGCTCAAGAGCGCCTATAACCTGCCGGTATCCTTCGATAGCTTCCTGCGTCGCGACATGAGCCCGCGGGAGATGTCTGGGCCGACCGGAGAATCCAACCGGCTGACCTTTGCGCCGCGCGGTGTGGTGCTGGTCGCCGGTGCAACCGAACAGATGGCGCTTCTGCAGACCGTCGCGGCTCTGGTGGCTGGCAACGGCGTGGTCCTCGTTGGTCCGGGTGCCAAGGTGATGGCTGGCAAACTCTCCGAGAGTGGTGCGCCGGTCATCGGTCTTGAAGGCATTCTGGATCCCGAAGCCATGGGCAAGCTGGAAGGCGTCGATGCAATTGCCTATATGGCCGACAACGACACCCTGCGCAAGGTTCGCAAGGGACTGGCCAAACGGGACGGGGCGTTGCTGCCTCTGATCACGGAAGCCAATCCGTTCCGCTTCAGCCTTGAACGCCATGTCTGTGTTGACACCACCGCAGCCGGTGGCAACGCAACATTGCTGGCCGCAGCCGAGGGCGAAGCCAAATAATAATAGTCAAAGACTGAATGAATACCCCTATTCCTGGAAGCCCCGGAAGCCTCGTGCTTTCGGGGTCTTTTTATGGGCGGGCCGTCTTTGGTCAGACTCTGTTCAGGTTATCGGCAGATTTTCTGGGCGACCGTTTCCAATCCCCGCTTGTGAATTCTCCTGCGTCCTGTAAAACAGGGGAAGACAGCATGACAACGACAGCGCTGCAGTCTCGAGGACCATTGTGCCAAGAAAACTCCCCCCTTTCAGTGCCCTCAAGGCATTTGAAGCGGCAGCCAGAAACGGATCATTCGCGCGGGCGGCCGTAGAGCTAGACGTCACCGCCACCGCCGTCAGCCAGCATGTCAAAGGCATGGAAAGCTGGCTGGGTGAGGCCCTGTTCGAGCGTCATTCCAACGGCGTGGCACTTACGCCCCGTGCCGAAAGGCTTCTGCCCGAAGCAACCCGCCTGCTGGACGACATTGCCCGCCTGCTGCCCCCGGCGGCGCAGGAGGATCAGACCGTTTCCGTAACGATATCTGCACTCAAGGCTTTTGCAGACGGCTGGCTTGGTCCGCATCTGGCGGATTTCCAGGCCGCCAACCCAGGCGTGACGGTGCATGTGGAAACCGAAAACCGGCATGGCCATTTCGAAAGGGAACAAGACAGCGATCTGATCATCGCCCTTGCACCCACCGAGAAGAGCGGTTTGCTGTCCGAACTGCTGTTCGAGGACACAATCATGCCGGTCTGCTCCGAGCAATATCGCGATCTTCTGGGGTTGCGGTCGGAGGCTGTCTGGACCTCGGTTACCCTGCTTCACGATAGCCTGTGGGAGGGTGACTGGCAGCAATGGGGTCAGTTGTCGACCAGCGCGGCGTTAAAGCCGGCAGCACTCGACTGGACTGTCGGGCCACGCTATCCCAATCACTGGCTGCTGCTGGAGGCTGCCCGACAGGGCCGCGGGATCGCCATGGCCCATATGGCGCTGGCCGCCTCGTCTCTTGCCGATCATTCGCTGGTACCGCTTGCCGCAGCATCTGTGCCCACCGGCCAGAGCTACCATCTGATCCGGCATCGGGGCCATCGGTCTCCCGCCGCAATTCAGCTGCGCGCCTGGTTATTGCAGGCATTGAGAACGGTGGATCACCGCCCGGCTGTCTGATTGCCGCGAAAACACATCAACTCGATCGAAAGAAAAGAAAAAAGGAGACCCCCAAGCTGGAGCCTCCTTGAGAATGTGATCCATGGGCGTAGCACCAGCAGAGGAACGTCGAGGGGAGGAGAGAGACGCACTGGCAAGCCCGAACCACAAGGTTACAATCAATCTAGACTGCGCGCTTCGCGCACACTTTGATCAAGGTCATTTTGGCGTTTCTATTGGTGTTGGACCTATGCGACGAAACAGCGCAGTTTGGAAAAACTACTTATACTTTCGACATTCGCACTTTCCGTAAAGGGAAGATTTGGGCTCGCAATCGCTCAACGGACCATTCCGTTTACGTGAAGAGAAGTATTGAGGATTGCCGCTTGATGTCCTTTTCAATCCCTTGAAATATAACGCATTCATATGCAGCCGCAAAGGCGAAAAAAAATCGCCCGGAATGGTCCGGGCGACGATCTTGTCCAAAAAAGATGGTTCGGTTTCCCTTTACGATAAGGGAAAGTGCAACAGCAAGGGCTGCCCTAGATGCTACGGTCGAGACCTTCGCTATCAGAGGCCCCACTGCCCTGCCCGCCTGTGTCGCCAGCTGCCTGTGGGGCGATTTTCGGGCCACCCTTGGCAACCCCTACCATCGCAGGGCGCAGTACGCGGGTGCCGATGACATAGCCAGCCTGCATGACCTGAATCACCGTGTTGTTCGGAACATTCGGGTTGGGCACTTCAAACATTGCCTGATGATAGTTCGGGTCGAATTTCTCACCTTCCGGGTCGAGCTTCTTGACGCCATGCTTCTCCAGCGTCTTGAGCATTTCCCGTTCGGTCATCTCGGTGCCTTCGAGCAGTGCCTTCAGAGTTCCGTCCGCTGAGGTCTTTTCCTCGTCCGGGATCACTTCAAGCCCACGGCGCAGGTTGTCGGCGACTGCCAGCATGTCGCGGGCGAAGCTGGCAACGGAATACTGCTTGGCGTCGCTGATTTCCTTTTCTGTGCGACGACGCAGGTTTTCCATCTCGGCAATGGTGCGCAGCAGATGGTCCTTCATTTCGGACGCTTCTTTTTCCATTTCGGCGATGCGAAGCTCTGCTGCCTCCAGCGGATTGAGATAAGGCTCCTCTTGGGAAACCTCTTCAGCCGGAGCCTCGGCAAGCGGGTCTACGACAGCTTCGGAGTTACGGGTTTCGTCAGACATTTATCAGCCTCTATTTTGCTTGGTTGCCCATCAATCACTATGAGCGGTATCGGTGCGAGCCATAAGGTTGCCCCGGATATCGAGCTTTCTGACAAAAAAATCAAGGGCTCTGCGGGAAAGAGTTGGATAAAGCCCCATTATTGGCCCGATTGTGTCATCACTCGTTGGTTTCAAACCGCCTTGCCGGATCCGACAGCATGCTGCTGAGCACGCGCGCCGTGTAATCGACCATCGGCACGATGCGGGCATAGTTGAGCCGCGTCGGTCCGATGATGCCGAGCACGCCGACGATCTTCTGGTTGGCATCCCGATAGGGCGAGACGATGACCGATGAACCGGACAGGGAAAACAGCTGGTTCTCCGAGCCGATATAGATGCGTACGCCGTCGCCCTTTTCGGCGAGTTCAAGCAGCTGGATGAAATCCTTCTTGGACTCCAGATCATCAAACAGATGCCGGATGCGCTCCAGATCTTCCTGGGCGCTGACGTTTTCCAGAAGCTTCGACCGGCCACGGATGATCAGACTCTGCGGATGATCGGCACTGGCCCCGGCCCATGTCGCCACGCCCGATTCCACCAGCTTGGCGGTGAGGTCGTCAAGTTCGGCCTGCAGCTCACCGCGATGGGCCTCGATTTCGCGCTGGGCTTCCGACAGGGTCTTGCCGCGGATATGGGCATTGAGAAAATTGCTTGCCTCGGTGAGCGCCGAGGCCGGAAGGCCCTTGGGCAGGGTCATCAGACGGTTCTCGACCTTGTCATCCTCATCGACGAGGACCACCAGCGCCTTGGTCGCTTCCAGCCGCACAAACTCCACATGCTTGAGGCGCTGGTCCTGCTTGTTGGCCAGCACCAGTCCCGCCCCGGACGAAAGGCCGGACAGCATCTGGCTGGCCTTGGTCAACAGGGTTTCAAAGCCCGCATCGGGTTGATGGGAGGCAACCATCTGGCGCTTGATGGTATTGCGCTCGTCGTTGGAAAGATCGCCGAACTCCATCATGGCGTCCACGAAGAAGCGCAGGCCCATTTCCGTCGGCAACCGCCCGGCGCTGGTATGCGGCGAATAGATCAGCCCCAGCTGCTCCAGATCCGACATCACGTTGCGCACCGAAGCAGGAGATAGCGAAATCGGCAGGGCGCGGGAGATGTTCCGCGATCCGACCGGATCACCAGTGGACAGATAGGATTCCACGATGTGACGGAAAATGTCCCTCACCCGGTCATCCATTCCGATCAATGGCGGAATCTGATTGAGACGATCACGTTCAAACATGTCACTACCCGTATCAAGGCCGTCCGGTTCACAAGGCGAACAGGATAGGGCCGCTGCATCAAGACTGGCTATTTATGCCCCAAAAGCAGGAAAAGCTGCAAGCGCCCCTTGTCACTTGCCTCTCCCGCTTTTAAGAAGCCTTAGGAAACGCCACAAGGGCGCTCGTATCAGCTGATTCTTTCCCATACTTGAAAGTATATAAGGGCGGAATCCTGCAGGAAAAGCTGTTTATCGCAGCAGATGACCTGAGCGCCAGACAATTTTTAATCTCATGAAAGCAAGGCAGGAGAGCATCATGCGCCCTTCCAAACGGAATCCCGACCAGAAACGCGTCGTCACCATGACCCGCAATGTCTCAAAACACGCGGAGGGCTCTTGCCTGATCAAATGCGGCGACACCCATGTGTTGTGCATCGCCAGCCTTGAAGAACGCATTCCGCCCTGGCTGCGTGGTCAGAACCGCGGCTGGGTGACGGCGGAATATGGCATGTTGCCCCGCGCTACCGGCGACCGTATGCGCCGCGAGGCCAGCGCTGGCAAGCAGTCCGGCCGCACTCAGGAAATCCAGCGTCTGATCGGCCGCTCGCTGCGCGCTGTTGTCGATCTGGAAGCCCTCGGCGAGCGTCAGATCACCGTTGACTGCGACGTGTTGCAGGCTGACGGCGGCACCCGCACCGCCTCCATCACCGGCGCCTGGGTGGCGCTCAACGACTGCATCGAATGGATGCGTGCTCGCGGCATGATTGCGGCTGACGCCAAGGTCATCAAGGATCAGGTCGCCGCCATTTCCTGCGGCATCTACAATGGCACTCCGGTGCTCGACCTTGACTATCTGGAAGATTCCGATGCAGAAACCGATTCCAACTTTGTCATGACCGGCAAGGGCGGCATCGTTGAAATTCAGGGCACCGCCGAAGGCGAACCATTCTCCGAAGAGGAATTCGCCAAGTTGATGGCGCTTGCCAAGAAGGGCATCGGCGAACTGGTTGTCCAGCAGCTTGAAGCCCAGCCCCAGGAATAGCCTTCAAGAATAGCCTCAGGAGTAAAGCCGCATGGCGAACAAACTGACCGCAGACACCCCTCTGGTGGTGGCCAGCCACAACAAGGGCAAGATCCGCGAAATCAAGGATCTGCTTGGTCATTATGGCCTCAGTATCAAGACCGCAACCGAGCTGGAGCTTGACGAGCCGGAAGAAACCGGTTTGACCTTCGAGGCCAATGCGGAACTGAAGGCAATGGCGGCGGCCAAGGCAACGGGCCTGCCGGCGCTTGCCGACGATTCCGGCTTTGCGGTCGATGCGCTGGATGGTGATCCGGGTATCTATTCCGCCCGATGGGCCGGGCCGGACCGCGACTTTGCGCAGGCCATGCGCAATGTCGAGGAAAAGCTGCAGGCGCTAGGAGCTACCACGCCGGAAAAACGCGGCTGTCGCTTTGTCGCCGTTCTCTGCCTTGCCTGGCCGGATGGGGAAACCCAGTTCTTCCGCGGCGAAGTGGAAGGACTGGCCGTCTGGCCACCGCGCGGTGAGAAGGGCTTCGGCTACGATCCGATGTTCCAGCCGGAAGGACATTCCATCACCTTCGGCGAAATGGAACCGACCCAGAAACACGGCTGGAAGCCGGGCGATCAGACGGCCCTGTCCCATCGCTCCCGCGCCTTCAAGCTGTTTGCCGATGCGTGCCTTGAAGGGTAACCGCCCATGGTGACAGGTGAGCTCATGCACCCTGACTATCAACATCTTGCAAAGCCGGGACCAGACAATCCCGGCTTTGGCATTTATTTGCACTGGCCTTTTTGCAAGGCCAAATGCCCCTATTGCGATTTCAACTCCCATGTGCGCCATCAGCCGGTTGATCAGGATCGTTTTGCCTCCGCAATGATCTCCGAGCTTGAGCTCTATGCATCACGGCTGAAGGGCGCAGGGCGAAGCGCGCCAGTGACATCGGTGTTCTTTGGCGGCGGCACACCTTCGCTGATGCAGCCAGCCATCGTCGGCCGCCTGCTTGATGCCATCGCGGATTTGTGGACCGTGGCGCCGGACGCGGAGATCACGCTGGAAGCCAACCCCACCTCGGTGGAAGCGGAGCATTTCAAGGGCTATGCCAGCGCCGGGGTCAATCGTGTCTCGCTCGGCGTGCAGTCGCTCTATGATGACCAGCTGCGGTTTCTGGGCCGGATGCACAGCGCCGAGGAAGCGAAAGCGGCCATCAAACTGGCGCAGCAGCATTTTGCCCGCATGTCATTTGATCTCATCTATGCCCGACCCCACCAGACTCCTGAGGCCTGGGCGAAGGAACTGGATGAGGCCATAGCGCTGGCCGCCGATCACCTGTCGCTCTATCAGCTGACCATCGAGCAGGACACCCCCTTCTTTGCGCTCTATCGCAACGGCAAGTTCGAGCTGCCGGATGAAGACACCTCCGTGGCGCTTTACGAGATGACCCACGAGCGGCTCGCCATGCACGGATTGCCAAATTACGAAATCTCCAACCATGCCCGGCCGGGCTATGAATCCCGTCACAACCTGACCTACTGGCGCTATGGCGACTATGTCGGCGTCGGGGCGGGTGCCCATGGACGGCTGCAGCTGGCCAACGGCAGGCTGGCAACCAGCAATGAGCGCCATCCGGAAAGCTGGCTGAAGCGCGTAGAGCAGCAGGGAACCGGCTCCATCGAGGAAGAGATCCTGACCCTCGAAGAGCAGAGCGACGAGTTCCTCATCATGGGTCTGCGCGTGCGGGAGGGCATTTCTCTTGGCCGCTACGAAAAGTTGGCCGGACGCAGGCTGAGCGACAAGCGCATCGATGGGTTGATCGAGGAGGGACTTCTGTTGCGTGAGGGCGACCGTATCCGCGCCACCCGTGCCGGCTTTCTCGTACTCAATGCGCTGGTCGCCGATCTGGCCAGTGGCTAGCGCGCCTCACCAGAAAAACAGGCAATAAAAAAGGGAGCCTCGGGCTCCCTTTTTCTTGACCGGTTGAAGGTCCTATTTCGGCAGGCCTGCGGCCGACATCGGCGCATCGCTGACAATGCTGGACGAGCCCTTGGAGATCTGCATGATGGCAAGGCTGCGCTGGGATGTGCCATCCCGGCGGAAGCGGAAGAAGCCGTCACCAAAGCCGATGAAGCCGTTTGGATCCGTCAGGGTGTCGGCAGCAAAGCGCCGTTCTCCAGCCTGTGCAACAAGGGCAGCGGCCAGAATCACGCTGTCATAGGCCAGCGAGGCAACACGCGGGGGCTCGGAGCCAAACTGGGCGGCATAGCGCCGGGCAAAGCTGTCAAAGCCGATGGTGCGGCCGTCAAGATTGCGAAGCACCCGCGGCGGAGCCGGATACCAAGCGCCGTCCAGCATCGGTTCACGCGTGATCGTCGGCTGGTCCCACTGGCCGGTACCAAGGAAGGTGACGGACTTGTTGCGCACGCCCTGTCCGGCAAGGAGCTGGGCTGCGGAGACCGCTGCGGCTGCTTCCGGAACGAAGACGGCATCGATCTGGTCCTTGAGCTTGGCGATCTGCTCGGCAGCATTCTGCAGGCCGAACGGGTCAGGCTGGTTGCCGGACTTGTAATTCTCGATGGTCATGACGCGCACGCCGTAACGGGCTGCATTCTGACGCAGGGCCGCCTCGACGATATTGCCATATGGCGTCTGCGGCACGATCGCGGCAATGCTGCGCTTGCCCTGCGAAGCTGCATAGGAAATGATCCGCTCGACATCATTCTCTGGTGAGAAGTTGATGAGATAGACGCCTTGGGCAGCAGCGCCGGTATCGGTCGTGAAGGCGATCATCGGCACACCGGCCGGTTTCAGCACCATGCCTGCCCGCTTGACCGCATCGGAGCGCAACGGCCCGATAACAAGCTGGGCGCCTTCGGCAAGCGCCTTGCTGGCCTGCTGCGAGGCTTCACTGGTGTTCTGGCCAACGTCCTTGACGATGACCTGCAGGTCGGCAGAGCTGTAATCCTGCAAGGCCATTGCGGCAGCGTTGCGCAGCGCCTGACCGGACTGGCCAAAGATGCCTTGTGCGGAAATCGGAGCCAACAGCGCAACCCGGACCGAGCCGGAACCGAGCACTTCGCCCGTGGGTTCGGCAATGGTCAGCGGCTGGCTGGTGCCAGTGCCATAGCCGGGGCCGGACAGGGTGGTCGGATTGCACGCGGCGAGCAGCGCTGTCACACCAACGACGGTTCCTGAAACAGCATGCTTGACCAAGCTACGCATGTGCGGGCGAACGAGGGGGGACGAGCGAAAAAAACCTATCAATTTGGCCTCCAAATCAGACCGCATGTCCGTAGTGAGTGCTTTGTGTGTCGTGTCGAAATGGTTGTGGCCTATGGCAGCACATTCGAACAGGCTCGTAAAGAGCTATCTATGCACGAATGCGTCTCTGTATGATCTCAACACCGACGCACGTTTGTGTTCTTGATTTGTCAGAATTATGGTTCGATAACAAGCAAGTTGGGGTACAGACACGGAATTGTATGACATTTCAACAAAACTGTGGCCTATTTGTCGCGAAATATCCTGACCATGCACATTGCGCGCAGCGCGGGTCGGGTCTGCTCCGGGCTTCAGCCCGAGGGCGAGGGCAGGGGGCTGCAAAGGCAAAAGAGGGTCGCCGGGGCTGGGTGATCCGCTTGAAAATCAGGCCACAACGAGGTGGGAATGAACGGCATAGACGAAAATGATCCTGACCATGAGCTTGCGGACGATCTGGCCGATGGACCGGAGACGGACGAGATGCCGGGTCTGGACGACGCAACCGGACATGGCCGTCGGGATTTCATTCTGCTTGGCAACAAGGCAACGGCACCAGGACTTGCCACGGCGCTCTATATCGTCGCCACACCGATCGGCAATCTCAAGGACATGACGATCCGGGCGCTGGAGGTGCTGGCCGCCTGCGATCTCATCGCCTGCGAGGATACCCGGGTGTCGCGCAAGCTGCTCACCCATTATGGCATCCACACCCGCCTCATCACCTATCATGAGCACAATGCCGACAAGCAGCGCCCCTATCTACTCAACGCCCTCGGCGAGGGCAAGTCGGTAGCGCTGATTTCAGATGCCGGTACACCGCTGCTCTCCGATCCGGGCTACAAGCTGGTCGCCGACATGCTGGCCGAGGGGCACGCCGTGGTGCCGATCCCGGGGGCCTCGGCGATGCTCTCGGCGCTGGTGGCAGGCGGTCTTCCCACCGACCAGATCCACTTTGCCGGATTCCTGCCGCAGAAGGCCGGAGCCAGAGACCGCAAGCTGGCCGATCTGGCCGATGTGCCGGGAACCCTCGTTTTCTATGAAAGCCCCCGCCGGCTCGGTGCTGTTCTGCCCGCCATGGCCGCGCTTCTGGGCGAGGGGCGCGAGGTGGTGGTGGCAAGGGAACTGACCAAGAAGTTCGAGGAGTTTCATCGCGGCACGCTGAGGGAACTAGCCGACCACTATGCCAATGCCGACGCTCCGAAGGGCGAAGCGGTGATCCTGATCGGCCCCGCCGAGGAGCAGGAGCCGGATGAAGAAGACATCGACGCGATGATCCTTGCCGGTCTCGAGCGCGGGGAGCACATCAAGGCCCTGTCCGCCGAGATTGCCCAGAAGGTCGGGGCAAAAAAGAACGAGATCTACAAGCGCGCCCAGGAGCTGAAGGACGAAATGGCCGCAGGCGACAGGACCTGATGCCATGGCAGAGCCGCCCCCAATCGCACATGGCAAGGTCGACAAGACGCCGAACTGGCCGGGCCGAAAAGTCAGGCACCGCAAGGAAAGTTACGATCGGGGTCTGCGGGTGGAACGGTGGGCAGGCTGGATCATGCGCACCAAGGGGTTTGTTATCCTCAATCGGCGTTACAAGGCCCAAGGCGGCGAGATCGATCTGGTCTGCCGCAAGGATGGCCTTGTGGTCTTTCTGGAGGTGAAATATCGCGACCGGATGGACGATGCCCTTTATGCCATCACGCCGCGCAATCAGGCCCGGATCGTTGCTGCTGCCGGGCACTATATCGCGCAGTTCGAGGACCAGAGCGTCGACAGCTATCGCTTCGACATCATGGCCTTTGCCAAGGGAGACCACGCAGTGCCGCGCTGGTCCCACATCGAATCCGCCTTCGAAGCCTTCTGAGTCGATTGTTGCCCGTCTCTACGCATCTTGAAATGTGGCCGCAAAGCGGACATATAGGGGGAGACATTTTTCTTCCGGACCAACGCTCCGGACCATCCCATCCTTTACAAGCCGGAGCATCCGTCATGGCTCAGTCCCGTACGCTCAAAGTCGCGTTTCAAATGGATCACATCAGAAGCATCAAGATCACGGGGGACTCCACCTTCGCGATGATGCTGGAAGCGCAGAAGCGCGGCCATGAGATCTTTCACTACACCGTCGATACGATGGCGATGGAAGATGGTGAAGTCTTTGCCACGGTCGAGCCGGTTGAAGTGCGCGACGAAAACGGCAACCACTTCTCCCTCGGCGAAGGGGTTCGCACAAATCTTGCCGATTTCGATGTCATCCACATGCGCCAGGATCCGCCGTTCGACCTCAACTATATTTCCGCCACCCACATGCTTGAGCGCATTCATCCCAAGACACTGGTTGTCAACGATCCGGCCAACGTGCGCAACGCACCCGAAAAGATTTTCGTTACCCACTTCCCTGATCTGATGCCGCCGACCCTCATAACCCGGTCGGAACAGGAACTGCGGGCCTTCAAGGCCAAGCATGGCGAAATCGTCATGAAGCCGCTTTACGGCCATGGGGGTGCAGCGGTGTTCCGCGTTGGCGAGCATGATCAGAATTTTGGCTCTCTGGTGGCTCTTTTCGGCGAAATTTTCCGCGAGCCATGGGTTGCCCAGAAGTTCCTGCCCGACGTCAAGGACGGCGACAAACGGATCCTGCTGGTCGATGGCGAACCTGCTGGTGCCGTCAACCGCATTCCGGCCGATGACGATCTGCGCTCCAACATGGTGCGTGGCGGGGCTGCGGCCAAGACCGAACTGACCGAACGCGAAAAGGAAATCTGCGCCCGCATCGGACCATCCCTCAAGGAGATGGGCTTCATTCTGGTCGGTATTGACGTCATCGGTGGCTATCTCACCGAAATCAATGTCACTTCGCCGACGGGCATTCGCTCCATCCAGAAACTGAGCGGCATCGATATCGCTGCCATGATCTGGGACAACATCGAGGCCAAACGCGCCTAGGATCCGGTTTTGAGGGGCAATCGCCCCTTTTGACAATGCTTGACCAGTTGCAGGACATATGTGTATCTACGGGTTCAAGAGACCTTGTAGGACCGCATTTGTCTTGCGCCTGGTGTGACCAGCCAGCCGCTATGCTTTGAATGAGGATAGCATGTCCCGACTGGTAATGCTGCGGGGGATGGCCCTGTGTGTCTCCCTCTCTGCCCTGATGTATGCCGGTGTCGCCACCCGGACCGTCGCAGAAGATCTGCCGACTCTTCCCGCCGACAAGGCGACACTGGAAGGTCTGGGTGCAGCGCTGTTTTTTGACGAAAATCTCTCCAGAAACCGCAATCAGGCCTGCGCCACCTGTCATGCGCCGGAAGCCGGCTTTGCCGATCCGCGTCCCAATGGGCTCGATGGACCGGCCGGACGCGCCGCATCGCTGGGCGATGACGACCGTTCGATCGGCGATCGCAACGCTCCAACCGCCAGCTATGCGGCCTTCAGCCCGAAATTCCATCGCGACAGGGAAGGCCACTTCGTCGGTGGCCAGTTCCACGATGGCCGCGAACCCGATCTGGAAGGGCAGGCTGGCGGGCCACCCCTCAACCCGATCGAAATGGGCATGCCGGACAAGGCATCGGTCGTCGAGCGGCTCAAGGAGAATGAGGAATATCTCAGCGGCTTCCGTCTGCTCTATGGTGCAGATATCTTCGAGGAGCCGGATCGCGCCTATCGTGCCATGACCGAAGCCATTGCCGCCTTCGAGCGCACGGAATTCTTCAGCCCGTTCGATTCCCGATATGACCGCTATCTGCGCGGCGAGGTGCAATTCACGCCTGACGAGGAACTGGGGCGGACGCTGTTCTTCTCCCAGCAGTTCACCAACTGCAATCTCTGCCACCAGCTGCGCCAGCGGCCGGGGATGGAGAAGGAAACCTTCACCAACTACCAGTATTTCAACATTGGCGTGCCGGTGAACAATGCCCTGCGCGCCGCCAATGGCAAGGGGCAGGGGAGTATCGACCACGGTCTGCTGGAGAATGGTGCGGTTGAAGATTCGGTCGAGGACGGAAAATACAAGACCAGCACCCTGCGTAATGTGGCTGTCACCGCCCCCTATATGCACAATGGGGTATTCACCGATCTTGAAACCGTCATCCGCTTCTACAACAAATACAATTCACGGGCCAAAATTGCCAAGATAAACCCGGAAACCGGCGAGCCATGGGGCGACCCTGAGGTGGCGGCGACCATCGACATGAAAAAGCTGACCGAAGGCCCTGCCCTTGACGACCGTCGTATCAAGGCGTTGGTTGCCTTCCTAAAGACGCTGACCGACCAGCGTTACGAGCATATGCTGGACGACTAGGCTCCGCCGACATTGCGGCGGGCGGGACGAGAAAGAAACAAGGACCATGCGTGTGCATCTGCAAAAGCCTAACCCTCCAGCTTCCCCGGCGTCTCTCTCCCCGGCATCGCCGGGCATTCGCTTTGCCATCCCACCGCTGATCTTTGGCCTGTGCGCTGGCAGCGCACTGGCGCTGGAATGGGCATTCTTTTTCGCTGTCGGCCCACTGTCTGCGGTCGGAGTGCCTGTGGTGGCGCTGATCATCGCGGGTTTTCTCGTCGGTGCGGCAGGCTTTGCCTTCATGGGGTGGGGCTTTGTGCATTTCCGTCTGGTCGGAACCAGCCTCAACACGGCAGTGGCCGCATCCAGTCTTGTCGATGGCGGGGCCTTCCGCTTCAGCCGCAACCCCATGTATGTCGGCTTCGTGGTCATGCTGCTCGGCGGCACCATCCTGTTTGACAGCCTGCCTTTCCTGCTGGCTGCCCTCATCATGTTCCTCTATCTGGATCGCTTCGTCATTCCGCGCGAGGAAGCCTATCTCCGGGCAGCATTCGGTGCGGATTACGCCGACTATTGCGCCCGCGTGCGACGTTGGCTCTAGGCATCAGAAATCGAAACCCAACTGCCCCGGGTTGCAGATGTTGCCCGGCGTGATCCCTTCATGCGCCAGCAGCCATGTCTTCAGCTCCAGCCCGCCTCCGAATCCCACCAGTGATCCGTCCGCTCCGATGACCCGGTGACAGGGGACGATGATCGGCAGCGGATTGGCATGATTGGCCATGCCGACCGCCTGGGCACCCTTGGGTTTGCCGACCCGCCCGGCAATGTCGCCATAGCTGGCTACTGTGCCATAGGGAATGGCACTCAGAGCTCTCCAGACCGCAAGCTGAAAGGGCGACCCCTTGAGCAGGTAGGGGACGGTGAAACGCTGCAACGCCTTCTCGAAATAGGCATCAAGCTCACGTCGCGCCTCGGCAAAGGCACCCAAATCCATGCGCCAGCGACCATCAGCCAGTGTCCTCTCCCCATCCTGCGGAAAGGCCAGCGCATGAATGCATCCCTCGCTGCCTGAAAGCAGCAGCGCGCCGATAGGGCTGTCATGGTAGCAATAGCAGATGTCCTGTTCAGTCACGCATCACCCGTTGGTTGATTGCCCACACTCTAGCCGAAACTCCTGGATAGCAAAAGTGTTTGTTCACATATTGTTCTTGATCTGCAACCAAAAACATCGTAAGGTTGTCAAACCATCTTTATCACGTATAAATAGTTTTATGCCTTTTCACTATCGGGTTCGCCATGGTTTCCCATGTTCAGACGGTTTCCTTTCAGGGCATAGCGGCAACGCCGGTGGATGTGCAGGTTCACGTGGCCTCCGGTCTGCCTGCCTTCACCATCGTCGGTCTGCCCGACAAGGCGGTTGGCGAGAGCCGTGAGCGGGTGCGGGCGGCACTTTCCGCCTCCGGTCTGTCGCTGCCGCCCAAACGCATAACTGTCAATCTGGCTCCCGCCGACCTGCCCAAGGAGGGCAGTCACTTCGATCTGCCGATTGCCCTTGGCCTGATGGCTGCCATC
Organism: uncultured Cohaesibacter sp.; assembly: GCF_963666525.1. NCBI lineage: Bacteria > Pseudomonadati > Pseudomonadota > Alphaproteobacteria > Hyphomicrobiales > Cohaesibacteraceae > Cohaesibacter > uncultured Cohaesibacter sp. The sequence continues at coordinate 2,474,039 of NZ_OY762905.1, forward strand.
GGCGCCATTCCTGCCGACTGTCTTGACGCCTTCACCGTGCTTGGCGAATTGTCTCTGGATGGTCGGCTGGCCGCCGTGGTCGGGGTTCTGCCTGCGGCGATCGCTGCCAACGTCGAGGAGCGGGGGCTGATCTGCCCGGCTTCATGTGGACCGGAAGCGGCATGGGCCGATCCGGACATGGATATACTGGCGCCCGACAGCCTCATCGCGCTGGCCAATCATTTCAAGGGCAGTCAGGTGCTTTCACGCCCGAGGGCATCGATCCGCCAACCCGGTGATTCCCTTCTGGACCTTCGGGACATCAAGGGGCAGGAGATGGCCAAGCGGGCGCTCGAGGTGACCGCTGCCGGTGGCCACAACATGCTGATGGTCGGCCCGCCCGGTTCCGGCAAGTCGATGCTGGCCTCCCGCCTGCCGACCATTCTGCCGCCGCTCACTCCAGCCGAGTTGCTGGATGTCTCGATGATCCATTCCATCGCCGGTCTGTTGCCCAACGGACAATTGACAGCCGAACGGCCGTTTCGCAATCCTCACCATTCCGCCTCCATGGCGGCCATGGTCGGTGGCGGTATGCGGGCCAAACCGGGAGAAGTGGCGCTGGCGCACAATGGCATCCTGTTTCTCGACGAACTGCCCGAATTCTCGCCGCAGGTGCTCGACAGCCTGAGGCAGCCGATTGAAAGCGGTGAGGCGGTGATCGCCCGGGCCAACCACCGGGTGACCTATCCGGCCCGCTTTCAGCTGATTGCCGCCATGAATCCTTGCCGTTGTGGTCATGCCGGTGAACCGGGCTATGTCTGCAAGCGCGGAGCCCACTGTGCGGCAGACTATCAGGCGCGCATATCCGGGCCCTTGCTGGACCGGTTCGATCTGCGGGTGGAAGTGCCCGCGGTCTCGGCCAGCGATCTGATGCTGCCACCCGCAAAGGAGGGATCCGCCGAGGTCGGCGCCCGGGTCAGACAGGCGAGGAAGGTGCAGCGGGAACGCTTCGCGGCGCTCGGGGTCAGCCATATCATCACCAATGCCCAGTGCCCGGCCAGTCTGATCGAGCAGATCTGCGAGCCAAAGGGAGACGCCCGTATCCTGCTCGCCCATGCGGCCGAGACCATGGCCCTGTCTGCCCGAGGCTATCACAGGGTGCTGAAGCTGGCGCGTACCCTTGCCGATCTCGCCGGACGTCAGCAGCCGGGCAGCGAGGAAATCGCCGAAGCCCTTGGTTATCGAGTGGCCACGCCATCACTGGTGGCCTGAAACGGGACATAGGAAGGTGGAACCGGTCAGCCTGAAACGGTGCTGGCCGGCTTTGGCACGCGGAAAGAAGGCGGGAAAACGGGCTAATGTCGAGGCAAACTGCCAATGGCGGCCAGCAGGCGACCAATCATTGACCCATGTGTCGCCAGTCAGGATCTGTAGCCAGTCAGGGGCCAGTCTTTGATCAGTCGAAGGATTTCGAGGATCTCAGCTTCTTGATCGAGCCACGCTTGGTCTTGCTATCCATGCGGCGCTGTTTGCTTGCCCTGGTGGGTTTGGTGGCGATGCGCCGTTTCGGACGATAGGCAGCCTTCTCGATCAGGGCGACAAGGCGTTCGATGGCCTCTTCGCGATTTCTGGCCTGGGTGCGGTGGGTCTGCACCTGCATTACCAGTTCGCCCTCCTGGGTCATCAGATGGGCAGCCTGCCGTCGAAGATTGGCCTTGATATAGGCCGGCAGAGACGGTGAATTGCGTACATCGAAGCGCAATTCAACCGCTGTGGATACCTTGTTGACATTCTGTCCGCCCGGACCGGACGCGCGAATGAAGCGCTCCTGCAGCTCGTCTGCATCGAGGCTCAGGCCTTCCTTGATGACTATGCGTTCGGACATGTGGGTCTCTGGGTTCGTTTTGGGCTTCTGGTCAAAATTTGTCAGCCGAAGCCAGTCTTACCCCGAAATGTGCAGCGTTGCATCCCCTATCCGAATTTTTTCAGGAGCGAGATGATGGACCGGACGCCTGATTTGGCCGGAAGATCGGCGAAGGAACTGATCGCGGCCCTGCGCCCGATCTCCGAGAAGGTCGGATAGGGTGAGACATAGCCGGTGACGGCCTTGATATTCATCTTCTGGGAAACAATCAGCGCCCACATGTTGATGATCTCGCCAGCATTGGCGCCCACCACAGAAGCACCGATCACCACACCCTTCCTGTTGAGGATGATCTTGATGAAACCGCCGGTCTGCCGCTCCGCCTGCGCCCGGTCGTTATCGCCATAGGGCCAGCGCAAGATGCGGATCTTGGAGAATTTCCGGCGGGCCTGCCCTTCGTCATAGCCCACATGGGCCAGTTCAGGATCGGTGAAGGTCACCCGCGGCAGGATGCCGAGGTCTTCCTTGGCGCCGAGCCTGAACAGGATGTTGCGCACCACCAGCCCGGCGTGATAGCCCGCCACGTGGGTGAACTGCATGCCACCGGTAACGTCACCGATGGCATAGACCCGGCGGTTGCTGGTCCTGAGGGTCGGTTTGACGGTAATCCCGTGCCTGTCATAGCCGATGCCGGCTGTCTCCAGCCCGAGCCCGTCGACATTGGCTGTCCTGCCTGTCGCGACCAGCAGATGGCTGGCGTCCAGGATTTCCTCTCCCGCCTGGTCCTCTCCGCCTTCCTGCGACACGGAAAAATGGATCCTCGCTCCGTAGGGATGACGTTCCGGATTGGTCGGTGGATCGATTCGGGTGATCTTTGCGCCCTCGTGGATGGTGATTCCCTCGCGGCGCAGCCGGTCGCCGACCAGAGAGGAAAGCTCCGGGTCTTCTCTGGACAGCAGCGAGAAGGCTTCCAGCACAACAACTTCGGCACCGAGCCGTCGCTGGGCCTGCGCCAGTTCCAGCCCGATCGGGCCACCGCCGATGATCACCAGCCTCTCCGGGCGCTCTGTGAGAGAAAAAAGGGTCTCGTTGGTCAGATAGTCGACGGTATCGAGCCCGCTGATGGGGGGAATGGCTGGCGAGGAACCGGTGGCGATGACGAAGGCTCGGGCCTTGACCTCGATCTCTCCGTCAGCGCTGACCACGGTACGCTTGTCCTTGAACCGGGCGGCAGACTTGATGACCTGCACACCCAGCGATTCGAAACGCTCGACCGAATCATTGGGCGCAATGGCCGCAATCACTGAATGGATGTGATCATGGACCGCCCGATAGTCGACCCGCGGTTCCACGGAACTGACACCGAACTGGCTGGCTTCCCGCATGGACTGGGCGCGTTTTGCCGCAGCGATCATGGCCTTGGAGGGCACGCAGCCGGTATTCAGACAATCGCCGCCCATGTCGCCCTTTTCAAACAGCACCACCGTTTCGCCGAAGGCCGCCATGGCTGCCGCAACGGTCAGCCCTCCGGACCCTGCTCCGATGACACAGATGTCGGCTCGAATTTGCTCGCTCATGGCTCGTTCCAATCAGATGAATGCCAGCATTGTTATTTATGACGCCTGATCGCGGGGTTTCTCAAGCGGATTCTGAACCGCCCCGTCTTCTTCTCCATGCCTTGAGGAGCGGTGGCAGCAGGGAAACTGCGCCCATGGCCACAAAGGCGGCGATCAGTTCGCTCGTGATCACCGAGCTGGTGTCGATTGTGAGGGAACAGGCCGGGTCTTCCAGACAGGTCGGATTGCTCGCCAGTTGTGCGGCGATCACGCTGTCCAGCCCGGAACCCACCAGTGCATAGGCAAATGTGCCAGGCAGGATACCGATGAGGGTCGCCACGAGATAGGTTCCGAGCCGCACCTCAAAGAGGGCAGGGACGATGTTGACCAGCCAGAAGGGAAACAGCGGCACAAGCCGCAGAAACAGCATGTAGTTGAAGGCATCCTGCCGGAAGCCTGCGGCGAACCGGTCAGCAAAGCTGCCCGCCCGTTCTCTGAGTGATGAACCGAACGCCGAGCGCGCCGCAAGAAAGACCGCTCCGGCTCCGATCGTTGCCGCCAGAATAGTGGCAGTGCCCCCCACCACCCAGCCAAACAGCAGCCCGCCGACAATCGTCAGGAAGCTCGCGCCGGGAAAGGAAGCCGCCACGGCCAGCGCATAGAGCAACCCGTAGCCGATGAGCGCCAGACCGAAGTGATCGGCCACATAGCCGGAAAGCCTTTCGCGATTCCGGACAAGCGTTTCAAGGGTGAAATACTGGTGCCATCCCTGCGAGAATCCGAACAGCATCAGGGTAAGCAGCATCAGCAATGGACTCCACTTTTTCAAAGTGCCTGCCATAGTCGATCCCTGACTGATTTGGTTGGCCTGATCGGTCATCAACACATGTCCTTGCTGCGTCTACAATGAAGGATAAGTTCTGAAGGCAAAATGCCTGATAAGTCTTATATAGCCTGAAAATTGCGACTTGAGGGGGCTCTCACTGTCATTTGATCGACGGTTGATGGCGCGTCACGAGGGTGTGACCGGACCCCCTCATCATGTGATTATCGACCGTGTTTCCGGCTCATGAGTCGAATGTTGCGTGCAACAGGGGCAAAATTTGGCGTTTTTTCGTTGCTGACGATTGACTCAAAGCCCGCATCTCCGTATAAGCCGGACCAAGTGTATCAGGATAGCGGAAAGCGTCTCTCTGGAGGCGCTTCTTTTTACCGCTCTGGTAGGATTTGAGAAAATCAAATAAGGGGCCGCGCAAGCGGTATAAAGCCCATGAAACGGACTTATCAGCCAAGCCGACTGGTGCGCAAGCGCCGCCACGGCTTCCGGGCTCGCATGGCAACCAAAAATGGCCGTGAGGTCTTGGCTCGCCGCCGTGCAAAAGGACGCAAGCGTCTCTCTGCCTAAGGCAAATCGCATCAACCGCCAGAATTTAAGCTGTCGTGCTTCAAATCTGGCGGTTTTGCATGTCCGGGACAACCATTTTGCGAGGGTCTCCCTCTCGATGCTGTCTCAAGAAGCGCTTCAAGGAGGCAACATGCTTCGATTGAAAAAGCGCAGCGAATTCTTAGCCGCGGCCAAGGGGGGACGACTCTCGCGTCGCGGTTTTGTGCTTCAGGCCATCAAGCGCGTGCCAGAAGACAAGGATCCGGCTCGTGTCGGTTTCACGGTGACCAAGAAGGTCGGCAACGCAGTGATTCGCAACAGGGTGAAACGCCGGTTGCGCGAAGTGGCGAGACTTCTGGGGCCGGAGATTCTTCAATCCGGTTGGGACTATGTTCTCATCGGGCGTATAGGCGCGTTGCATCTGCCTTTCGATTCTATCTGTGCAGATTTCAAGGGATGTGTGCGCGATCTTGCTTCTGGCAAGACCGATAGGGGACGTCGTACGCCCATTCGAACCGTAAAGGCCGACCAGTCATCAAGAAGCCCTTCTCAAACCGGCAAGCCGGGTTATGAAGAGGTGCAAGACCGGAACTGATCTCCTGATCTTCTTCAGTCACGTCAGGATGCAGTTCATCAACAAGCATACGAAATTGTCCTGATCCCTGCCAACGGGCAGTCCGGGTCTAGGCGCTCAAAATGAAACGAAACACTTGACTCGGCAGCATCAAGCCGCCAATTGGGTGTGTATCAAGTCGGATTTGTCAGATCTTTACCGTACGGGTCGGAAAGCAAGTTCGGCACTCAATAATGGGATGAAGAAAGTCGATGGAAAATAATCGCAATCTCTTCCTTGCCATTGCCCTGTCTTTCATTGTGTTGCTGGGATGGCAGTATTTTGTCGCCGGACCGCGCATGGAAGCAGAGAAGGCTCGGCAGGAACAACTTGCAGCCCAGCAGGCAGAGCAAGCAGGAACCACCGAACAGACCAACACCGCACCTGCTCCGGGCACGGCCCCGGCAGCGGCTACGACGGCAGGCGCCGTTCCGCTCAGCCCGCAGGCAGCCCTGTCCCAATCGGTTCGCATCGATATCGATACGCCAAAGCTGTCCGGTTCCATCAACCTGACCGGCGCCCGTATCGATGACCTGCATCTGAACGAGTATCGCGAAACCCTGGACGAGGGCAGCCCGACCATCACACTGATGGCGCCTTCCGGCTCCCAGAACCCCTATTACGCCGAGTTTGGCTGGGTTTCCGGCTCCGGCGACATCGCCCTGCCGAACGCCAATACCGTATGGACCGCGTCTGAAGGCGCCAAGCTGACCCTCGACAAGCCGCTTGTGCTGACCTGGGACAACGGCGCTGGCCTGACCTTCGTGCGGACCATCTCTGTGGATAACAACTATCTGTTTACCATCGACCAGAAAGTTGAAAACACCACCGATGCAGCGGTTGCGCTTTATCCCTACGGGTTGATTTCGCGTCACGGCACCATCAAGACCTCCGGCATCTACATTCTGCATGAAGGCCTGATCGGCGTTGACGGTGAAGACGGCCTGCAGGAAGTCAAATACAAGGATATTGCCGAGAAGAAGATCGAGCAGCCTTCCAAGACGGCACAGGGCTGGGTCGGCATCACCGACAAATATTGGGCAACTGCGGTCATTCCGCCGCAGGGCCAGACCTTCCAGCCCAGCTTCCGCTACAACGAAATCGCAGGCAAGCCCGCCTATCAGTCCGACTATCTGGGCGATGCGGTCAACGTGGCCGCCGGTGCCAGCGCTTCCTACAAGACCAGCCTGTTCGCAGGGGCCAAGGAAGTTGCAACCCTGCGCAAGGTTGAAGAATCGACCAATGCCCTCAACTTCGATCTGATGATCGACTGGGGCTGGTTCTACTTCATCACCAAGCCGATGTTCTGGGCCATTGACCACCTCTATGGTCTGGTCGGCAACTTCGGCATTGCCGTTCTGCTGATCACCGTCATCGTCAAGGCGATCTTCTTCCCGCTGGCCAGCAAGTCCTATGCTTCCATGGCCAAGATGAAGCTGCTGCAGCCGAAGATGGAAGAAATCAAGAAGAACATGGGCGATGACAAGCAGGCTCAGCAGCAGGCGATCATGAAGCTCTATCAGGAAGAGAAGGTCAATCCGCTGGCTGGCTGTCTGCCGATTGCCATTCAGATTCCGGTCTTCTTCTCCCTCTACAAGGTGCTCTACACCACCATCGAAATGCGCCATGCGCCGTTCTTTGGCTGGATTCAGGACCTGTCCGCTCCGGACCCGACCAACCTGTTCACCCTGTTCGGTCTGGTTCCGTGGGATACGCCTGCTTTCCTCGCCATCGGCATCTGGCCGCTGATCATGGGTGTGACCATGTTCGTTCAGATGAAACTGAACCCGACACCTCCGGATCCGACCCAGAAGATGATCTTCACCTGGATGCCGATCATGTTCACATTCATGCTGGCCCGCATGCCGGCCGGTCTGGTGATCTACTGGGCATGGAACAACTCGCTGTCCATCATCCAGCAGGCAACCATCATGAAGAAGCATGGTACCAAGATCGAGATCTGGCAGAATATCAAGGACACCTTCTCGCGCTCGAAGCCGAAGAGCGAATAGGTTCTGCTTCCTTGAAAGAGATAATCGGGCGGCCATTGGCCGCCCTTTTTGTTGCAGCAAAACAACGCCGGATGGCAACGGCACGCAGTCGCCGACCGAAACGCTGGACCTCTCCGGCAATCGTGCTATTCTGCGTCTGTCATACCCATTCTTGCAACCAGAAGCGAACCGGTTCGATGAACAACTGACCGCAACAGATCCCACCCTTGCCGCCCGCCGTCCTCGCCCGTTTCAGGGCTCGCGAGAGGGCGCACGTGCGTGATGCATCTGTTGCCCGCCGTCCCGTTCATCCGTCTTTCCAGCCAAAGGGTTCCATCGCATGCAAGACCAGCTTTTCACCTATCCGAATCCGGATGCTCCCTATCCCATCCCTGCCTTCAAACGCACGGCCTTTCTCAAGCCCCTGATCACCAATCCCATGATCGAGGTGGGTGACTACACCTATTATGATGACCCCGAGGCACCGGAAGCCTTCGAGCACAAGAATGTGCTCTATCATTACGACTTCCTCGGAGACCGCCTGATCATCGGCAAATTCTGTGCTCTGGCCACTGGCGTCACCTTCATCATGAACGGTGCCAACCATGACATGTCCGGCATCTCCACCTATCCCTTTGCCATCATGGGCGGCAGTTGGGGGGAGGGGTTCGATATCGATGCTTTCCGGCAATTGTCCCGTGGTGACACCCGTATTGGCAATGACATCTGGATGGGGCGCAACGCCCGGGTCATGCCCGGCGTGACCATCGGGTCCGGGGTGATCATTGGCGCCGAGGCTGTTGTGGCCAGCGACGTGCCGGACTATGCCATCGTTGTCGGCAATCCGGGGCGGGTGATCCGCAGGCGCTTTGCCGATGATGTGGTGGACCGTCTGCTGGCGCTGGCCTGGTGGGATTGGCCCATCGAGCAGATCACCCGCCATCGCCAGTTGATCCAGGGCGCCGATGTGGCCGCATTGGAAGCGGCTTGCCAGAGCTTTTCGAGCAGCGAAGGCGCATAGAACTCGCTTTCGCGCTTGTTTCCCTGTAAAAGGCAGGCTAACCAAAGCCTGCCCTTTCCCTTTTGAAGACCGCTTAGGAAGACCGTACCAATGACCGAAGAACATGATGAGGATATCGCTCCCGTCGCTGAAGACGCCTCCAGCCTTGCTGACCTTGTGGGTGACGACGAGGTTGATCCGGCTCTGGCCGAGCGCGGCCGCTTGCTGTTTGCCCAGAACTGGGACTTCATGTGGGGCACGAAATTCTTCCACCAGTTGCCGCCGATCGAAGGGGTCGAGGTGGCCTTCGCCGGTCGCTCCAACGTTGGCAAGTCGTCCCTGCTCAATGCCATCACCGGCCGCAAGACCTTGGCGCGCACCTCCAACACCCCCGGACGCACCAAGGAGCTCAATTTCTTCCGTCCCGAGAAAGAGGCTACGCTGGTGATCTGCGACATGCCGGGCTATGGCTATGCCAAGGCGTCCAAGAAGGAAGTCGCCGCCTGGAACGAGCTGATTCTGGACTATCTGCGCGGTCGCCCGAACCTGCGCCGGGTCTATGTGCTGATCGACAGCCGCCATGGCCTCAAGGAAAATGACACCGAAGTCATGACCACGCTCGACAAGGCGGCCGTCAACTATCAGGTGGTTTTGACCAAGGTGGACAAGACCAAGCTGTCAGATCTCAGGAAGGTGATGGACAAGGTGCAGCTTGGACTGAAAAAGCGGCCTGCGGCGCATCCCGAAATCCTGCTGACCTCTTCCGATAAGAAGATAGGAATCAAACGCTTGCGAGCAGAAATGCAGCTGTTGGCGGACGGTATGTGATTTCTATGTCAAAATAATGTTTCATGAATTGTGATAAATTCGGCATATCACTCCGTCTTTCTTGCGTCTCGTGAAATAAGACGCTATACAGCGGTCTCAGTTATACAACCCGCTCGAAATAGAGAAGCGCCATATGTCCGAGACATCTACTCCATCCAGCTCCCCGGCCAATCGTGCCAGAACCATTTCTGAAGCGCTTCCCTTCATGCAGCGCTATGATGGCCAGACTGTCGTGGTCAAATATGGCGGCCATGCCATGGGTGAAGCCGATCTCAGCCAGGCCTTTGCGCGTGACATCGTGCTGCTCAAGCAGGCTGGCGTCAAACCCGTCGTGGTGCACGGCGGAGGTCCGCAGATCAAGTCGATGCTCGACAAGCTCGGAATCAAGTCCGAGTTCAAGGGTGGCCTGCGCGTGACCGATGCCCATACGGTGGAAGTGGTCGAGATGGTGCTGGCTGGTTCCATCAACAAATCCATTGTGCGCAACATCAATGCCGAAGGCGGCCGGGCAATCGGCCTGTGCGGCAAGGATGGCAACATGGTGCTGGCTGAAAAACTGACACGCACCATCCGCGACCCGGACAGCAAGATCGAGGAAGTGGTTGATCTTGGCTTTGTGGGCGACCCCAAGAAGGTGGATCGCTCCGTGCTGGATATCGTCGCCAAGGATGCGCTCATTCCAGTGATTGCGCCGGTTGCGCCAGGCGTTGACGGTGCTACCTACAACATCAATGCCGATACCTTTGCCGGTGCGATTGCCGGTGCTGTCGATGCCAAACGCCTGCTGTTCCTGACGGATGTTCCGGGCGTGCTGGACAAGGAAGGCAAGCTCATCAAGGCCCTGACGATCACCGAGGCCCATAGGCTGATTGCCGAAGGCACGATCTCCGGCGGCATGATCCCGAAAGTCGAAACCTGTATCGACGCGCTCAACAAGGGTGTTGAGGGTGTCGTGATTCTCGATGGCAAGGTGCCTCATGCGGTGCTGTTGGAGCTGTTCACTGAAGGTGGCGCGGGCACGCTTTTGACGCGCTGAGGCCTGTCCTTAAAAGGCTGCAAAAAGTCAATTTGGAAAACGGGGTGCTTCGGCACCCCGTTTTGGTTTTCGATGACCTGAAGGTTTGCATGCGGGCTGTCTATTGGCGCCCGGCGGGATTTACCAAGGTTTTGCGTTTGATTGATGCATGAGATTCATAAGTCAAATCTATCCGGCGCGGATTATCCTCAAGCCCTACGCAGACTATTTTAGTACCAACGGTCACGGAGCAATTTGGACCGAATTGAATTTCCATGCTGCAAGGCCTTTTGTCCGGGCAGACGAGATGCAGGCTCAGCAAGCAGGACGCCTGGCACCGTCCGTCCGATCCGCAGGCAAACGGCACCAACCCTTTCGAGGAACGTGAACAATGATTTTGCAAGAAACCTTTACCCTGTCCAACGATGTCAAGATTCCGAAGCTGGCCCTCGGCACATGGATGATCGATGACAATGCTGTTGCCGACGCTGTTGTCGCTGCCGTCAAACTCGGTTACCGCCACATCGACACTGCCCAGGCCTATGCCAACGAGCGTGGTGTCGGCGAAGGCATCCGCGCCTGTGGCGTTGCCCGTGAAGAACTGTTTGTCACGACCAAGCTCGATGCATCGCACAAGAATTATGCCGATTCGAAGGCTGCCATCGAAGAGTCGCTGAAGACGCTCGGTCTCGACTATATCGACCTGATGATCATTCACAGCCCGCAGCCTTGGGGTGATTTCGCTGGCGAAGAACGCTTCTTTGAAGGCAACCTCGAAGCATGGCGTGCTCTGGAAGAAGCCTATGAAGCTGGCAAGATCCGCGCTATCGGCGTTTCCAACTTCCAGAAGGAAGACTTGGACAACATCATCGACAACGCCAAGATCAAGCCGATGATCAACCAGATCCTTGCCCATGTTTCCAACACCCCGTTCGAGCTGATCGATTACAGCCAGAGCAAGGGTATTCTGGTCGAGGCCTATTCTCCTGTCGCGCACGGCAAGATTCTCGACAATCCGGAAATCGCCGAAATGGCAAAGAAATATGGCGTCAGCGTTCCGCAGCTCTGCATTCGCTACTGTCTGGAACTGGGTCTGCTGCCCCTGCCGAAAACCGCAAATCCGGCCCACATGAAGTCCAATGCGGACGTGGATTTCGAGATTTCCGCAGACGACATGGAAGCCCTGAAAACCATCGACCGGATCAAGGACTATGGCGACGCCAGCATGTTCCCGGTCTATGGCGGCAAGATGTAGGTCGGCCGGGTCATGATGATCAGATAAAGGGGCGCTCGCGCCCCTTTATTTTTGGCAACTCGGGCAGAAAAAGGTCGAGCGCCCGCTCTGGGTGATCCGTTCGATGGTGCCGGAACAGCTCATATTCGGGCATGGATCACCTTCCCGATCATAAACCTTGAAGCGGTGCTGGAAATAGCCAAGGCTGCCGTCTGCTCTTGTGTGGTCGCGCAGGGTCGAGCCACCCGCCTCGATGGCCTCCGCAATGGTGGCGCGAATCTCGTCGGTCAGCAGTGCAAGTTTCGCCGATGGCTTGCCGCTTCTGGTGACAAGTGTGCCCGCTGCCCGCCTCGGGTCAAGCCCCGAACGGAACAACGCCTCGCAGACATAGATGTTGCCGAGCCCGGCAATGACATGCTGATCGAGCAATGCCGACTTTAGCGGCGTCTTCCGGCCCGAAAATTTCTCCGCCAGATAGGCCGCATCAAGCGCATTGCCCACCGGTTCGACGCCAAGTTTGGCAAAATAGGGATGCTCGGCCAGTGTCACACGGGCTATGAGATCGAAAAAGCCGAAGCGGCGCGGATCATTGTAAAGGATCGAGGCTCCGGATGTGAGATGCAGCACCACGTGATCGTGCTGGGGAAGCTTGCCGCGGGCAAGATGAAAGCTCGCTTCCGCAATCAGATGCCGCTCCTCGGGTGTCACCACGCGGAACGATCCCGACATGCCCAGATGCATGACCAGAACCATTCCGTCATCAAGATCGGCCAGCAGATATTTTGCTCGTCGGCCAAGGCCGATGACCTGCCGCCCGGCAAGGCGCGCAGCGAGCCCCTCCGGGAAGGCAAAGCGCAGATTCTCGCGGCGGATTTCAGCCCGCTCGATGGTCGCATTCTCAAGCACCGGCTGCAGGCCGCGCCGCACGGTTTCCACCTCTGGCAATTCAGGCATGATCAGGTCTCACAGGAGCGATTTGAGGGCAGCAACGCAGGCATCGAGATCGGCTTCGTTGTTGTAGTAATGCGGCGATACGCGGAGCATCACCGGCAACTGCCGCCGCTCCGCATCCAGAAGCGAACTGGTGGGCCGCGTCATGCCGATGGCGATGCCCTCGGTCCTGAGGCTGTGGACCGCCAGCTGCGGATCGATCCCCTCGATGGTGAAGCTGATGATGGCGCATTTCTCGGCCCCCAGATCCATGATGCGGCATCCGGGCAACCCGGCCAGCTTTTGTCGCAGCTCAGCGGCCAGCCTCCAGGCCCGCTGCTGGATCGCCTCCAGCCCGATGGCCATGGCATAGTCGCAGGCCACCTTCAGACCAGCGCGCAAGGCGTAGCTGTTCTCCCAGGTCTCGAACCGTCGCGCATCCTCCCGGACCGCATAGTGGCTGCTGTCTACCAGCGGTGCGGAGAAGTGATCAAGGGCTGCCGGCTCCATGCTTTGAAGCCACTTTTCGCGAATATAGAGAAAGCCGGTGCCGCGTGGTCCACGCAGGAACTTCCGCCCTGTTGCCGATAGGAAATCACACTGCAGTGCCTCCACATCAACCGGCATCTGGCCCACCGCCTGACAGGCGTCCAGCAGATAGGGGATGCCGTGCTGTCTGGCGATCGCCCCGACAGCCGCTGCCGGATTGACCAGCCCACCGTTGGTCGGCACCCAGGTGATGGCAATGAGCGCAGTCTTCTCGCAAATCAGATTTTCGAGGGCTGCCAGATCGATCGCCCCGCTTTCGTCATTGGGAATGACGTCGATTTCAATCCCGTCCTTCTTCTGGCGATGCAGATAGGCCACATAGTTGGCCGCATATTCCGCCTGACAGGTGATGATCCGGTCGCCTGGCTTGAGCGGCAGCGCATAGAAGGGCTGGCACCAGGCGGCGGTGGCATTTTCCATGATGGCGATCTCGTGCCGTTTGGCTCCGATCAGGCGGGCGACGGACTCATATACCCCGTCGAGCATCTCGGCCTGTTGCGCATGAGCTTCGTATCCGCCGACCTTTGCCTCGAGATCGAGATAGGCCATCACCGCATTGAGAACCGGCTGTGGCGCCAGCGCCGAGCCGCAGGCCATCAGATGAATGCCATGGGTTAGTCCCGGTGTTTCGCTGCGCAGTTTTTCAATATCCATGGGAACCCCCAAACGTGAGCCGATAACGAGATGGTCAGCTTAACAATGGGACGAAAGCAACACAAGAAAAGCCATTTCGAAACATGGTATTTACGGATCAGATGGGCTATTGTCCGGCGGAAACGAAATGACAATCGCTCCCGTAACCGGTTGAGCTGAGGACGTAAATCATGGCGGCACAAAACAGGGATCGCACGGAAAAGGTCACCGAAATGGCGACTTCCTTCGGCTTTGAACAGGTCGGAGAGGGCGAAAAGCAACCGCGGGTCAACGAAGTTTTCCATCACGTGGCCGATCGCTACGACATGATGAACGACCTGATGAGCGGCGGCATGCACCGGCTCTGGAAAGATGCCTTCGTGGCCTGGCTCAATCCGCCCCAGAGCGGGCGCGTGCCGTTCAAGCTGCTTGATGTGGCTGGTGGCACGGGCGACATCTCCTTTCGCGTCGTTGAACGCTCGCGTGGCAACGCCCAGTGCACGGTGTTCGACATCAATGGCTCCATGCTTGCAGTTGGCAAGGACCGCGCCAAGGCCAATGGTCTCATCGACAATCTCGAATTCGTCGAGGGCAATGCCGAGGAACTGCCGTTTGAAGACAATAGCTTCGATGCCTATACCATCGCCTATGGCATTCGCAACGTGCCACGCATCGACAAGGCCCTGTCCGAGGCCTATCGCGTGCTGAAACGGGGCGGACGCTTCATGTGTCTGGAATTCTCAAACGTCGACATGCCGCTGCTCGACAAGGCCTATGACCTGTTTTCCTTCAAAGCCATCCCCGCCATTGGTGACGTCGTTACCGGCGACCGGGCCAGCTATGAGTATTTCGTGCAGTCGATCCGGAAATTTCCCAACAAGGCGCGCTTCAGAATGATGATCGAGGATGCCGGTTTCCAGCAGGTGACCTTCCGCAACATGTCCGGCGGCATCACCGCCATGCATTCGGGCTGGAAGCTGTAAGGATCGGAAGTCAATTATGATTGGTGCGTCATCTGCTTTGCTCCGCCTTGCGTATACGGGCTATATTCTGGCTCGTGAGGGCGTCTTCTCCATCATCGAACCACCGGCAGACCTGCCAACAGGGCCCCGTATTGCGCTTTCTTTCCTCAAGCTGTTCGAGCGCCGGAATGCCTCTGTCCGCAACAAGGGCGAACGGTTGAGCGCCGCGCTCAATCGTCTGGGACCAAGCTATGTCAAGATGGGACAGTTTTTGGCAACCCGCCCGGATCTGGTCGGCCCCGAGCTGGCCGAAGCGCTGACGACCCTTCAGGATCGCGTACCGGCCTTCAGCATGCAGGAAGCCCGAAAGGCCGTGAAGGATGCGCTTGGTAAGCCGGTTGAAGAGCTGTTTGAAAGTTTCTCCGAGCCGATTGCCGCAGCGTCCATTGCCCAGGTGCACCGCGCCACCTTTATTGACGCCAGCGGCGAGCGTCAGGATGTTGCCGTCAAGATCCTGCGCCCCAATGTCGCCCAACGCTTTCAGGATGATCTGGCTGGCTTCTATCTTGCCGCGCGTCTCATTGAAGCCGTCCATGTGCCGTCCCGCCGACTGAAGCCCGTGGGCGTCGTTGACACGCTGGCCCAATCGATCCGTCTGGAAATGGATTTCCGCCTTGAGGCCGCCGCGATGAGTGAAATGGCCGAGAATTGTGCTGCGGATGAAAATTTCCGGGTACCGACGATCTATTGGGGCAAGTCGGAAAAGACCGTCATGACCATGGAATGGATCGAAGGCATCAAGCTCAACGACGTGGCCGCGCTCAAGGCCTCCGGCCATGATCTGAGTGCCCTCGGTCGCACGGTGATCCAGTCTTTCCTGCGCCATGCCCTGCGCGACGGCTTCTTCCATGCCGATATGCATCCGGGCAACCTGTTCCTTGGCTCCGATGGCAAGCTGGTTGCCGTCGATTTCGGCATCATGGGACGGCTCGGCATGAAGGAACAGCGGTTCCTTGCTGAAATTCTATATGGCTTCATCAAGCGCGACTATCGCCGGGTGTCTATGGTGCATTTCGAGGCGGGCTATGTACCCTCGACGCAGGATGTCGACACCTTCGCTCAGGCCCTGCGGTCGATCGGGGAGCCGATCCATGGCCGGGACTCTGCCGAAATCTCGATGGCAGGTCTGTTGCAGCAGCTGTTCGAGTTCACCGAGCTGTTTGGCATGGCGACCCGCACCGAACTGATTCTGTTGCAAAAGACCATGGTCGTCGCCGAAGGTGTTGCGCGGATGCTTGATGACAGCCTCAATCTGTGGAACACCTCCGAACCGGTGGTCAAGGACTGGATGGAAAAGAATCTCGGTCCCGTTGCCAAGGCCAAAGAGATGGCTGAAGGGCTGACGGTGCTCGGCACCCTGTCGGCACAGCTGCCCGAGATGGCGCGGCGTGCCGAACGCCTCTCGGCAAGCTTTGATGAAATGGGTCGCGATGGCCTCCGTCTCGATTCCGAAACGGTTTCCGCCATTGGACGGGCCGAGGCTCGCAAGGGCCGGTCCGGTCGCCTCGCCCTGTGGGTGATTGCCATTGCCCTTGCCGCCATCGCCATTCGCATCTGGAGTTAGGAGTTCGTCTCATGCTGGTCAACAAGCGCATCCTGCTCGTCATTTCCGGCGGTATCGCCGCCTTCAAGGCGCTCGACACCATCCGCCTGTTGCTCAAGGAGGGCGCCGGGGTTCAGGTCATCATGACCAGAGCTGCAACGGAATTCGTTGCTCCGTTGACCATCGCGACACTGACCGGCAAGCCGGTGCTCACCGAACTGTTTGACCTGACAAGGGAAAGCGAGATTGGCCATATCGAGTTGTCTCGTGCCGCCGATCTGGTGGTCGTCGCGCCGGCGACCGCCAATCTGATCGCCAAGATGGCCAACGGTATTGCCGATGACCTGCCCAGCACCATGCTGCTGGCAACCGACAAGCCGGTGCTGGTTGCCCCTGCGATGAATGTGCGCATGTGGTACCACCCGGCCACCCAGCGCAATCTCGCCACCCTGCAGCAGGATGGCCTGCACTTTGTCGGGCCTGCCGTCGGCATGATGGCCTGCAACGAGGAAGGTCCTGGCCGTCTCAGCGAACCCGAGGAGATCGTCTCCGAAATCAGGTCGTTGCTCGATGACAGCCCCAAGCCGCTGGCCGGGAAACATGTGCTGATCACGGCTGGCCCGACCCATGAGCCCATCGATCCGGTGCGCTACATCGCTAACCGCTCATCGGGCAAACAGGGTTATGCCCTTGCCGCTGCGGCGCGCGCTGCCGGGGCGCAGGTCACACTCGTGTCCGGTCCCGTTGCTATTGATCCGCCAAAGGGTGTCGAAATCATCAGGGTCGAAACCGCCCGGCAGATGCATATGGCCGTCGAAGCCCACCTGCCCGTGGATGTGGCCATCATGGCCGCTGCGGTGGCCGACTGGCACGTGGCCAACGAGGGCGCCGAGAAAATCAAGAAGCAGGCTGATGGCAGCTTTCCGGCGTTGCAGTTCGAGGAAAACCCCGACATCGCTCGCTTTGTTGGCACCCATCCGGACAAGCGCCCGAAACTGGTGGTCGGTTTTGCAGCCGAAACCCAGAATCTGGAAGAGAATGCGACCAGAAAGCTGGCGAAAAAGGGCGTTGACTGGATCATTGCCAACGATGTGTCACCTCAGACCGGTATCATGGGCGGCGATCACAACATGATCAAGATCATCCGCGCCGACAGCATCGAGGCCTGGCAGGACATGAGCAAGGGCGAGGTTGCCACCCGCCTGATTGCCCGCATCGGTGAAGCGCTGGACGAGATCATCGAAATCTGACAGCCGACGGGCGGGCTGCCTCTCGGTTCCAAGTCTCATGGGGAAACATCACATGGCCAAACCACGTCTTAGCATCATGCCACTTGCCCATTTCGAAGGGCTGGAATTGCCCCGCTACCAGAGTAAGGAGGCCGCCGGGCTCGACCTTCAGGCGGCCAATCCGGCCGATGAGCCGGTGGTGCTCCGGGCCAATGGCGGCCGGGCGCTGGTGCCGACCGGCTTCTGCATGGCCATGGAACGCGGCTTTGAAGCCCAGATCCGCCCGCGCTCCGGTTTGGCTCTGAAGTTCGGTGTGACCCTGCTCAACACGCCTGGCACCATCGATTCCGACTATCGAGGCGAGGTCAAGGTCCTGATGATCAACCACGGCGAAGAGGATTTCGTCGTCGAGCGTGGCATGCGCATCGCCCAGATGGTGATCGCCTCGGTGCTGCACATGAAGGTCGTCGAAGTGGACAGCCTTGATGAAACCGAGCGCGGAAAGGGTGGTTTCGGCTCGACCGGCCACAAGAAGAAATGACCACGGACAAGAGTGGCTCAGTAGAATAATTTTCTGGCATCGAAGGCCTCTCTTTTGAAGAGGGGTCTGAATTTCTGATTTTCTCAACGATTATAGGCGGATTTTTCTATTCCCCACCGCAAGTTGGTACAGGATTTCTCGTAGTCTCTCGCCAAATTACCTACATTATATGCAAGAGATTTAATGTTAGAGATGAATATCCGCCCGCTCGCCGAAGCTCATCAAATCCGGCTAGACAGGACGCGCGATGTTTCCAATTGCGAGGATCCCACAATGGCTCATACTCCAAAGAAAACCGAAGGCCGCGGCCGCATCTATGATTCCATCATCGACACCATCGGCGACACCCCGCTTGTTCGCTTTGACAAGATGGCTGCCAAATATGGCGTCAAGGCCAACCTGCTCGGCAAGCTCGAGTTCTTCAATCCGCTCTCAAGCGTCAAGGATCGCATCGGCGTCAACATGATCGAGGCGATGGAAGCCGAGGGCAAAATCGCTCCGGGCAAGACCACCCTGATCGAACCGACTTCGGGCAACACCGGCATCGCGTTGGCCTTCACCGCTGCGGCGAAGGGCTACCGCCTGATCCTTGTCATGCCGGAAACCATGTCCGTCGAGCGTCGCAAGATGTTTGCCTATCTCGGTGCCGAGCTTGTACTCACCGAAGGGCCGAAGGGCATGAAAGGCGCCATCGCCCGCGCTGAAGAGCTGCTGGGCGAGATCGAGCATTCCGTCATCCCGCAGCAGTTCCAGAACCCGGCCAACCCGGAGATTCACCGCAACACCACAGCGGTAGAGATCTGGAACGACACCAACGGCGAAGTGGACGCTCTGGTCTCCGGTGTCGGCACTGGCGGCACCATCACCGGTGTCGGCTCCGAACTCAAGGCCCGCAAGCCTGAAGTCAAGGTGATTGCGGTCGAGCCAACAGACAGCCCGGTTCTCTCCGGTGGCAAGCCCGGCCCGCACAAGATTCAGGGCATCGGCGCAGGCTTTGTGCCGGATGTGCTCGATACCAGTCTGATCGATGAAGTGGTGACCGTTTCCAATGAAGACGCCTTTGCCTTCTCGCGTGATCTGGCGCGCACCGAAGGTGTGCCGGTTGGCATTTCTTCCGGTGCTGCTCTCGCGGCTGCCATCGAGATTGGCAAACGGGACGAATTTTCTGGCAAGAACATCGTCATCATCATTCCGAGCTTTGCCGAACGCTATCTGTCCACTGCCTTGTTTGACGGCATTGGTTCTTAAGTGACGTGGGGACTGTTTCAGTTCCAAAACAATTCAAGACCTCGCGAGACCGTGGCCGGGAGATATTTCCTGGCCACGGTCTTTTTCTATCTGTGCTATGGTTTGCGTGCTTTGAGTGAATCACTTTGGCGGTCCGGATAGTGGCTGCGGGGCTGATGTGCTCATGCTGTTGCCCTGTACATCAGGGTCGCGGCCCTGTGCCCAATGTGCGGCATGCGTGGTGACATGCTCACAGGACAAATTCAAACAGAATGGTGAGGTGAATGACCAGACTTTCAAACGTCTTCGTCGCGACAGGCGTTCTTGCTATCGGAGCCATTGTTGGTGCGCTCTCCATGACAGGCCAAGCCCGAGCCGGGGACGCTGCCGAATTCCGCTCCCATGGCTTCTCGGATGATGAACGCGGACGCTATTTTGCCTTTGAAGAGTTTGGTGTCGAGGGTGGCCCCCACTACCCCTACTCGAATATCTATATTGTTGATCTGGCAACCGACAAGTGGGTTCCGGACACGCCGGTACGGGTAAGACTGGAAGAAGAGGGCGAAACGCCACTGCTGGCGCGGGTCAAGGCCTTTCAGGAGGCAACGCCGATCATGCAGCAATACCAGATTTCAAATTCCGGTGTCCTGATGGCGGCCTCGCCCATCAGCGAAATGGGCGACAAAACCGTGGTGCGCTTTCAACAGACTGCCCAGCCACTACTGACGACTGCGCCAGCGCCTTATGAGCTTCGACTTGAGACAAAGAATGTCAAGGATCTTTCCGGGTGCGAAACGAACAATGGCATGGTCACCGGTTTTTCCCTGACGCTGACCACGCCCACCGGAGAAACCCGCAGCCTGCATGATGAGGAAAGTTCCCCGCAGTCACGCGGATGCCCGCTCGACTATCATATCTCCGCCGTCTTTGCACCGACACGCCTTGTTGCCGAGACGCACGCAGTTGCGCTGATCGGTGTATTCAGCCAGAGTGACGACGGGCAGAATTTGCGCTATATCGCCGTGCCTTTCACGTTTTGACCGGTTTGCAGGAAAATCACCATGTTGAGCAATGAAGAGCTGCAACGCTATTCCCGTCACATCCTGCTCAGGGACGTGGGCGGGCCGGGGCAGCAGAAGCTGAAGGCGGCAAGAGTGCTGGTGATTGGCGCCGGCGGCTTGGGCTCGCCCCTGCTGGCTTATCTGGCAGCCGCCGGGGTGGGAACGCTGGGGATCGTTGATGACGACAAGGTGTCTCTGTCCAACCTGCAGCGTCAGATCATCCACGATAGCGAAGCCGTCGGGACACGCAAGGTGGAGAGTGCCGCAGCCAGCCTTAAGCGGATCAATCCGCATGTCGCCATCGAGCCGCACGCCCTGCGCCTTGATGAGGCCAACGGCGCGGATCTGGTCGCGCGCTTTGATATCGTGGTTGACGGGACCGACAATTTCTCCACCCGCTATCTGATGGCCGACCTCTGCGAGGCGGCCTGCAAGCCGCTGATTACCGGTGCGGTGGGCATGTTTGACGGGTCCCTCACGACCCTCAAGCCTTATGAACAGGACGACAAGGGCAGGCCCAATCCGCGCTATCGTGATCTGTTTCCGAGCCGACCGGCTGAAGGCACCATTCCCGCTTGCGCCGAGGCGGGTGTCCTTGGGGCGCTCACTGGCGTCATGGGCTCCATGATGGCCCTTGAGGTGATCAAGGAGATTGTCGGGCTGGGGCAGGGGCTCGTCGGGCGTCTCGTGCTCTATGACGCCCGCTCGGCCCGTTTCGAGACCATCCGCTATCGCCGGAAGCAATCGTAGCCCTTTTGATAAAAGGATCAGACCGGATCCGGAACGGATAGCCTAGAGCATGGATGGCAGGACCTTGTCCGGTGGCCGATGGCCATCGATGAAAGCCTTGATGTTGATGATGACCTTCTCGCCCATGTCCATGCGACCCTCTTCGGTTGCCGATCCCATATGCGGCATCAGCACCACCCGGTCGGATTTGGCAAGCTTGGGATTGATCTTGGGCTCGTTCTCGAACACATCAAGGCCTGCACCTGCGATCTCGCCATTCTCGATCATGCGTGCCAGCGTCGTCTCGTCGATCACCTCGCCACGTGCGGTGTTGACGATATAGGCGTCCTTGTTGATCAGCTTGAGGCGGCGAGCCGAGAGCAGGTGGAAGGTGGCTGGCGTGTGCGGACAATGAATCGAGATCACGTCCATCCGAGCCAGCATCTGGTCAAGACTTTCCCAATAGGTGGCTTCCAGCTCATACTCGGTCTCTTCAGGCAGACGGCGGCGATTGTGATAGTGGATCTGCATGCCGAAGGCTCTGGCGCGGCGGGCGACGGCTTGACCGATGCGGCCCATGCCGATGATCCCGAGCCGCTTGCCCCACACCCGTTTACCCAGCATCCAGGTTGGTGACCAGCCCGGCCAGTCCTTGTGCTCCTTGAGATAGAGCATGCCTTCTGCAAAGCGCCGAGGCACGGCAAGAATGAGCGACATCGCCATGTCGGCGGTGTCCTCGGTGAGCACTCCGGGGGTGTTGGTAACGGTGATGTTGCGGGCATTGGCCGCCAGAACATCGATATTGTCGATACCATTGCCGAAATTGGCAATGAGCTTCAGCCGTTCCCCGGCCTGAGACAGCAGATGGGCATCGATCCTGTCGGTAACCGTGGGCACCAGAATATCCGCATGCTTGACCGCTTCCACCAGCTGCGCCTGGCTCATGGGCTTGTCATCTTCCTTGAGCTGGGTGTCGAAAAGCTCGCGCATCCGCGTTTCCACAGCGGCCGGGAGTTTACGGGTCACGATCACGATCGGCTTTTGTCTCGCCATAGGTTTGCCCTATTCCTGCCTCATAGCATCCCCGCTTCCTTGAGGAGCGGCCAGAGGGAAGCCCTGTGTCTTCTCCGGCCAGCCCTTTCCCCGGAAGCGTATCCAGGTGACTATCGTCTTGTTTCAGCGTGGGGTTGGTACGCCGTCCGGTTTGAAAAGTCCGAATGCTCGTTTCAGATGAAAGGACATTTTGCCGGGCTTTTCAAGTGATGTGCTGATCTGCGAAATTCTGCAAGGATTTCAGGCACACGTCACGGAGGTGAATGCTATAGGGAATGCCCCGGTCATGACCAGTCATCCCATGGTTTTATGCGCGCTGAACCACAGGGTTCCAACGGCCCTTGCTGAAACACTAGGACAGATGATTGAGGGTTAAAAGATTCTTTATCGCGATGGTGTAATTTCATCCTATCGCAAAAAGAGACGCCAAATAGCAGAGCAATGTGCAGAGGCATGATGAGCAAAAGAATAGTCATTGCAGGATGGATGCTGGTGATGGGCCTTGTTGCCGGAACCGGTCTGTCAGCGCAGGCACAGGGGACCAGTATCGGGCCATCCGGGCTCAAGGTTCCCCGGTTTGTGTCTCTGAAATCCGATCGCGTCAATGTGCGTGGTGGCCCCTCGACTGACCACAAGGTGAAGTGGATTTTCCGCCGCGCCGGGCTGCCGGTCGAAATCGTGCATGAATTTGAAAACTGGCGCCAGATCCGCGATTCCGAAGGTGAGGAGGGCTGGGTCTATCATTCGCTGCTTTCCGGCCGCCGGACGGCCCTGATCAGCCCATGGCAGACGGCCGGTACGCTGGTCTCCCTGCGCAAGGATCCCACCGAAGAAGCAGGCGTAACCGCCAAGGCCCAGATCGGTGTGCAGGTGGATATCAAGGAATGCGAAAACGGCTGGTGCGAGGTCTCCGTCCGCAACTACAGCGGCTGGCTGAAGTCCAACCTGTTGTGGGGTGTCTACCCGAATGAAGAAGTCAACTGACGGACCATTCGCGATTGCGAAGGCAGGGCTGCTACAAGGTGATGCTGCTGACCGGATCGCAAAAGCCGGAAACCCATGCCTTCTATCGCAAGGCTGGATTTGAAGCTTCAAAGACCGGCTATCAGATACGGCGCATTGCACCGCGGGTCGGGTAGCGTTGGCATTGAAGAGGCTAAAAGGCCAAAGAAAAGGCGCTCACCATGATCATGGGAGCGCCTTTTTCATTCATGCAGGGAAAGAGAAGACCTTAGTCTTCCTTCTTCTCTTCCTGTTTCATCTCTTCACCGGTTTCCTGATCAACCACTTTCATGGACAGGCGAACCTTGCCGCGATCATCAAAGCCGAGCAGTTTGACGAAGACACTATCGCCTTCCTTCACAACGTCGGTCACCTTGTTGGTGCGCTGCGGGGTCAGCTGGGAGATGTGAACCAGGCCATCGCGGGCGCCGAAGAAGTTCACGAATGCACCAAAGTCAACGGTCTTGACGACCTTGCCCTTGTAGATCGCGCCAACCTCAGGTTCGGCAGCAATGGAGTTGATCCAGTTGATCGCTGCGGTGATGGCTGCACCGTCGGAAGAAGCAACCTTGATGGTGCCGTCGTCGCTGATGTCGACCTTGGCGCCGGTTTTCTCGACGATTTCGCGGATGACCTTGCCGCCGGAACCGATGACTTCACGGATCTTGTCGACCGCGATCTTCAGGGTTTCGATGCGCGGTGCAAACTCGCCAACTTCCGGACGGGCTTCGCCGAGGGCCTTGCTCATTTCGCCCAGAATGTGGAGACGGCCACCTTTGGCCTGCTCCAGAGCGACCTTCATGATCTCTTCGGTGATACCGTCGATCTTGATGTCCATCTGCAGCGAGGTGATGCCTTCAGACGTACCGGCAACCTTGAAGTCCATGTCGCCGAGGTGATCTTCGTCACCAAGGATGTCGGAAAGAACAGCAAAGTCGTCGCCTTCCTTGATCAGGCCCATTGCGATACCGGCAACAGGAGCCTTCAGAGGAACGCCCGCATCCATCAGCGCCAGAGAGGTGCCGCAAACGGTCGCCATGGAAGAGGAGCCGTTGGATTCGGTGATGTCGGAAACAACACGCAGGGTGTAAGGGAATTCATGATGGGCAGGCAGCATCGGATGAACGGCGCGCCATGCCAGCTTGCCATGACCGATTTCGCGACGGCCCGGAGAGCCGATACGACCAGCTTCACCAACCGAGAACGGAGGGAAGTTGTAATGCAGCAGGAAGGTTTCCTTGTAGGTGCCAGCCAGCGAATCGACGAACTGTTCGTCATCGCCGGTGCCCAGCGTGGCAACGACCAGAGCCTGCGTTTCACCGCGGGTGAACAGGGCAGAACCGTGGGTGCGCGGCAGCTTGCCAACTTCGGAAACGATCGGGCGAACGGTCTTCAGATCGCGGCCGTCGATGCGGCTGCCGGTCTTGATGATCTGACCGCGAACGATCTTGGCTTCTGCCTTCTTGAACAGGTCGCCGACAACAACAGCGTCTGCTGCGTTTTCGTCTTCCGGGTTGCACAGGGCAGCCATGACCTTTGCCTTGGCAGCGTCAACAGCGGCATAGCGCTCGGTCTTGGCAGCGATCTTGAAAGCGGCCTGCAGGTCTTCGCCAGCGATGTCTTCAACCTTGGCAGCCAGCTCGGAATAGTCCGGCATGGAGAACGCACGTGGTTCCTTGGCAGCCTTTTCAGCCAGACGGATGATGGCTTCAATGACCGGCTGGAAACCGCGGTGACCGAACATCACGGCGTTCAGCATGGTTTCTTCGGACAGGTTCTGGGCTTCGGATTCCACCATCAGAACGGCGTCATTGGTACCGGCAACAACCAGATCCAGCTTGCTGTCTTCCATCTGGTCGATGCCCGGGTTGAGCACGAATTCGTCGTTGATCAGGCCGACGCGAGCGCCGCCGATCGGGCCCATGAAGGGAACGCCGGAAATGCACAGTGCTGCGGAAGCCGCAACCATGGCCAGAATGTCCGGGTCATTGACCATGTCATGGCTGACAACGGTAACGATCACCTGGGTTTCGCATTTGTAGCCATCGACGAACAGCGGACGGATCGGGCGGTCGATCAGACGGGAAACGAGGGTTTCCTTTTCGCTCGGACGGCCTTCACGCTTGAAATAGCCACCCGGGATCTTGCCGGCAGCGTAGGTCTTTTCCTGATAGTTTACGGTCAGGGGGAAGAAGTCGAGGCCCGGCTTGGGCTGTTTGGCGGAAACAACGGTTGCCAGAACAGTGGTTTCGCCGAGGGAAGCCAGGACTGCGCCGTCTGCCTGACGCGCAATCTGACCGGTTTCCAGAACGAGCTTCTGCCCGCCCCAATCGATTTCTTCACGTTGAATATCGAACATGGAATGTCCTTTCTTGGATGCTCCGGCACATCGGACATAAAGGAGCATCAGACTGAATTTCTTTGGTCACGGGCAAGACAACGAGCAGCTCCAGCACCTATGGTGCTTGATGAAAGCGGCTGGCAATCCTGCCTGTGAACGATGATGAATCAGGTCATCCGATAGCACTGATTCTGTTTAACCACTCTGGCAACCATATGCCAGAGCAACGGAAGGGTTTCCCCTTGGGGCATTCGTTCACGCTCACGAGCGGAACAGCGAATGCGTACGATCTGTTGGTAACGCCAAACCCGTTAACAAAATAAAAGCAACAGTGAAAGGCGGATCGCACAATATGAAAACGCGGCGACCAGCAGGCCACCGCGTTTATCAGAGAATTAACGACGCAGTCCGAGACGCTCGATCAGAGACTGATACCGTGCTTCGTCCTTGGCCTTGACATAGTCAAGCAGTTTACGACGCTGGGAAACCAGTTTCAGGAGGCCACGACGGGAGTGGTTGTCTTTCTTGTGAGACTTGAAATGCTCGGTCAGATTGGCAATCCGCTCGGAAAGAACTGCGACCTGTACCTCTGGGGAACCGGTATCGCCTTCTTTGGTGGCGTATTCCTTGATGAGTTCTTGCTTGCGTTCAGCAGTAATCGACATCGGTTTCTCCTTTAGTTATTTGGCTCGGCATCGCTCGAAAAGTCGGGCTGATGCTCGGGCAGATTGAAGACGCGCCTAGGCCAGAGTTCTCCTTCGATCACCTCACAGATGGCCACCAGCAAACCTGCATGCATGGCCGAAATGTGACCGTCGATCGGAGCTTCCTGTCCACGCAGCAATACCGATTGACCTCGGCGTAGTCTTGCTGCGGCATTCCTGTTTATGGCCAGAGCCGGGATGTCGTCCAGCGCGGTCTCAACGGGAAGCAAGGCAGTGGCGAGCCCGGGCTCGCCGGGCGCACTATGGCTCAACTGTTCCAGATCGTCCAGCGAAATAAGCATTTCTTCGGTAAATGGTCCGGAAATGAGCCGACGCAGGGCTATGACATGGCCGCGCGTACCAAGATGCCGCCCAATATCCCGAGCCAGCGACCTGACATAGGTCCCCTTGGAACATTCGGCGACAAAAACTGCAGTATCCTCGTCCGGGGCTTCGAGCAGCTCCAGATGATGGATGGTCACCGGACGGGCGGCGAGATTGACCTCTTCGCCGTCGCGCGCCAGATCATAGGCGCGTTCTCCGTTGACCTTGATGGCCGAGAAGGCAGGGGGAACCTGCATGATCTCGCCTGAAAAATGCTCAAGGGCTTCTTCGATTTCCTCTTCGGTCGGGCGATGGGCCGAGCTGTCGATCAGCTCCCCTTCAGCGTCGTCCGTGGAGGTTTCCTCGCCCCAGCGCACAGTGAATTCATATTCCTTGAAGCCGTCCATGACGAAGGAGACGGTCTTGGTGGCCTCACCGATGGCAATGGGTAGGCAACCGGACGCCAGCGGGTCAAGGGTCCCGGCGTGACCAGCCTTCTTGACGTTGAAAATGCGCTTGATCGCGCCAACGGCCTGGGTGGAAGTCATGTTGAGCGGCTTGTCCAGTGCGATCCAGCCATGCACGTCGGTCCGACGCTTGGCACGGAACTGTTGCTTCTTCTGCTTCTTGGGGCGTGGTGCTTCGCCGTCCTGCTGGCTGGCAACAGGCTGTTCGATGATCTGATTGTCGCTCATGACTGCTCCTGCCCGTCGTCGTCCATCTCGTCTTCATTGTCAGCTGGAGCATCGTCATGATGCAGGTCCCGCTGGACAAGCGGCGAGTTGAGCAGGGCGTCAATGCGCGAGGCTTCATCGAAGGTCTCGTCATAGCGGAAGCGCAGATCGGGTGTGTGCTTGAGTGTCAGGTCGCGTCCCAGACGGCCACGCAGGAATTTCTTGTGGCTGTTGAGGGCTTCGACCACGGCATCTTCCTGACCGGGCGCACCGAGCGGCATGACGAAGGCGGTAGCCAGCGTCAGGTCCGGACTCATGCGCACCTCGGCGATCGAGATGACGAATTTCTCGAGGAACGGATCGATGATTTCGCCCCGGGTAAGGCATTCGGATAAGGATTTTCGCACCAGCTCGCCAACGCGCAACTGACGCTGGGACGACATACCGCCGCCCTTTCGAGAACCACGTCCCATAATATATCCCAAAAGTTGGAGGCCATGGGCGGGATTGGACCGGCCAGACCTGGAAACACGGAGCCATGAGGCTACACGCGTTACATATAGGAAAAACGGCAAAGGTCAAGGGAAACCCTTGACCTTTGTTGATTTGCGTTAGGAGCCGCAGCTCTAGAGCGATCTTGCGATCTCTTCGACGCGGAAGCACTCGATCTGATCGCCGGCCCTGAGGTCCTGATAGCCTTCAAAGGCCATGCCGCATTCCTGACCCACATGCACTTCCTTGACCTCGTCCTTGAAGCGCTTGAGGGTGGAAAGCTTGCCGGTGTGGATGACGACGTTGTCGCGCAGCAGGCGCACGCCGGTTCCACGTTCCACGACACCTTCGGTGACGCGGCAACCTGCGACCTTGCCGACCTTGGAAATGTTGAACACTTCCAGGATTTCGGCGTAGCCGATGAATGTTTCGCGAACTTCCGGGCTGAGCATGCCGGACATCGCCGCTTTCACATCATCGGTAAGATCGTAGATGATGTTGTAATAGCGGATCTCGACACCCTTCTGCTCGGCTGCCATCTTGGCCTGTGCGTTGGCACGGACGTTGAAGGCGATGATCGGAGCGCCGGAGGCGGAGGCAAGGGTCACGTCGGATTCGGTCACACCGCCAACACCGGAGTGCAGGATCTGAACCGATACCTCGTCGTTGCCGATGGCTTCCAGAGCACCGATGATGGCTTCGACAGAACCCTTCACGTCGCCCTTGATGACCAGCGGGAAGGACTGGCTGTCGCCGCTTTCCCTCAGGTTGCTGAGCATCTGTTCCAGAGAACCGCGGTTTGCCTTGGCAGCTGCCAGGTCCTTGTTCTTGCGGATACGGTAGTCGGTGATCTCGCGAGCACGGCCTTCCGTTTCCACCACGGCGAACTGGTCACCAGCGTCCGGTGCTGCATCGAAACCGAGAATCTCGACCGGCTTGGACGGTTCGGCAACGTCAACCTTTTCGCCCGTGTCATCGATGAGCGCGCGGACCTTGCCCCACTGCTCGCCAGCAACAACAATGTCGCCGACTTTCAGCGTGCCGTTCTGAACCAGAACGGTGGCAACCGGGCCACGACCCTTGTCGAGCTTGGCTTCGACCACGATACCGTCTGCGGTACGATCCGGGTTCGCCTTCAGTTCAAGCATTTCGGACTGCATGAGGATGGTTTCGAGAAGGTCATCCAGATGCAGTTTCTGTTTGGCAGAAACCTCGACTTCGAGAACGTCGCCGCCCATGCCTTCAACAAAGACACCATGCTGCAGCAGCTCGTTGCGAACCCGTGACGGGTCGGCGGCTGGCAGGTCGATCTTGTTGATGGCAACAATGATCGGCACTTCGGCAGCGCGGGCATGGTTGATTGCTTCGATCGTCTGCGGCATCACGCCGTCGTCGGCAGCAACCACCAGAATGACGATATCGGTCGACTGGGCACCACGGGCACGCATCTCGGTAAAGGCGGCGTGGCCCGGAGTATCGATGAAGGTGATCTTCTGACCGTTCTGTTCAACCTGATAGGCACCGATATGCTGGGTGATTCCACCGGCTTCCCCTTTCACCACGTTGGCGTGGCGAATGGCGTCCAGAAGCGAGGTCTTGCCGTGGTCGACGTGGCCCATGATGGTGACCACTGCCGGACGGGATACCAGATCATCCTCGCTGTCGCTGTTGTCATAGAGACCTTCTTCAACGTCCGCTGCGGAAACGCGCTTGACGGTATGGCCGAGTTCCTCGGCAACCAGCTGCGCGGTATCGGCATCCAGAACGTCGACGGTCTTGACCATCATGCCCTGCTTCATCAGGATCTTGATGACATCGACGGCGCGTTCGGTCATGCGCTGTGCCAGTTCCTGTACCGTGATGGTTTCAGGAATGATCACTTCGCGGAAGACCTTTTCACGCTGAACATCATTCATCGCACCCTTTTGCTTCGCACGACGACGACGCATGGAGGCCAGTGACCGTTCGCGCTGTTCTTCGGTGTTGAGTGCGTTGGTCAGCGTCAACTTGCCACGACGACGGTCATCCGTGCGCGGCTTGGCTGGCGGAGCAACCCGGGCGGCTTCTTCCACACGCGGCTTTTTCGGCACGGGCTTGAGTGTCTTCGCACCCGGCTTGCCTTCGGCAGCCGCGTCCGGAGCGATGAAGCTGTCGCCGGCGACCGTGCGCACACCACCGCGCTGCGGACGGTTGATCTTGGCACCCGGACGGGCACCTGAGCGATCATCGTCTTCATCGCGACGGCCACGAGGCTTGACGGGACGCTTGTCGTCGCCTTCCTTGGCTTCGCTGCGGGCCGGACGCTCGGGATGCTTGCCGTTGCGCTCGTGCTTGACGGGCTTCTTGGCCTGAGCCGGCTGTTCCTTGCTGGCGGTGTCGGCTTCTTCAGTCTTGACCTCGACCGGCTCGACCTTGGCTTCTTCGCGGGCCTTGCGTTCGTCTTCAGCCTTCTTGGCAGCAGCAGCGGCCTCTTCGGCCTTGCGCTTGGCTTCTTCTTCGACCTTGCGACGGGCCTCTTCTTCAGCCTGGCGAGCGGCATCGGCCTTGCGTTTGGCTTCGTCCTCTTTCTTGCGCTGTTCCATCTCGCGCGCGCGGACTTTCGCCGCTTCAAGCGCTTGAAGGCGTTTCGCATTCTCGGAAGAAGTCAGGTTGCGCTGTCCAGACGGGTTGTTGCCACCACCCTGATTCTGGCCATTGCCGTTACGGTTGCGCTGACGCTGTCCGCGCCCACCGTTGTTGCCCTTGCCCTGATTGCCAGCTTGGCCGCCACCGGAACGCTGTTCCGGGGTTTGAGCCGATGCCGGACCAGAGTCAGCAGAAGGCTGTTCGCTGGGTGCAGTCTCCGTTGCAGGCTTGCCAGCCACAGCGGGTTTGGCATCGCCCGGTGCAGTGAAGCGCCGCTTTCGCTTTTCAACGACAACCGCCTTCGATCGGCCATGAGAAAAGCTCTGGCGTACGGTGCCTTGCCCCACATTTTTGCCCAGAGACAATGTCTTTTTCTCTGATGGGCTATTGTTGTCGCTGCTGTTTTCGTTGCTCATTTCTCGGTCAATACCCTTCACTGCCCCCAAGTGGAGGCCTGTCCAGCAGACCGGTCGTCCGGGCCGCTGCTAGAATCCGGTTCAATTGGTTGCGAATAGGCATCAAGCATCGCAACCTGTTTGATGAAGCTCCCGCTCGCCGAACCGGCGAGCAAGGCAGCATGTACCACATTTCCATACCCAAGCGCGGTGCTTAACGCCTCAGCGCTGAATCTGCGAACAACGGGTAATTCGCAGTCGCTGCCATAATGGCGTCGTACGGCCTGAGCCAGTTTTTTCTGTCCATCCTCTGCGGCATCTGCCGCATGTATTAGTCCAATTGCACCCCTTTGTGCAATGGACGTTTCGACCTTTGCAAATCCGGTTATGATCTGACCGGCCTTGCGTGTCATGGAAAGGGCAGACAGACACCCCTTTTCCATCAGGTCCGTGACGAGCTGATCAAGGCCATCACATTTTTGCACCTTCTGTTTGAAGCCGCGGGCAAACAATCCCTTGTCTGCCGCCTGCTTCACCAGATCCTGCCGAGCCGTTACCCAGACACCGCGCCCGGGTAACCGCATTTTCAAATCTGGAACAACACTGAGATCGGGAGCCAGAACAAACCGTATCATTTGGTCTTTGGGAAGGCTTTCCCGTGTCACCAGACATTGTCTTGTCGTCTGTTCGCTCTTTTGCGGCACGGTTTATCCTCTCAAGGCCATTTTTGTCAAATCCTGTCGCAATTCAATTGCATTTCCGCGACGGAAGTGAACGGTTTCAGTCTTTTTCCTCTTCTTCAGAGCCTTCTTCCTCATCTTCATCGGAAGCGTCATCGTCTTCGAAGTCGTCTGCCTCGCTGTCATCAGCCTCGATGTCGTCGGACATCTCGTCGGTCAGATCGATTTCATCGTCGTCTTCGGCTTCCATCTGTTCATATTCGGCTGCTTCCTCTTCGCTCAGCAGCTCGGAGGGATCAATCCAGCCAGCTGCAACGCGGGTCAGCATGATGATGTCTTCGGCTTCCTGGCGCGAAATGTCAAAATCGGACAAGACGCCCTTGAAGCGTTTGACTTCGCCATTGTGCCGTTCGGTCCAGCCGACCAGATCGTCGGTTGCGCAGCCGGCAAGATCTTCGATGGTCTTGATACCGTCATGGCCAAGAGCCACCAGCATTGGCAGTGTCAGGCCGGAAATTTCCAGCAGATCATCGGAAACGCCAAGAGCGATACGCTCTTCATTCTGCTTTTCCGCTTCCGCTTCGAGATATTCGTTGGCGCGTCTCTGGATTTCCAGAGCGGTGTCTTCGTCAAAGCCTTCGATATCGGAGACTTCGCTTGCATCCACATAGGCCACTTCCTCGATCGAGGTAAAGCCTTCGGAAGCAAGAAGCTGTGCCACGATGTCATCCACGTCAAGAGCCTGCATGAACAGCTGGGCACGTTCGTTGAATTCCTTCTGGCGACGTTCGGATTCTTCTTCCTCGGTCATGATGTCGATGTCCCAGCCGGTCAGCTGGGAAGCAAGACGCACATTCTGACCGCGGCGGCCGATGGCCAGAGACAGCTGGTCATTCGGTACGACGACCTCGATCCGCTCGCTGTCTTCGTCCAGCACCACCTTGGCCACTTCAGCTGGCTGCAGGGCGTTGACGATGAAGGTCGCAGGATCTTCGGACCACGGAATGATATCGATCTTCTCGCCTTGCAGCTCGTTGACCACGGCCTGCACGCGAGATCCGCGCATACCCACGCAGGCACCGACCGGATCAATTGAACTGTCACTGGAAACGACGGCGATCTTGGCACGGGAGCCAGGATCACGCGCTACCGACTTGATGGTAATGATACCATCATAGATCTCCGGCACTTCCTGTGCAAACAACTTCGCCATGAACTGTGGATGTGTTCTGGACAGGAAGATCTGCGGGCCACGCTGTTCGCGGCGGACATCATAGATGATGGCGCGAATGCGGTCGCCCGGACGGAAGGCCTCGCGGGCGATCAGTTCGTCACGGCGGACAATGGCTTCACTGCCAGCCAGATCGACCGTCACGTTGCCATATTCGACGCGCTTGACCTGACCGTTGACGATATCGAACTGACGGTCCTTGAATTCGTCATACTGGTGATCACGCTCGGCTTCTCGAACCTTCTGCACGATGACCTGCTTGGCAGACTGTGCTGAGATGCGACCAAACTCAAGCGGCGGCAGCTGATCGGATACGATGTCGCCGATCTGGGCGTCCGGCTTCTTTTCCTTGGCGTCAACCAGCGAAATCTGGGTGGCGTAATCCTCAACCACGTCAACAACTTCCAGCAGCCGCTCAAGGCGGGTTTCGCCGGTGCGCGGGTTGATGGTTGCCTTGATTTCGGTCTCCTGACCATAACGGGAGCGCGCCGCTTTCTGGATCGCGTCCTCCATGGCCCCGATCACGATCATGCGATCAATCGACTTTTCGCGCGCCACAGCATCTGCGATTTGCAAAAGTTCAAGACGGTTTGCACTGATTGCCATTGTCAGTGTCTCCTATTCGTGGCTGTCAGCATCGGTGGCTTCATCCACCTCGGCCGGTTCGGAGGGCTGAGCTTTGAGCGCCAGCTCCATGAGTTTATCGGTCATTACAAGTTTGGCGTCAGCCAGATCCGAAAGCGGTAGACGCACGTTCGGATCACTGTCCTGCGGAGCATCCGGCAGGACCAGTTTCAGCATGTCTCCGTCCACGCCATCGAGGAAACCGCGGTAGCGCCGGCGACCGTCAATCGGAACGGACAGTTCGATCTTGGCGTCGTGGCCGCTCCATGCGACGAAATCCCTGACGCGAACAAGCGGACGGTCGATCCCGGGAGAGGAAACCTCAAGATAATACTCGCCGTCAATCGGATCTTCAACATCAAGCAGGGGAGAAAGGGCGCGCGATACGGTCTCGCAGCCATCAATCGTCATCGTGCCATCGGTTTCCTCGGCCATGATCTGCACGGTACAGCCATGCTGACCGGTGATTCTGACCCGAACCAGATCGAAGCCCAGATCCACGATCGCGGGTTCGACGATGCGGGCAATGCGTGCCTCCAGCCCCTTTTCGAGAACGAGGCGTGGCTCGGTTCCTGCTTTTACCTGACTGCTCTCAACCATCGGGAAAGCCTGTCTCCATCTCACTGCACCGGGGTCCGTTTGCCTGGGCCGGGGTCGTTTAAAGTGAAGGCAACTGCTTTTCCGCTATGCGCCAGCCGCTGGGGCCTGTCGTTTCTCCCTTGGTGGAGACGGGACAGCATACCGGACGATCATCACCTGTTTAACCAGACCTGACTGCCGCATCGGTACTTACCTAACAAAAAAGAGCGGGTCCTTGTCTTGGCCCACTCTAAACAGCATGTCTAGATTTTGAGACGTCTATACAACAGAAAGACCGCAAAAAGCAAGGGTTTTTACAGGTGTGACAGAAGAATCTCTTCTAGATGCGATGAAACGTCAGATATTGCGGCTTTCTGCCTTCGCGAAAAGCTTTGGCTTCATAGCGGGTACGCTGCCAGTCGGGCCAGGCAACCAGCCTTTCTTCCGGTGTTGAAACCCTTTCTTCCAGCGCATCACAGCGGCCAACGTGATCGAGCGTCCAGCTGACATAGGTCTCGATATCGGAGGCAAAGCGGAAGATGCCGCCCGGCTTGAGCACCCGGGCGATGCGCTCGAGATTGCGGTCCGAGACAAAACGCCGCTTCCAGTGGCGCTTCTTGTGCCACGGATCGGGATAAAGCAGGAACACCTTGTCGAGAGAGGCTTCCGGCAGCCAGTCCAGGATATGCGCCGCATCCTCGTCATAGATGCGGATATTCTCCAGCGCCTTTTCCTCGATCACCGCCAGTGCCTTGACCACGCCGTTGACAAACGGTTCGCAGCCGATGAGTCCAATCTCCCGGTTCGTGTCTGCCTGGCGGACGAGGTGTTCGCCGCCGCCAAAACCGATTTCCATCCAGACCTCCTTGGGGCCATGGTCAAACAGCGCCGTTGCGGAGCTGATGGGACGGGTCGGGTTGAGGCTGATCTTTGGCAACAGCTCGTCAATCAGCCGCTGCTGGGACGGGCTGAGCGACTTTCCCTTGCGGCGACCGAAGAAACTGGTCTCGATCTGCTTCTCGATCAGACGGGATTGGGACGGGCGGAATTTGGGCAATTCGGGAAAGTCTGGACTCATGGATGTGGACTGCATGCAACTAGTTGGCTTACGGGGGGCAAAGGATGATCGGCGCGCTGCCGAAAATAGCAGTTTGGCCTGCCCGGTTCATGATGCATCGTGAAAACACATCCGTCCGGGCAGGCCAGAATCAGCTCTGTCGTGGTCCTGTGGCTGGGCCGAAGCCGTCAGCCGATGGCCTTCTGAAGGGCGTCGACGATATCGGTCTTCTCCCAGGAGAAGCCACCGTCTGCCTCCGGCTCACGGCCAAAGTGGCCATAGGCTGCGGTGCGCTCGTAAATCGGCTTGTTGAGGCCGAGATGGGTGCGGATGCCGCGCGGCGTCAGGGGAACGGTAGCCCAAAGGGCCTTTTCGATCACGGAGTCACGAACCGTGCCGGTGCCGTAGGTGTCCACATAAAGCGACAGCGGTTCGGAAACGCCGATGGCATAGGCCAGCTGGATCGAGCAGCGGTCGGCATAGCCGGCTGCAACCACGTTCTTGGCCAGATAGCGGGCAACATAGGCGGCCGAGCGGTCAACCTTGGTCGGGTCCTTGCCCGAGAATGCACCGCCGCCATGGGGCGCAGCACCGCCGTAGGTGTCGACAATGATCTTGCGGCCCGTGAGGCCAGCGTCGCCGTCGGGTCCGCCAATGACGAACTTGCCGGTCGGGTTGACGTGCCACACGGTCTTTTCCGTCAGCCAGCCTTCAGGCAGCGCATCGGTGATATAGGGCGTAACGATCTCGCGAATGTCGGAAGAGGTGAGGCTGCCATCGAAATGCTGGGTCGAGAGCACGACCGAGGCAACATCCACCGGCTTGCCGTCGACATAGCGCAGGGTCAACTGGCTCTTGGCGTCCGGGCCGAGACGGGTTTCGGCGCCAGAATGGCGCGCTTCGGCGATCAGGCGCAGGATCTTGTGGGCGTAGAGGATCGGAGCCGGCATCAGCTCGGGGGTTTCATTGACGGCATAGCCGAACATGATTCCCTGGTCGCCAGCGCCTTCATCCTTGCCCTCGGCTTCATCGACGCCCTGAGCGATATCTGCAGATTGCTCATGCACATAGATATCGATGTCTGCCTTTTCCCAATGGAAGCCGTCCTGTTCATAGCCGATTTCGCGGATCACGCGACGGGCGGCCTTTTCCATCAGATGGCTGTCGATTTCGGCAGGCCCCCGGACCTCGCCAGCAAGAACGACCTTGTTGGTTGTGGCCATGGTTTCGACAGCACAGCGCGCATGCGGATCAGCTTTGATGAACTCGTCAACGATCGCGTCTGAGATACGGTCACAGATCTTGTCCGGATGTCCTTCGGATACGGACTCACTGGTAAACAGATATTCTTTACGGGCCATGGGGAATGTCTTTTTCTGTGATATAAAGGTTTCTGCATGTCGTTATCACATCAAGAAACCTGACGCAATGCAAAGAAAAACCGCCATTTGCGAATTCTTGTCCAACAACTTGAGAAATCTGGGATTCTTTGTCAGGGAGAAGATGCGGGCGGCAGCCGCAGTGATCATTTGGCAGGATCGCTACCAGCCGACAAGGCGCAGGTAACGGCACGCTCAAAGCTGATCAGGGCGCCATTGCGGGCAGACAAACGGGTGCCGCAACCGGGCCCTTCGGAAACGCCTTATGGAAGCCCGGAACAGAAAAGGAGTGGCCGGGTGACACGCTGTGCCCCAACCACTCCTCTTGAAAGATAGCGACATCTGCTGAACGCATGGCTCGAACAAACGTGCTTAGCTCTCTGCGTCCTCTCCGGCGATTTCGCGGACCAGTTCCACGATCTTGCGTCGCACTTTCTGGTCTTTGATCTGTACGAAGGAGCGGTTCAACTGCAAACCTTCTGAAGAGGACAGGAAGTCGATAACGTAGTTTTCCGACTTCGATTCGGCGAGGCCCTGAGCTTCTTGGGGGGTACCTGGGGCATCTTCGAAGAAAAAGGAAACGGGTACCTCCAGCACGGTTGCGATGTGCTGAAGACGGCTTGCGCCTATACGGTTGGTCCCTTTTTCATATTTTTGGATCTGCTGGAATGTAATGCCCAGATGCTCTCCAAGTTTTTCTTGGCTCATAGAAAGCATCATACGGCGAAGCCGGACACGACTTCCAACATAGACGTCAATTGGGTTCGGTGCTTTTTTACTGGCCATTTGGCTCTCTTTTTTGTTTTGACGTGTTGTTCTGTGTGACAAATTTTTTTACACGTCGTTCTGGTTATTTGCGGGTTCCGCTCCCCGCGTTTTATCCTGTAAACCGGATGCGCCTTTTGCTATAGAGAACAGGATTTTACAATAGTGCCGTGTATTAACGCTATATGTCAATTATTACAATTAGGGGATTCGGGATTTTCTTTGGTTGATTAATGTAAAGCCAACGGTCAACAACCATAGGAATAGAAACATTTGGTCACCAAATTTTTCATAGATGGTTGGCGGCAGGGCACCTGGTACGGTGGCCTGCAGAATGCCATCGGTCTCCAGATCCAGCTTTTGAACGATCCTGCCCAT
Organism: uncultured Cohaesibacter sp.; assembly: GCF_963666525.1. Classification (NCBI taxonomy): domain Bacteria; kingdom Pseudomonadati; phylum Pseudomonadota; class Alphaproteobacteria; order Hyphomicrobiales; family Cohaesibacteraceae; genus Cohaesibacter; species uncultured Cohaesibacter sp. Next base: position 2,511,270 of record NZ_OY762905.1, read on the forward strand.
GGGGTCTATGACTGCCGAAATGCCTGTATTTGCAGCACGAATGACCGGAAGCCCGGTTTCAATCGCACGCATGCGGGCCAGATGCATATGCTGCCAGGGGCCAGCGGTTGAGCCAAACCAGGCGTCATTCGTAACATTTACAATCATGTCTGCGCCTGCCGGATAGGATCGAATCTCGCTGGGAAAGGCGATTTCGTAGCAAATCAAAGGTAGAATTTTCCCCAGTTTATCGTCTCCGAGCAGCTTTCTTTTCGCTCCGGCGGTAAATCCGGACGCCTGCTCGGCCAGATGGCCAAGGCCAATCGCCTTCAACCAGTCCAGCATCGGCAGGTATTCTCCGAACGGCACCAGATGGACTTTGTCATAGGAGGCGACGATCAGGCCGTCTCCGGCCATCTGGTAGATGGAATTGTAAACTTGTTCTTCATTGGTAAAATTGGTTTCCCGGCGGATGGCTCCGGTCATCAATGTCGCCTTGTCGGGCAGGGCTTCCGCGATGGCGGTCAGACCGTTTGGCTGCTCGATCAGATAGAAGGGAACAGCCGTCTCCGGCCAGACGAAAAGGTCCACATCCTCAAGCGGAGTGCTCTCCTGATCAAGGGTGGTCAGTGCCAGCAGACGACTGAAGATCCATGACCGGTTTTCCGGCTTCCACTTCTCTTTCTGAGCGATGTTGGGCTGGATGATCCGCACGACGACGGGCTTGTCTGCGGTTGGAACAGGCTGGCTCAGCCTTTGCAAGCCATAGACCAGCTGGCCCGCAAACAGCAATACGGCGATCGCTGTCAGCGATAGTCCTGTCTTGCGATGCTCGGGGCCGGAAAAGACGAATACCGGCAAAGCAAAGAGGATGGGTGCCAGCAGCGCCATACTCTGGGAACCGACCAGCGCAAGGGCCTGCATCGTCACCGCATGCGAGGTCAGCGCCTGGCCGATGCCGCCCCATGGCAACCCTGTGAAAATGGTTCCACGGAGCCACTCCATGGCCGACCAGCTCAGCGCCAGCCAGAGGACACGCAGTGGCGAGGCCGACCAGACCGGCGCAACGAGACCGGCAGCCAGTGCCCAGAACAGAGCGAGCCCGGCGGCGAAAAAGAAGATGGCAAAGGGCATCATCCAGCCGTAGGTGTCGGCCTCGACAAGGAAGGATGCGCCGATCCAGTAGAAGGTGAAGAGAAAGAAGCCAAGGCCGAAGCTCCAGCCGACCCGGACCATCGACCAGAAGGCCTGTCTGGGGCTTTTGCCCAGCGCTGCGGAATCCATGAGCCAGATGAACATCGGGATCGAGACCCAGAGCAGCGGGAACCATCCCAACGGCGCCTGCGCAAGGCTCGACAGCGCGCCAAATACAAAGGCGATGAGCAGACGGCGCCAGCCATCTAGCAGAACAAGACTGGATATCAGAAACGCCATGAGTTGGGGCCGCTCGGCAAAGAATCAGAACAGGATCGTTCGCCCATTGGTATAGGAGTTGATTGCTTCAATCAAAGCAATATTGGCCAGAATCTTGCCCAAACCAGCGCGGCTCTGACCCTCCGGCGCTTTTGCCCGGAAAAGCCGGATCGTGGGTGTGGCCTGATGAAATCAGGCGCAGAGATAGGGATTGCGGATCAAATGGAGCTTCTGGGCTGGCTCTGGAGCGGTTTCGCTCCGGGTCATTTCAAAGCCGGGTTCGGCGTCGATATCCCGCGGGCGGCCCAGATAGTAGCCCTGTGCCTCCTGACAGCCGGCGATGCGCAGCATTTCCAGCGTTTCCTTGTCCTCGATGCCTTCTGCCAGAATCTCGATGTCCAGGCTTCGGCCAATGCCGATCATCGCCGAGATGATAGCCATGTTGCCGTTGCTGGTTGTCAGGTCGCGGACGAAGGATCGGTCGATCTTGATCTTGTCAATCGGGAAGGATGACAGATAGCTCAGGGAAGAATAGCCGGTCCCGAAATCGTCAAGAGCGATCGTAATGCCCATTTCGCGCAATTGCTTGAGGGTTTCGATCGTGCGCTTGTTGCTCTGGATGAACAGGCTTTCGGTCACTTCCAGTTCCAGCCGTTCCGGCGGCAGGCCGGTATCCTTGAGGATGCTGACCACCATCTGCACCAGATCCGTCTTCTTGAACTGGATCGGTGACAGATTGACCGCGACCCGCAAGGGTTGAGCCCATTGCGCCGCCCTTTTGCAGGATTCGCGCAGGGCGAATTCGGACAGGGGCAGAATGAGGCCATTGCGCTCGGCAATCTGGATGAAGGTTTCCGGCGAGATCCAGCCTCTGGTCGGATGCTGCCATCGCATCAGGGCCTCAAAGCCTGTCTGCTTGCCGGTTGCGATGCAGAACTGTGGCTGGAAATGCAGCTTGAATTCGCCAAGGGCAATGGATTTTCCCATCTCCTGCGAAATCTCGTGATCCAGATGGGCGCGGACATCCTGGCGCTGTTCAAAGCAGCAGATCTGGTTGCGGCCATCCTGCTTGGCGCGCAGCAGCGCCAGTTTGGCCTTCTGCAACAGGGCGCCAACCCGGTAGCCGTGTTTTGGGAACTGCACATAGCCACCGGAAACCGTGATGTCGATCGGGCGGCCATGGAAGCGATATGGCTGTTTGAGATAGGAATGCAGGATCTGGATGCGCTGCTCAAACGAGGTGCTGGTGCCAAGCTGGTCGATGACAATGGCAAATTCATTACCCGACAGACGCGCCACCATGCTCTTGTCCTGCTGGAAGTGCGAAAGACGCTGGGCGAACTCCTGCAACAGTAGATCCCCATTCTCGGTGCCAAGGATGGTATCAAGTTCCTTGAAGCGATCGATATCGATTAGCAGCAGGGCAAAGGGCGTATTCTGATACTCTGCGCATTTGAGGCGCTGGTAGACCGCCGAGAGAAAGAGCTGGCGATTTGACAGATCCGTCAGGCTGTCCCGCGATTTGATCTCGTCAATGACGCGGCGCATGGTGTCGCGGCGGCGCTTTTGGGCCAGATCAACGAACACATAATAATAGGCAACTAGCCCTGTCAGAACGATGAGAGGAATCTGCCTGACGGCGTTGCTCTGATGGTTTGACACCAGCAGCGCCAGAACGAGAATGGCCAGAAAGACGATGAATTTGCTCTTCACGCCTGTATCCGGATCAATCGGCTTGTAAGTGGTCGACGGTTCCTTCATTGGACTGCTCTTTTTAGCCAAACCTGTCAACAAACTTAGTTGAATTTTCTGAAGAAACAGGGAATTTTGTTGGTTAACGAACCGTTCCAAACTATATCAACAGCAATTATACATAGTTTATACAAATAATCAGACACTATAGTGCGGCTGTCTTGATGGATCTTGATGCAAAAGTGCAATGAGTGCACGAAGTCTTGTGATCGTGGCAAAACGATAGGGTGCCTGCAGGATCTTCTTTGGCTGGGAGAAACGGAATTCTGCGTGGAAAAGTGCAAAGATGTGCAGCCGCCTGTCGTCAAAAAAGGCGGATTGTCCCGCCTCTTCTCGTTACGCAACGGCAGACCGGGCCGGTTCTACAGGCTGCATTTCCTCTCCGGGCTCGGCGGCGATGTCCCGTGGCTTGCCCAGCAGGAAGCCCTGGGCCTGATCCACACCGGCAAGGCGCAGGATATCATAGGTCTGTTGGTCCTCGATCCCTTCCGCCGTGATCTGCATGTTCAGGCTCTTGCCCATCCCGATGACTGCCGAAATGATCGCCATCGAGCTGTCGTCGGTGGCCAGATTCTTGACGAACGACTGGTCGATCTTGATCTTGTCGAACGGAAAGCTGGTCAGATAGGCGAGAGATGAATAGCCAGTTCCGAAATCATCGAGCGCAATCGAAATACCCTTCCGCTGCAAGTGCAGCAGATCCGAAGAAACTGAATCGTTGATATCGATGAACAGGCTTTCCGTCACCTCGAGCTCCAGCCGTTTGGGATCCAGCCCGGTTTCCAGAAGAACGTCGGTGACCAGTTCTGAAATGACACATTGGCGCATCTGGATAGGCGACAGGTTGACGGCGACCTTGAGCGGGTTGACCCATTGGGACGCTATCTGGCAGGCCTCACGCAGGACAAACTCGGAAAGTGGCAGGATCAGACCGTTCTGCTCGGCAATCGGAATGAAATCCGACGGTGAAATCATGCCGCGGTCCTTGTGCCGCCAGCGAACCAGAGCTTCGAAACCGGTCTGCTTGCCGGTCGCAAAGCTGAACTGCGGCTGAAAATAGACTGCGAACTCACCCTCTTGCAGGGCGCGGTCCATGTCCTGCGACAGGAAATGATAGTTCATCATCTTGGAGTCGGCGATTTCGTCGTAGCAGCAGACCCTGTTGTGGCCTTCCTTCTTGGCGCGCTGCAGGGCGAAATAGGCGTTCTGGTTGAGACTTTCCGGGTCGCGGCCGTCGTCGGGGAAAAGGGTCGTGCCGACCGATACGGTCAACTCGATCGACTGCTTGTTGCACATATAGGTCTTGTAGAGTGCATCGAAGAATTTGCGGACTTCTGCGTGAAGGCTCACATTGGTGCCGGTGTAAGGCATGATGAGAGCAAATTCATCGCCGCCAATGCGGGCCGCGTCGCCATCCTTCTTGGCCAGCTTGCTCAGGCGTTCGGAAAACTGTTGCAACAGCTGATCGGCAGAGCTGTAGCCCAGAAATGCGTTCAGCTCCTTAAAGCGGTCAAGATCAAGCAGTAGGAGGATAAAAGGATCGCTCTTGCTGCTCTCCATGCGTTCTTTCAGGTGGCGTTGAAAGGCTTCCCGGTTGGCAAGCCCGGTCAGCTTGTCCTTGGCAGCAAGTGTTCCGATGGCCTGTACGGCCGCCATGCGGGAACTGTTCAGCTGCAGCAGGACCACACAGGACAACATGGAGATCACCGCAATCGTGGCGAGCTGTACCATCGATTGCGTTTCGGCGTCGCGATTCTGAAAGATGACAGATACCGTTATGGCGCAAACAAAGTTGGCTACAAGCAAAACTGCCAGTGCCGCGATTTCCTTGCCGAACAGGCGGTCATGTTTGGAGAAAAAGCCGATCATACTACGCTCCGGAGCCCGATATTGGACAGGACCTTACAACAGACAAGCTAATTCCGGCCTAAGAGGCGTGGTAAACAATCCCTTGTTACGGGATCATGACTTGACGCCCAAAGATAAAGCGCCAGGTTGGGGCAATAGGAGACGGATGTCGCGATGTATTCGCAACTGAATTGTCGATGAGGAACAAAAAAGAGGGAAGACCCCTCTTTTATTCTTTGCAGTCAGGAAAAGGCAGCGGGCAAGGCTGTGCTGCACTTGCCGCGTCACTCTTTTTCAAGCTTGTCCAACTTGCCCAGTGTTTCGACGGTCGGCATCGAAACCGCACTGTAGCCGGAATCGACAAACTGTACTTGCCCGGTCACCTTCCGTGAAAGGTCGGAGAGCAGATAAAGGGCCGCCCCGCCAACATCTTCGATGGTGCAGACATCCCGCAAGGGGCTGTTGTCGCGCTGGTAGCTGTACATCTGGCGGGCATCGGCAATACCGTTGCCTGCCAGTGTGCGAACTGGTCCGGCGGAGATGGCGTTGACCCGAATGCCAGATGGGCCGAAGTCATTGGCCAGATAGCGGACAGACGCTTCCAGACCGGCCTTGGCAACACCCATGACGTTATAGTTGGGCATCACGCGGGTAGAGCCGGCGTAGGTCAGAGTGATCATCGATCCGCCATTCGGCATCAGATCCGCTGCCCGTTTGGCCGCTTCGGTGAAGGAGAAGCAGGAAATGACCATCGTGCGGGAAAAATTGTCCCGTGAGGTGTCTGCATAGCGACCGCGCAATTCGCTCTTGTCGGAAAAACCGATGGCATGAACGATGAAGTCGATCGTGCCCCATTTTTCCTTGAGCGCCGCAAACACGGCATCCAGAGAGTCCAGATCCTCGACGTCACAAGGCAGGACAATGTCTGAATTGACTGATTCTGCCAGCGGCTTGACCCGCTTGCCAAGAGCATCGCCCTGATAGGTGAAGGCGAGTTCGGCACCGTTGTCATGCAGCGCCTGGGAAATGCCCCAGGCGATTGAATTGGCGTTCGCGACCCCCATGATCAGGCCGCGTTTTCCTTCCATAAGTCCACTCATGCTCAGGCAGCCCTTATCCGTTGTAGCGCTGGAAGATCAGCGTGGCGTTGGTGCCGCCAAAGCCGAAGCTGTTGGAAAGGGCAACGTCAATCGGCTTGTCGATGCGCTGGCGCACGATGTTCATGTCGGCAAAGTCCGGGTCGAGCTCGGTGATATGAGCGGATTCGCCAACGAACCCGGCCTGCATCATCAGCAGAGAGTAGATCGATTCCTGAACACCGGCAGCACCGAGCGAGTGGCCGGTGAGCGACTTGGTGGAGGCGATGTAAGGCTGATCACTGCCGAACACTTCGCGGATCGCGCCGATTTCAGCGGTATCGCCAACAGGGGTCGAGGTGCCATGGCAGTTGATATAGTCGACCTTCTCGGAGACGGTCGACATGGCCAGACGCATGCAGCGTTTTGCGCCTTCACCGCTCGGAGCCACCATGTCATAGCCGTCGGACGTTGCACCATAGCCAACGATTTCGGCATAGATCTTGGCGCCGCGAGCCTTGGCATGTTCCAGCTCTTCGACAACCAGCACACCAGCGCCACCGGCAATGGCGAAACCGTCACGGGAAACGTCATAGGCACGGGAAGCGGTTGCCGGAGTGTCATTGTATTTCGAGGTCATGGCACCCATGGCGTCGAACAGGTTGGACATGGTCCAGTCGAGATCTTCGTGGCCACCGGCAAAGATGATGTCCTGCTTGCCGAACTGGATCAGTTCATAGGCGTTGCCGATGCAGTGTGCCGAGGTCGAGCAGGCCGAAGAGATCGAATAGTTGACTCCGTGGATCTTGAACCAAGTGGCAAGGGTTGCCGATGCGGTCGAGGACATGGCCTTTGGCACGGCGAACGGCCCGATGCGTTTCGGGGAGCCATTGGTGCGGGTGATGTCGGCAGCCTGCACGACGGTCTGGGTGGATGGACCGCCAGACCCCATGATGATGCCGGTGCGCTCGTTGGTGATGTCGCTCTCTTCCAGACCGGAATCGGCGATGGCCTGCTTCATGGCAACATGGTTCCATTCGCCGCCCTTGGACAGGAAGCGCTTCGCACGCCGGTCAACGAGATCGGTGGTGTCGATGTCCGGGGCGCCCCAGACCTGACAGCGGAATCCATGATCGGCAAAATCCTGAGAGAAGGAAATACCGGATTTTGCATCGCGCAGGGATGCGGTAACGGCTTCGGCATCGTTGCCGATGGAGGAAACAATACCCAAGCCGGAAATGACTACACGTCTCATAATCGGGGCCTCACTGTAAATTCGGGGCTCAATTCGCCAGGTCATGTTATGGAAGCGCCGTGTACGACGCCATGACCGAATTAATCTCACTTGATATGTGTTCTTGCCAGCGGCTGCAACACCTCTATAAGGCCTTATTTCATCAAAAGGTCTTCAAGAGGTGTCCTGAGGCTGATTCAATGAGCCAGAAAAGGGTCGTAAACGTGGCACGAGAAGACCTGTCTGGCCTTTTCCTGTCTTTTGTCCGGATCCCTTTTCGGCTCCAAGCCCCGCAGCCCGGAACGGTCCGGCTCAGGCGTCCTTGAAGGCTCCGACGCGCAGATCCTTGGCAACGAAAACGACTTCGCCGTCGGCCTTCACCCAGCCGTCGCCAATGCTCAGATTGAGGCGGCCTTTCATGACGCGTTTGAAGTCAACGCCAAATTCCACCAGCTTGGTCTTGGGCGTGATCATGCCCGAGAATTTGATCTCGCCAACGGAGATCGCACGGCCCTTGCCCTCAAGACCCAACCAACCAAGATAGAAACCGGTCATCTGCCACAAGGCATCAAGACCAAGGCAGCCAGGCATGACAGGGTCACCGGCAAAGTGGCAATCAAAGAACCAGCGCTCCGGGTTGATGTCATATTCAGCGCGGATCATGCCCTTGTTGTGCTCGCCGCCTTCTTCGGAAATGTGGGTGATCCGATCCAGCATCAGCATCGGTGGCAGTGGCAACTGAGGATTACCAGGGCCGAACATTTCGCCGCGGCTGCAGGTTAGAATTTCTTCATAGGTGTAGCTGGATTGGCGCTGTTCCATACGGTTTCCACTCTTATCCTTCTTCTATCCACCCATCCTTGAGGGTGGCATAGTCTAACGCGCAGGATCCGGGAGACGGTTCCCCGCAAAGGGAAGGTGCAGGCCCGATCCTGTCTCTTTGTACGCACTTGGCCATGTTGATCGCAAGTTTACTCTTCGTGCTAAGCTTATAGCCTGTTATGGGCACAAGCACTAGGCGTGCAAACGATTAAGTTAACATTTGAAAGCTGCATTTGAGGCGGGCCGGACCCGTGCGGCCTGCTGCGTACGTTCAAGGGGTCTTTCCTGCCTTTCATTTAGATTGAAGCGCGAAGTCTTTCAAGCCGGTTACGCACATTTGCCACGTGCGAGCGGAGGGATTTCGGAACAAGGAGCTTGCAATCATTCAAATATTGAGAAAAGAAATGGAAATAGAGTAGAAATTATTGGTTCTAAGGGATGATTTCTATGCGATTTTCCTTAGTTGTCTTGCCGATTGGGCCAAAAAGCTCTATATCTTTTCCATCCGATCTGATCGCAAAAGGCCCTTTCGGGGAAGGCGCGAGAGGACTTGCTACACACGTGATCAGGTGAAACGAATATCAAGGACCAATGCCATGACCTCACAGCTCCATAAATTCGATAAGCGGTCCGCTCGGGATATGCTTGTGGGAGCAGGGCTGCGCCCGACACGCCAAAGATTGTCCCTCGCCGAATTGCTGTTTGCCAAGGGTGATCGCCATGTTTCGGCGGAGCGTTTGCACGAGGAAGCGGAACGGGTCAATGTTTCCGTCTCTCTGGCTACAGTCTACAACACGCTGCATCAGTTCACGGAAGCCGGTCTGCTGCGTGAAGTGGCAGTAGAGGGAACGAAAACCTATTTTGATACAAACGTTTCCGACCACTATCACTTCTTCATGGAAGACGAGGGCAAGGTTGTCGACATTCCCGGCGGAATGCGCGTTTCCGAATTGCCGGAAGTCCCGGAGGGCATGGAAATCACCCGTGTCGACGTCGTGGTTCGTCTGCGCAAGAAGTCCTGCTAATCCAACAGATTGATGTCGGGATACCTTGACCATCTGCCTGCGGCAGGGGGCTCGATCCCGTATGGTTGTCTGCGAACTCCAAGCCCTGTGCCGGATCCTGTCTCCATGTAACAAGACCGGAATGTCTTCCCCTGTCGGGCCTTTGGCGTGACAGATGGGGTACTCTCCGGGTTTTATCCGCTCACCGGCCGGTGACAACCAGCACTCCGCTACCTCTGGCATTCTGGCAAGGACGGGTGGCAACATCGCTGCAAGGGCGAACCTTTCCCCAGCCGGAGCTGATGAAATATCTCTTGCGGCAGTATGTCTCAGAACGGCAGCCCGAACCATGCGTGGCGATCGGCGCAGCGGTATCGCGGCTATGGGTTTTCCCATTCCGGATAGACGAACGGGGGCCGAGGCCCCCGATGTCGATGGACGCAGGCGACGCTATTCGGCAGCTGCGTCACTCTTGTGATCCTGTTTCGCCGCTTCGGGGTCCGCTTCCGAACCGCGATGCAGCGTGAAGGTGCGCTTGATCGGCTTCTTGGTCGGCTTGAAGCGGATCTTGACCCGACGAATGCGCCTGCGGTCTGCTTCCATGATCTCGAATTCCAGGCCATCCTTGACGGTGATCAGCTCGCCTCGGACAGGAATGCGGCCGATGAGCATAAAGATGAAGCCGCCAAGCGTATCGACATCTTCCATCGAAACTTCGTCGAACGGCAGCGGCGTGCCGATTGCCTCGATCACATCATCAAGCTCTGCCTTGGCGTCCGCTATGAACAGGTTCGGACCGGCACTGGCGATGAAGACCTCGTCCTCGTCGTCATGCTCGTCCTCGATGTCACCGACAACCGTCTCGACCACGTCTTCCAGTGATACCAGCCCATCGGTGCCGCCATACTCGTCGATGACCAGTGCCATCTGGGTACGGGCCGCCCGCATCGTCGCCATCAGGTCGATGGCTTGCATCGAGGGTGGCACGAACAGCACGTCGCGGATGACACCGAGATCCTTGAGTGGGCGATCCAGGTTGATGTTGGATAGGGTACGCGGCATGTTGGTCAGCGTCTGTACCGTATCCGAAGCGTAATGGACACTGGCCGATGAGCCTTCCATGGAATCGAGCGCCGGGCTTTCTGTTTCCTCCGGAATGCTGCATTCCTTGGTCAGGAGCGACAGTACGTCCTTGATGTGAACCATTCCCACCGGGTCATCGAGGGTTTCCCGATAGACCGGCAATCGCGAATGGCCGACATCCTGATAGACCGCCAGCAATGTTCCCAATGAGACGGCGTCCTCGACCGCATCGATATCGGCGCGCGGAACCATGACGTCGCTGACCCGCATCTCTCTCAGTTCGAGAATGTTGCGCAGCATCGCCTTTTCCTCGGCGGAAAAGGTCTGGTCATTGTTGTTCTCGTCGGCCAGCGCCCCTTCCATTTGGGAGCGCAGCGAAGGATTGGTCAGGCCTGACATCCAGCCTTGAACCAGCCGGGAAAACCAGTTCTGTCGCGGTTGGTGTGGGTCCGCGTCAGCGCTGTCTGTCTTGGTGTCATTCGCAGGCCTGTCGGCCTTGGAAGACGTCGTCGATAAAGAAGGGTCGGGGTCGTTCATGCTCGTTCCGGCGCACAGGCCGCCTCACGCGGCAGCGCTCTCAATGCAGTTGCAACAAATGGGACAGACGAATGTGTCATTCGATCAGTCCATAATATCCAGAGGGATGGTTCCCTCATAAGGATTGGGTAGTCCCAGCTTCGCCAGAATCGCAATCTCGACGCTTTCCATCTTGTCTGCTTCATCCGGCTCTATGTGATCATACCCCAGGAGATGTAAAAAACCATGTAAACACAAATGTGTCAGGTGATCACGGATTTCAACCCCCAGTTCGGCGGATTCTCGCTCTACGGTTTCATAGGCGAAAACGATATCGCCGAGCATCGGTCCGAAGACCTCGGCGTCTTCGTCAATCGGAAAGGACAGCACGTTGGTAGCCTTGTCCTTGCCGCGATGTTCGGCGTTGAGAATGCGAATGGCCGCATCGTCGGTGAACACCAGCGAAACTTCGCTGTCGGGCAGAAAGGTAATGCCCTCTTGCTCGATCACATGGCGCAATCCGGCGTCAAGCGCGCGTTCGATGACAGCCTCCAGATCTGGCATGGCCTGCCAGATCTCGGCTTCGACGAGCAAATCACGGCTCAGGCTGACCGGCAGGGATGGGGGCGTGCTCATGCCTCATCCTCATCGTAGATGGCCTCGTCCGATGCTCCGGCATAGTCTGCCGGGGTCAGATGCTCTTCCACTTCCAGCTTGTGCATGCGCTCACGGCCGAGCACCCGGCGGGCCTTGGCGCGGCGACGGGAATCCTCGTCATAGGCATTGACGATACGGGCCACCAGCTCATGGCGGACCACATCCTTGGCCGTGAATTGTACGCGCACGATCGACGGGATGTCGGCAAGCAGCTCCATGGCCTGAACCAGACCGGACAACTCGCCGCTCGGCAGGTCGATCTGGCTGGGGTCGCCGGTGACGATCATTTTCGAATTCTCACCAAGGCGGGTCAGGAACATCTTCATCTGCATCGATGTGGTGTTCTGGGCCTCGTCGAGAATGACCGCGGCATTGGAAAGCGTCCGGCCACGCATGAAGGCGAGCGGCGCGATCTCGATGACCTTGGCTTCGATTTCACGCTCGACCTTGTCGGCGGGCATCATGTCGTAAAGAGCGTCATAAAGCGGTCGCAGATAGGGATCGACCTTTTCCTTCATGTCGCCGGGCAGGAAGCCGAGGCGTTCGCCAGCTTCCACTGCAGGGCGGGAGAGGATGATCCGCTCCACCACGCCACGCTCCAGAAGGGCAGCGGCATAGGCGACAGCCAGATAGGTTTTGCCGGTACCGGCCGGGCCAGTGCCGAAGATCAGGTCTGCCCTGTCCATGGCGCGGATATAGGCATCCTGCGTTGCCGTCCGGGCTGTCAGCTTCTTCTTGCGCGTGGCAATCTGGGCAAAATGCATCTTGCCTGCGCCGTCGGCATTGTCCGGCATCAACTGCGGCAGCACCAGCTGGTCGTCCGAGGCTTCGGCCATGCGGATGGCGCCGTCGACGTCGGCCTGCTCGATCACTTCACCTTCCTGCAGGCGGTAGTAGAGGGAATCGAGCACCCGCTTGGCCTGATCGCACAGATCGCTCGGCCCCTTGATGGTCACCCGGTTGCCGCGTGCGATGGCTTCAATGCCCATCTTCTGTTCGATGCGCGCAAGATTCTGGTCATACTCGCCGAACAGGTCGGCTGCCAGACGGTTGTCATCATAAGACAGGACGATATGGCCCATGTCGGACGCTGCGGACAAGGCCTGACTGGCCGCCGGATCCCAGCTCTTCTTGAATTCTTTCGACTTGTAAGTCCTGTCCCGGTTTTTGCTTTTATCGCGACGCTGATCGCTCAAACGCTTATCCCTTCAAACCAAATTGAACCTTGAGACAACCATTCGGCATGCTACGGCCCTTTGTCATGGCCGATTGATCATGGTGCCAAACAGACTGTTGCTTCCCAGAGTATCCACTTTAACTGTGACAATTTCACCAATCAATTCTTCGTCTGCATCCACTTGCACAGCCTGCAGCCAGGGCGACTTGCCGACCAGCTGGCCCGGCTCGCGTCCCTTGCGCTCCAGAAGCACGGTCATTTCCGTGCCGACCTTGGACGCATTGAAATCCTTCTGCTGCTGGTTGAGCAGCTCCTGCAAACGATAGAGGCGCTCGGACTTGACCGCTTCTTCAACCTGCTCCTCGCTGTCGGCCGCCGGCGTGCCGGGGCGCGGCGAATATTTGAAGCTGAAGGCCGAAGCATAGGTTACCTCGCGCACGATGCGCATGGTGTCCTCGAAGTCCTCGTCCGTCTCGCCGGGAAAACCGACGATGAAATCGCCTGAAAGGGCAATGTCTGGCCGCGCTGTACGGATCCGGTCGATGAGGCGGACATAGTCGTCATATGTGTGCTGGCGATTCATCGCCTTCAGCACACGGTCCGACCCCGCCTGAACCGGCAGATGCAGATAAGGCATCAGGATGTCGAGATCCCGATGGGCTGCCATCAGGCTGTCGTCCATGTCGCGCGGATGGCTGGTGGTATAGCGCAGCCGGTCGATGCCGTCTACTTCGGCAAGCCGGAACAGCAGTTCACCAAGGCCCCAATCGCCGCCATCCGGGCTTTCGCCGTGATAGGCGTTGACATTCTGCCCAAGCAGCGAAAGCTCACGCACCCCGGCAGCAGCCAGCTTTTCCGCTTCATGCAGGATCTGGCTGACAGGGCGCGAAACCTCGGCACCGCGGGTATAGGGCACGACACAGAAACTGCAGAATTTGTCGCAACCTTCCTGAACGGTCAGGAAGGCGCTGACGCCGCGCTTGCGGGTGACGTCCTTGCGGGCATCGGGCAGAACCGCGAACTTGTCCTCAAGCGGGAAGTCGGTTTCCAACACGCGCTCGCCATGGCCTGCCTTGTCGAGCAGGTCGGGCAGCTTGTGATAGGCCTGAGGCCCCACCACCAGATCAACCACGGGGGCTCGACGGATGATTTCCTGCCCTTCGGCCTGGGCTACACATCCGGCGATGCCGATTTTCATGTCGCCCTTGCCGTCCCTTGCCCGCTTCTCCTTGACCTGACGAATGCGGCCAAGCTCGGAATAGACTTTCTCTGCGGCCTTCTCGCGAATATGGCAGGTGTTGAGGATCACCAGATCCGCATCTTCCATGGTTTCGGTCGGGCTGTATCCCTTGGTCGCCAGGCTGTCCATCATCCGGTTGGAATCATAGACGTTCATCTGGCAGCCATAGGTTTTCACAAAGACTTTCTTGTCTTCAAAAGCAGTCATATCGGGCTTGTCCGGGTCTCGTTCGTGTCTCAGAGCGTCAGGGGGCTCGGGAAGGTCAGTCATTTTTCAGAGCAAAGCCTGTAGCGCGTTTTCCCGTTCTTGCAAAGGGAAAAGGGCTGAAATTGGCCCGTAAAGGTCGCGATTTGGTGAATCCGTTGCCAAAGAACATCACCGATCCTTGCGTCGCCGCCTGCCGCTGTAGTGATGCAGATCGCGCAGCATGGTCTGGCGGACCGAGGTCTCTGCGGCTTTGGCGGCATCCTTGCGGTCGATGTTCGGATCGAACAGGATCGGGTCGCCGTAGGTGAGGGTGACGTCAAGCGCGCCTTCTTTCATGAGGGTCCACAGGTGCGGCACCAGATCCATGTCGCCATACCATGCGGCCATGGGACGGTGTTGGCGGCCCATCGGCAAGCCATGCAGTGCGGTGTAGGCGATCGACAGTGGCTGAATCCAGACCTTGCCCTCTATGGCCGGGCCGTTCGGGTCGGAGGTCATCGCCGCCTTGGCTGCGCCGATCAGGGCGGAGCGGAAGGGGAGCACCCGGTTGCCGTCCGACGAGGTGCCTTCGGCAAACAACACCATGGCATCACCTTCCTTGAGGCGCCGGGCGATCTCGCGGGCGACGGCTCCGGTGGCCGAGCGCTTTGTGCGATTGACGAAGATCGAGCGTTGCAGTTTGGCAAACAGCCCAAAAATGGGCCAGTTGGCGACCTCGGATTTGGCAATGAAGGACAGCGGCTGCAGGCTGCCCAACACGACAATATCGGTCCATGAACAATGGTTGGCAGTGATCAGCACTGCGCCGTCACGGATCGGCTTGCCGTTGATCGTCTTGCGAATCCCCAGGGTGAAGCAGCCGACCCGATGGAACAGTACGGGAATCCAGCGCTTGCTCGGCAAGTTCAGCGTAACGGAAAGATACTGTAGCGGAATCAGCACAACCGCGACCAGCGCAATCATCGTCACCGCGATGGAGGCGCGGACGGAGGAAAGGGAAAAGCGCGGTTGATTGGACCGGGACCGTAGAATTGTCATGCACGAAAACCTCGATCAGATGACCATGGGATCTGGTCTGGTCCCGACCAAAGGCAAAGGCTGGGCACTATTTGTCTGATTCTTCTAACGGCACACCATAAAGCTCGAGCCTGTGATCAACAAGCTTGAAACCGAGGCGGCGTGCGACTTCTTCCTGCAGGCGCTCGATTTCCGCATCCCGGAACTCGATGACCTTGCCGGTGCGCAGGTTGATCAGGTGATCATGATGCTCTTCGGTGATGGTCTCATAACGCGACCGGCCATCCCGGAAATCATGCCGTTCGATGATCCCGCTATCCTCGAACAGCTTGACCGTTCGATAGACCGTGGAAATGGAGATATTGCTGTCGATCTTGACGGAGCGGGCATACAGTTCCTCGACATCAGGATGATCCATGGCACGATCGAGAACACGGGCGATCACCCGCCTTTGCTCGGTCATCCGCATGCCAGACCTGGCGCATAATTCTTCTATGGTCGTCTTGGTGTCTGTTGTCATAGCGATGATGCCTTCTCTTCCCCTTCCGGGGTGCCCAGTATGCGACGCTTGCCCAGTGGTTCGATCTGCATGATCCAGGCGGTCGATGCCTGCCCGTTGTCGTGGAGATAATATCCCTTGCGTTCCCCCACTTTAGTGAAACCGAAGCGTTCGTAAAGGGATAATGCAGCTTTGTTGTGCGCATCCACTTCCAGGAAGAGCTTGGAAATGCGGTTGGCATAGAGCTGGCGGATCATTTCCTGCATCAACTGCCGGCCGCAGCCGCTTTTCTGATGATCCGGATCAACCGCAATGGTCAGGATTTCCGCCTCGTCAAGAACCGAGCGCGCCAGCACGAACCCCACCGGCTTGTCGGTAATCCTCAGGGTCGTCCGGCGCAGCACCAGCGCCTCGACATGCTTGTCCAGCAGCAGTGACTGGAACTCGCTTGATGACCATCCGCGCGAGAAGCAGCGGGCATGGATTTCAGCCATTTCCTCCATATCGGCGAAGCCGGCAGGCATGACAAGGGATGTCGTCTTCAGCGGAAAAATCACGTTCTTCTTCCCAGACAGGGCCGCTTTCGGTTGGCCGGTAGATTGAGGCAGGATCGTAAGGTTACTGGCGGAATCACCACTTTCATGATTTCATCTGGCCGGTGCGGGATCCAGACCCCCAAATGTCGCATTGCGACGGAAATTTACCTGTGAGCGATTGCCTTGGAGGCCTGCGGCTTGGCGTCCGGCCCTCTGAGATAGAGCGGCGCGGGCGATTCCTGCGGGACCGGCTGGTCGAGTGCCCAGCTGGCGAGGGCCGCCATGTCCGGGCAGGTTGCTTCAAGGCCTGGCGTGTCATCAAGGCCATGATCGTCTGCCGCCTGCCTTACGAGAGCCGCGCCGCTGCCGACCATCAAGAGATTGGTCTGCCCTGCGCAGAGTGCGGCAAAATCAGCCGCGGTCTCGGCACTGGCATCGCAAAGGGGAGAGGGCGCATCGCTGTTGGCAGCAAGGGCAAAAACCTGACCATAGATCTGATTGCGGCGGGCATCCACAAGCGCGGCAACGCTTCCGGTGTGACCGGCCTTGCGGGCGGTCAGGGCCAACGCCAGCAGGCTGGACGCGCCGATCACCGGAATTTCGAGCGCCAACCCCAGAGCACGGGCGGTTGCCAGCCCTACGCGTAGGCCGGTGAAACTGCCCGGCCCGATCGTCACGGCAATCCGGTCAAGATCCTTGTAGGTCAGTCCGGCTTCTGCCAGTAGCGCCGCCAGTTCGCTCATCAGGTGTTCGGCGTGGCCACGCCCGAGCATGATGGATCGACCGAAGCTTTCGGTTTCGCCCTGCGCTCGGACACTCAGCCCGACCGAGCAGGCTTCCAGCGCTGTATCCAGCGCCAGACAGATTTCACGCTCTTTGCTCACGATCATGCGGCTCCGCCCGTCTCATGTCTTTGGAGATGCGGGCCGGATCAGACCTGCTGGACTTCCTGAACGTCTGGAATGAAATGGCGCAGGAGATTCTCGATGCCATGTTTCAGCGTCGCGGTGGCAGAAGGGCAACCGGCACAGGCACCACGCATGGTCAGATAGACCACACCGTCACGATAGCCGTGGAAGGTGATATCGCCACCATCCTGCGATACGGCAGGGCGGACGCGGGTGTCGAGCAGTTCCTTGATGGTGGCGACGATCTCGGCATCGGCCTCATCAAAGTCCTCACCACCGGTCGGGGCTGCCTCGTCATGCTTGACGATGGACTGGCCGGACATGAAATGTTCCATGATGGCGCCAAGAATCGCCGGCTTGATGTGCTGCCAGTCGGCATTGCCCTTGGTGATGGAAACGAAATCGAAGCCGAAGAAAACCCCTTCCACGCCATCAATCGTGAAGAGCTTTTCAGCAAGGGGAGAAACGGCTGCTTCGCTGGCTGAGCGAAAATCCATGGTACCGGACTCCAGAACGACCTTCCCGGGGAGGAATTTCAGGGTCGCAGGATTGGGTGTCGCTTCGGTCTGAATAAACATAGTGTTTCCTTCTGGAGCGCAGGCGTCGTCTCTGTCTGTGGTGCGGCTCCGCATCATATATGCCATTATGCGTAGGAAAGCGTGAAAAAGTCGAGCACCTTTTTCACGCTTTGCGTTGCTGAATTACATAGGATTTCCGGCGTGATCTTCAAGAATGATGCCGGTCCGGAATGCCGAATTTGCCTATCTTTCCCCGTTTTCTCGCCGAAGTCCAGATCGAGTGCTCTAGCAGATCGCCATGATGTCGGCATCAGACAGATCGCCCGGAACGATGGTAACGGGTAGCGGGAAAGATGCCTTGCCCGACTGGCTCGAAATCGACGCGACCAGAGGGCCGGGGCCTTCCTTGGAACCAACTGCGGCAGCCAGGACCAGAATGCCGATATCCTTGTCTTCCTCGATCAGAGCCGTGATCTGTTCGGCAACCTTGCCTTCCCGGACAACGCATTCTGTCGGGATCGGGGCGATTTCATCAACCCGTTCCTTGAACTGGGCAAGGCGCTCCTGAGCAGCCTCGTGCGCTTCCGCCAGCATGATCTCTTTCACACCAAGCCAGTGGTTGAAATGTTCAAGCTCGACAGCCACCATCATCACCAGTGCTCCGCCAGTGGCAGCAGCCCGGTAGGTGGCATAGGTAACGGCGCGATCACATTCCTCGGTGTCATCGACTACGACAAGAAACTTTCGGAAGTGGCCTTCGTCGTGAATTGTGCGTTTCATCATCATGAAGTGAACCTGCCATGTCGCGCGCGTCTGGGCAAGAGCCGCGTTGGTGAAGTGCCCAGCCTTTCATGGATAACCACCATAAAGGACCGAGCCGACAATAGATCAACATAATTGACAAAAAACAACCCGGCGTCCAGATGAAATTGGGCGCCGGGTTGGCTGCTATTGGTTTCGGTGTCGAAACAATATGATCCGGAGCCTTAGCTGCGAATGAAACCGACGATATCCTTGACCTGATCAAGGATCGGGTTGGCAATGGCGCGGGCCTTCTCGGCCCCTTTTGCCAGAACCGCATCAATATGACCCGGGTCGTCCATCAGCCGGCGCATCTCCTCGGTGATCGGGGAAAGCTTCTCAACCGACAGATCAACCAATGCAGGCTTGAAAGTTGAGAATTCCGCGCCGCCGAATTCGCTCAGCACATCTTCTTTGGTCTTGCCGGACAGAGCGGCATAGATGCCAACCAGGTTGGATGCTTCCGGACGACCGGCAAGGCCGTCAAGCTCGCTGGGCAGGGCGGCCGGATCGGTCTTTGCCTTGCGAATCTTCAAGGAGATGGTTTCCGCATCATCAGTCAGGTTGATGCGGGCCTTGTCTGAGGCATCGGACGACGACATCTTCTTGGAGCCATCGCGCAGGGACATGACGCGCGGAGCCGGTCCGCCGATCAGCGGTTCGGTCAACGGGAAGAAGATCTTCTCCGGATCGGTGGTTTCGTTGCGCCCTTCGTTGTCGACGCCATAGCCAAGAGCCGCAATGCGTTCGGCATAATCGACGTTGAACTTCTGGGCGGTATCGCGGCACAGTTCCACATGCTGCTTCTGGTCTTCACCGACCGGCACATGGGTGGCCTTGTAGATCAGGATATCGGCGGACATCAGGTTCGGATAAACGAACAGGCCGGTCGAGACGTTGTCCCGGTTCTTGCCTGCCTTGTCCTTGAACTGGGTCATGCGCGAAAGCCAACCCATGCGTGCCACGCAGTTGAAGATCCAGCCCAGTTCGGCGTGGGCGGAAACACGGCTCTGATTGAAGACGATATGCTTTTCCGGGTCGATGCCGGAAGCAAGGAAGCCTGCGGTGACTTCGCGGGTGCGGCGCATCAGGCCCTCAGGGTCCTGAGTGACGGTGATCGCATGCATGTCGACAACAGAGAAAATACAATTGTAGGAAGCCTGAAGGTCAACAAACTTGGTGATGGCACCAAGATAGTTGCCCAGATGCAGGTTGCCCGATGGCTGAATGCCGGAGAAAACGCGTGGCTCGAAACTGGCCATTTGGAAATCCTCGTAATGTTGCCCAGGCGGTTGGAAACGCGAGGGGGAGGTAAAAAAGATGCCGCACGGTCACATATTCCACGTCAGTTGAGCGCGGCGGGATCGTGCGGCCCGTGGGTTATCGGACAAGCAACAGGCGGATGCAAGTCAATTCCTGCCGCCGCCACCGGTTAGTCACTAAGACTTGCGGTTGAAGCGGGTCTTGAATTCTCTCAAGGAGAAAGCACCCGAGCCGATGGTGGCGACCAGAAACAGCAGAACACCGAAGAGAACAAGCCCCGCCAGAGCGCCCAGCCGGGTCGACAGATGGGCAGCATGCAGCCAGGGAGCCATGACCCCGCTCAGCCAGTAGATCCCGACACCCATGATCAGTGAGGAGAGGGAAAACAGGATCAGCCGCCGGATCAGCATGGCATCAGCCCGAAAATGGCCGCGCCGCCACAGGGTGACACCGAGCAGCAGGGCATTGACCCAGCCCGCCGCTGTTGTGGCAATGGCGATGCCCACATGTGCAAGAAACGGAAACAGGATGAGCGAGCCCGCTACATTGATGACCATGCCGATAGTGGCGAACTGCATCGGGGTCTTGGTATCCTGCCGGGCAAAGAAGCCTGGCGACAGCACCTTGTTGAGCACGAAGGCAGGCAGGCCGAAGGCATAGGCTGCCAGAGCCATCGCGGTCATGTGGGTCGCATCGGACGTGAACTGACCACGCTGGAACAGCACGGCGATGATCGGGGCGGGAATGACGGCCAGCGCAATTGCGGCCGGTAACGTCAGGAACATGGCAAATTCCATCGCCCGGTTCTGGGCATAGTCGACGGCCACCTCGTTGCCCGCCCGCACCTTGCGCGTCAGGTCCGGCAGCAGCACCACGCCGATGGCGATGCCGACAACGCCGAGCGGCAGCTGATAGATGCGGTCGGCATAATAGAGATAGGAAACCGCCCCGGCCTGAAAGGAGGCAATGATCGTGCCGATGGTGATGTTGAGCTGGGTGACGCCACCGGCCACGATGCCCGGAATGCCAAGCTTGAGCAGCGACTTGACGTGGCTCGTGTAGGCGGGGCGGCGGAAACTGATGGGGAAACCGGCCCGCAGCAGCGACCAGACCAGCGCCGCAAGTTGAACGAACCCGGCGGCAAACACACCCCAGGCGAGGAAATAGCCGGCGGTCGGGCCGTCACTGACCTTGAACAGCAGCACCAGAAGCAGGGTGCCGATCAGCACGATGTTAAGCAGCACCGGTGCAAAGGCGGCCGCCGCAAACCGGCCCAGCGAATTGAGAATGCCCGACAGGAAGGCAATCACCGACATGCAGAGCAGATAGGGGAAGGTGATCTGTGTCAGTACCACCGCCAGATCGAATTTGGCCGGATCCTCGTTGAACCCCGGCGCCAGAATATGGATCATCAATGGCATGGCGATTTCGGCAAGCGCG
This sequence comes from uncultured Cohaesibacter sp., assembly GCF_963666525.1. Classification (NCBI taxonomy): domain Bacteria; kingdom Pseudomonadati; phylum Pseudomonadota; class Alphaproteobacteria; order Hyphomicrobiales; family Cohaesibacteraceae; genus Cohaesibacter; species uncultured Cohaesibacter sp. Next base: position 2,532,260 of record NZ_OY762905.1, read on the forward strand.
GTGAAGATTAGCAGCACCATGAGCAGCCCGGCGAGGATTTCTTCGGCCACGCGCCGCGCACCCTGCGGGCCGTCTTCCTGCAACGATCCGGCAAAGATCGGAATGAAGGCCGAATTGAACGCCCCTTCGGCGAACAGGCGGCGGAAAAGGTTGGGCAGGCGGAAGGCCACGAAAAAGGCGTCAGCCACCGGACCGGAGCCCAACGTGGCCGCAATCATGATATCCCGGACGAAGCCCAGCGCCCGGCTGGTCAGCGTGGCCACACCGACGGTGGCAAAATTCTTCAACATCGACATGCCAGGCTCCTTCTCTCAGTCCCAACGGCCCAACCAGCGCACTCGGCACCCATCCCGAAGGACGGGCCTCAGTCTTCAGGACCGGGGCACTGAAAACAGACCCCGAAATGGCCAAACGCCCTTATAGACCTGTTGGGGTCGGTTTCAATCGCAATTGCCGCCGCCCGACGGTTGCCTGACGCGCTGTCTACAGCATTCGTCCGATAGTGGGCCTCTAGCGACCTGCCCGATCGCCCGGTTGTTCTTTCGGCTTGCCGGTCAGGGCCTCCATCATGCGTTCTTCGATGGCTTTTTTACGGTCGGGATTGGTGATTTTTGCACCCGTCAGGTCCGTGACATAGAAGGCGTCGACGATTCGCTCGCCGTAAGTGGTGATATGGGCCGAGGCGATATCGAGATTGAGCGAGGACAGGGTGCGGGTAAGCTCGGACAACAGCCCCGAGCGATCCATGCCCTCGACCTCGACAACCGTTGACCGGTTGGACAGTTCGTTGTTGACCGACACCTTCGATTTGGTGCGGAAGGTCTTGTAGCGCTTCTTGTGGCTTTCCTTCTGTTTGACCAGCGGCGGCAGACGGGTTTCGCCCTTCAGCACCTGGACAAGCAGATCGACGATGCGGTTGGCGCGGCGACGTTCGTCGTGATCCTCGCTGAATTCGCGGTTGATCAGAATGGTATCGAGCGCCCGTCCGTCGGTGGTGGTGAAGACCATGGCATCAACGATGTTGGCCCCGGCAGCCGCACAGGCTCCGGCGATCATGGACAGGAGACGCGGATGGTCGGGAGCCAGAATGGTGATTTCCGTGATGCCTTCGAACTCGTATGGCTTGATGGCAGTGGCCACCTTCTTGTTCTCCCGGTCGGCCTGACGGATCAGCTCGGCATGTTCCACCGCGCTGTCGACATCGGTCCGCGACCAGTATGCTTCGTAATGCAGGTTGAGATAGCTGGCAACCTCCGCCTCGCTCCAACCGGTGAGGTGGCTGGCAACACGCTCCTTCATGGCTGCCACGCGGGCATCGCGGCTCTTCTGCGAATGGCCACCGGTCAGGATCGGCTCGGATTCCGAATAGAGCGTGCGCAACAACTGGCCCTTCCAGCCGTTCCACACCCCGGGGCCGACTGCCTTGATATCGGCAATCGTCAGGATCAGCAGCATGCGCATCTGTTCCATCGTCTGAACGACAGCGCAGAAGTCGAGAATGGTCTTGCGGTCTGAAAGGTCACGGGACTGGGAAACCTGACTCATGGTCAGGTGTTCCTGCACCAGCCAGGAAACCTGTTCGGTCTGTTCTTCATTGAGGCCGAGGCGCGGGCAAAGCTCCATTGCCACTCTGGCACCGGCCGTCGAATGGCTTTCCGGGCGACCCTTGGCGATGTCATGCAGGAACACTGCGACATAGAGCACGACGCGATCCTTGATATCGAGCACGAAATCATGGGCCAGAGGATGCTCGTCGCCCAGTTCCTGCTTCTCGATCTCCGACAGGATACCCACCGCCCGCAGCAGATGCTCGTCCACTGTATAGTGGTGATACATGTTGAACTGCATCATCGCGACGATCTTGCCAAACTCCGGAATGAACTTGCCCAGAACGCCGGATTCGGTCATCCGCCGCAGAATGCTCTCCGGGTCGCGCCGGGAGGTCAGGATGCGCAGGAAGATGGCGTTGGCTTCCGGGTCGTTGCGCAGGTCATTGTCGATGAGATGCAGGTTGCGATGAATGGCCTGCATGGCGTCCGGATGAAACGAGACGTTGTCCCGGTCGGCCAGCTCGAAGATTTTCAGTAGGTTGCGCGGATCCTTGGTGAAGGTTTCCGGGCTCTCGACGGAAATGCGGCCGTGGTCCACCAGGAACCCGTCGGCGTTGCGCACTTTGCGGCGCTTGAAGGCCGATGGCAGGGGAATGGCGGCGAAAAAGCGGTTGATACCCGGTGCCGACTGGCCGAAGTCCTCCTCCAGTGCAGAGCAGAACACACGGGTGATCTCGCCCACTTCCCGGGCCACCAGAAAATAGTGCTTCATGAAGCGTTCAACGCCATTCTGGCCTGGACGCTTGCGATAGCCAAGGCGGGTCGACAGCTCGCGCTGAACGTCAAACGACAGGCGCTCTTCGGGGCGGTCGGTCAGAAAATGCAGATGGCAGCGCACTGTCCAGAGGTGGTTGTTGGCCTTCTTGAAGCGATTGTATTCCTGCTCTGTAAAGACGCCCGCATTGATCAGGGCGCGCGCCCGACGTACGCGATAGGCATACTGTCCGATCCAGAACAGGGTCTGGATGTCGCGCAGGCCGCCCTTGCCTTCCTTGATGTTCGGCTCGACCATGTAGCGCGAGTTGCCCTGCTGATTGTGGCGGGCGTCGCGTTCGGCCAGTTTGGCGGCAATGAATTCGGCGGAGGTGTTGCGCAGCACGTCCTTGTCGAACTTCTCGATCAGCTCGTCATAGAGCTTCTTTTCGCCATCGATGAAACGGGCTTCGAGAATGGCGGTTCGGATTGTCATGTCGCCGCGGGACAGGCGCACGCATTCGTTCAGCGTGCGGGTCGCATGGCCAACCTTCTGGCCCAGGTCCCACAGCATGTAGAGGATATATTCGACAACGCTCTCGCCCCACGGGGTCTGTTTGTAGGGCAGAAGGAACAACAGGTCGATGTCCGAGTGCGGTGCCAGCGTCGCCCGGCCATAACCACCCACGGCAACCACGGCCAGATGTTCCGAAGAAGAGCGATTGTCGGCGGGATAGACATGTTCGATGGCAAAGCGATGGATCAGCGTGATGATCTGGTCTTCCAGATAGGAAAGCCGGATGGCGCAAAGAATGCCGAGGCCGTCTTCATTGAGAAGCTTCTCGGCCTGAACACGGCCATTGTGCAAGGTCTCTTTCAGGAGCTTGAGGACTTCCGCTCTGGTCTTGAAGTCCTTTGCGTCTCCCCCGTGATCCGCAACGATTGTCTCCAGCTTCGCCTTTGTCGCTTCGACGTCAATCAGACCGTCATTCTGGGGGGCAATGTTCATGTTCTCTAGCCTTGTCGTTTTTCGCTGGTGTCAAGCAATGCCACAAATACACTTGATTTCTGGTTAAGCTGATCAAAATAACACTTGATTCAATATAGTATAGCAGCAGGGAAGCGCAAACCGGCTTCCCGCCGTTGCCGTGCAGTCCGCAATCAGTCCTGCAACAGGGCTTTGAGGCGATAGAGCGCCTCCTGGGCTTCGCGCGGGCTGAGGTCGTCCGGGTCGATCCCCTTCAGTGCTTCCCGCAGGTCATCCTTCTCGGCCGCCTTGGGCTGGCTCTTCTGCATGGAGACCGAGAACAGCGGCAGATCGTCAATGGTTGCTGCCGGTGACTGGCGGTCGCCCTCTTCCAGATGTTGCAATACATCACGGGCGCGGGCAATGACCGGTTCGGGCAGACCGGCGAGCTTGGCCACCTGAATGCCGTAGGAGCGGTCGGCAGCACCCGGCACGATCTGGTGCAGAAACACCACTTCGCCGTGCCATTCCTTGACCTTGACGGTGGCGTTGATGAGCCGTGGCAGCTTTTCATGCAGCACCGTCAGCTCGTGGTAATGGGTGGCGAACAGGGCTCTGGCCCGGTTGACCTCATGCAGGTTCTCGATCGTCGCCCAGGCGATGGACAAACCGTCAAAGGTTGCCGTGCCGCGGCCAATTTCGTCCAGAATGACGAGGGACCGTTCGCCAGCCTGATTGAGGATGGCAGCAGTCTCGACCATTTCCACCATGAAGGTGGAGCGGCCGCGCGCCAGATCATCGGCGGCGCCAACGCGGGAGAACAGCCGGTCAACAAGGCCGATGTGGGCCGTCTCTGCCGGAACGAACGACCCCATCTGGGCGAGAATGGCAATCAGCGCATTCTGTCTCAGGAAGGTCGATTTACCGGCCATGTTGGGGCCGGTCATCAGCCAGATGCGGCCATGAAGATGGCTTCCTGCGGGGCTGAGGTCGCAATCGTTGGCGACGAAGGGGTCGTCTCCCTCGCGCTGCAGTGCCAGCTCCACCACCGGGTGGCGGCCATTGCGGATATCGAAGGCCAGACTGTCATCGACCCGTGGCCGGCAATAGTTACGCTCCTCGGCAAGGCGGGCAAGGGCAATGGAAACGTCGAGCACGGCAATGGCGCGGGCGGCTTTCTTGATGATTTCCTGCGCCGAGAGCACCGCTTCGCGCAGATGCTCGAAGATCTCCAGCTCGATTGCCACGACCTTGGCGCCCGCCGAGGCGATGCGCGCTTCCAGATCGGCCAACTCGGTGGTGGTGAAACGCACCGCGTTGGCAAGGGTCTGGCGATGGATGAAGGTCTCGTTGAGCGGTGCGGACATCAGCCGGTCTGCATTGTTGGCGGTGACCTCGATGAAATAGCCCAGCACGTTGTTGTGCTTGACCTTGACCGACTTGATGCCGCTCAGCTCCGCATAGTTGGCCTGCAGCGAGGCAATCACCCGGCGGCTTTCGTCGCGCAGCGACCGCAATTCATCAAGGCTGCCGTCATAGCCCCGACGCACGAAACCGCCGTCGCGCTTCTGCAGCGGCAGTTCGTCATCAAGCGCTCCGACGAGCAGGTCGCCGAGCTGTCGTGGCATCGCGGTCAACGCCTGACGCGCCTCCTCAAGCTCCGCGGGCAGGGTCGCCTCATCCGCCGAGCTGACCAGATGGCCGACAAGGCTCAGCACCGTGTCGAAGCCGCTGCGAATGGCGCCGATGTCTCGCGGGCCACCGCGATCCAGCGCCAGCCGCGATAGTGCTCGCAGCATGTCCGGTGCGGACTTCAGATCGTCGAGCAGGTCTTCCCTGATGCGGCTGTTCTCCAGAAACCAGCTGACGGAATCCTGCCGCTCCAGAATGGGCGCAAGATCGGCCAGAGGAGCCGCCAGCCGGGCGGATAGCAGGCGTGATCCGCCGCCGGTTACCGTGCGGTCGATCACCGACAGGAGGCTGCCCTTCTTGTCGCCCGAGAGGGTGCGGACCAGTTCAAGGTTGGCGCGGGTGGCCGAATCGATGGCCATCGTCCGACCGGAAAGCTCCCGTACCGGCGGGTTGAGCGGTGGCCGGGCCCCAAGCTGGGTCTTCTCGACATAGGCCAGAATGGCGCTCGCCGCCATCAACTCGACCCGTTGATAAAGGCCATGGCCATCCAGTGTTGACAGTCCGAAATAGTCGAGCAGCCGGTCTTCCGCCGTCGCTCCGTCAAAGAAGGCGCGTGGCACCGGCGAGAAACTGGCCCGCAGGCTATCCTTCAGCGGCCGGATGTCTTCGTCCATCAGCATGTGATCGGCAATGATCACCTCGCGGGCGTCGATCCGTGCCAGCTCCGCCCCAAGGCGCAGGTGATCCAGCGCCAGAACGCCATAGTCGCCGGTGGAAAGCTCGAGCCATGAAAGGCCGTAAAGCTGCCCCTCATCGCCGGACTTGACCCGTGCGATGGCGGCCAGATAGTTCGAGCTGGAGGCATCAAGCAGGCTGTCCTCGGTGAGGGTGCCCGGTGTGATCAGGCGAATGACGTCGCGCTTGACGACCGATTTTGCGCCGCGTTTCTTGGCCTCTGCCGGGTCTTCGGTCTGCTCGCAGACCGCCACCTTGTAGCCAAGCGCAATCAGCCGCTCCAGATAGCCCTCGGCTGCGTGAACCGGCACGCCGCACATCGGGATGTCTTCTCCCAGATGCTTGCCGCGCTTGGTCAGCGTGATGCCAAGCGCCTGCGAAGCCTCTCGCGCATCGTCAAAGAACAGCTCGTAGAAGTCGCCCATGCGGTAGAACAGCAGGCTATCGGGATTGGCCGTCTTGATCTCGATATATTGCTCCATCATCGGCGTTGCCTTTGGGGATGGAGCTTCGTTTGCGGATGATTTCTCTTGCCCGGCGCTCGACATGTATTTCTGGTGCTTCCGTGGTTATCGCGAATCTGAGGGTGCCAATCGGCGGCAATCTATCAAGTCCTCCGCTTGAGGGCTACCACTGAGCCATTTTGGCGAATTGTTTCACCTTAGTCGAAGGTGTAGTGTGAATAACTGCTTACCCCAATATGGCGAGATATAGGAGAGCATCTACTATTGCTCACAAAAATCGACCAGTCAGATATTAAATTTTATATTTTTGATAATTCGCATGTTCTGGAGGAGTAGAGCCATGCGAGGTTTGACTGAGTAGCCAAGGATAAGACGCTTTACATAAAAAAGCTGTGCCAAAAAATGATTGGAGACTACAGTGAAGGTGGATCAAGACAACCCCATTATAAGTGTAACTGTGACTGATGAAGAGGCATTGCTCTTTCATCAGAAGGGCAGGCCGGGGAAAATAGAAATCGTGGCAACGAAGCCGATGGCTACCCAGCGCGATCTTTCCCTTGCCTATTCGCCCGGTGTTGCCGCGCCGGTACGGGCCATTGCGGAGGACCCGTCCCGTGCATTCGACTATACGGCGCGAGGCAACATCGTCGCAGTTATCTCGAACGGCTCTGCCATTCTCGGCCTTGGCAATCTTGGCCCGCTGGCATCCAAGCCGGTGATGGAAGGCAAGGCTGTTCTGTTCAAGCGTTTCGCCGACGTGGATTCCATCGACCTTGAAGTCGATGCGTCCGATCCTGACGATTTCATCAACGCCGTGCGCTATCTGGGGCCGTCTTTCGGTGGCATCAACCTTGAGGACATCAAGGCACCCGAGTGTTTCATCATCGAGCAGCAGCTCAAGGAAATGATGGACATTCCGGTGTTCCATGACGACCAGCACGGGACCGCCATCATCGCCGCTGCCGGTCTTCTCAATGCGCTGAAGCTGACGGGCCGCGACCTCAAGGATACCAAGGTTGTCTGCAACGGTGCCGGTGCTGCCGGTATCGCCTGTATCGAGCTGGTCAAGGCCATGGGCATTCCCCATCAGAATGTCATCCTGTGCGACACCAAGGGGCCGATCTATGAAGGCCGCAAGGAAGGCATGAACCAGTGGAAGTCCAAACACGCGGTGCCAACCGAGGCCCGCAGTCTGGCTGAAGCCCTCAAGGGCGCTGACGTGTTCTTCGGCGTGTCGGTCAAGGGCGCACTGACCCCGGACATGGTGGCAGAAATGGCGCCGTCGCCGATTATTTTTGCCATGGCCAACCCGGATCCGGAAATCACGCCGGAAGAAGCCAAGTCAGCCCGGCCCGATGCTATCGTCGCAACTGGTCGCTCGGACTATCCCAACCAGGTCAACAACGTGCTCGGCTTCCCCTATATCTTCCGCGGTGCGCTTGATGTACGGGCAACCGGCATCAACGAGGAAATGAAGGTTGCTGCGGCCCGTGCCCTTGCGGCTCTGGCCCAGGAAGATGTGCCGGACGAGGTGGTGAGCGCCTATCAGGGCAAGGATCGCCCGAAATTTGGCCCCGATTACATCATCCCGGTTCCGTTCGACCCGCGCCTTATCAGCTCCATCCCGCCAGCTGTTGCCAAGGCTGCCATGGAAACCGGTGTGGCCCGTCGGCCGATCGTTGATCTCGATGCCTACGCCCAGCAGCTGCATGCCCGGCGCGACCCGTTGGCGGCCACCCTGCAGGGGGTCTATTCCAAGGTCCGTCGCAATCCCAAGCGGGTTGTCTTCACCGAGGGTGAAGAGGAGCAGGTCATCCGCGCCGCCGTCGCCTTTGCCAACGACCAGCTCGGCACGGCCATTCTTGTCGGCCGCGACAATCTGATCCGCAAGACGGCGGAAGATGCCGGCATCGATCTGGACCGTCCCGGACTGGAACTGGTCAACGCTCGTGTTTCCGAACGGGGTGATGCCTATGCGGAGCATCTCTATCGTCGCCTGCAGCGTCAGGGCTACCTCTATCGTGACTGCCTGCGGATGGTGAACAGCGACCGCAACATCTTTGCCGCCGCCATGGTTGCCATGGGCGATGCCGATGCGATGATTTCCGGTGTGACCCGGAACTATTCCATCGTGCTGGAAGACGTGCAGAAGGTCATCGATCCGCATCCGGGCCATCGGGTGATCGGTGTAACCATTGCCCTGTGCAAGGGGCGCACGGTGCTGGTGGCCGATACCGCCGTGCACGAAATGCCAACGGCGCAGGAACTGGCCGACATCGCCGAGGAAGCCTCGGGGGTTGCCCGCAAGCTCGGCATCGAGCCACGCGTTGCCATGCTGGCCTACTCCACCTTCGGCCATCCGGCTGGCGAGCGTTCGGAAAACATGCGCGAAGCGGTCAAGATTCTCGACCGTCGTCGTGTCGACTTCGAATATGACGGTGAAATGGCCGCCGATGTGGCCCTCAATCCGGATCTGATGAAGGCCTATCCGTTCTGCCGCCTGTCAGGGGCAGCCAACGTGCTGGTCATGCCGGCCTTCCATGCGGCCTCGATCTCGACCAAGATGCTGCAGGAACTCGGTGGCGCAACAATCCTCGGCCCGCTGCTGGTCGGTCTGGACAAGCCGATCCAGATCCTGCCACTGGGTGCCAAGGACGTCGACATCGTCAACATGGCCGCTCTGGCCGCCTACAATCTGGGCTCCTGAGTCTGCACGGCAAGCCGGTCGACGAAAACAGAAAAGGGAAGCATCACTTGATGCTTCCCTTTTCCTTTTGCCACTTTCACGCCGTCAGCAGGGTCGGTGTTCCGAGAGGCTGGATCGCTCTGCCGGATCCCTCAATTGGGACCCCTCTACTGATGCATGGCGACAGCGTCTTTCACGTTGGCCGTACTGTAATGCTCGATATATTTCGGGTCGATATTTTCAACCGGCAGAACGATGAGGACATCGGTGGTGCCGAACTGGTGATCCACCATGGCGTTGGTGCTGAAGTAGCAGCCAAGCCGCATGTAGGCCTTGAGCAGGGGCGGCAGGCGACGCAGTGCGGCCTTGTCGTTGATCTCGTCCGGATTCATCTGTTCCAGCGGAACGCTGAGGTGCGGCAGGGCACCAACGGACCATTCGGCCGGAGCCTTGCCCAGCTTTGACAGGAATGTGAGCGGTTCGGCCAGTTCCTTCGGATTGGTGCCGGCAATGGACGCGCAGCCGATCATCACGTCGATCTTGTGAATCTGCACATAGGCCCAGATGCCCTGCCACAGCAGTTCGATAGTGCGTTTGGTGCGATAGTCCTTGAGGACACAGGAACGACCCAACTCCAGAAAGCGCCGGTCCGGATGACTGTTGATCACAGGGCTGATGTTGAATTCCGAAGCGGTGTAGAAGCCGCCATACAGGTTGGCCATTTCCTGGCGCAACAGACGGTATGTTCCCACGATCCGGGGCTCGCTGCGGCGGAACTTCTTCTTCGGCGGCTCGTGATCGAGCACCAGAAGATGGTCGCAAATGGCATCATAGGCGTCGGCATCACGTCGGGTGAACTTGGTCTGGCTGTCCGGTTTGGCGGCCATTTCCTTGTAGAACACCTTGTAGCGCAGGCGCTGGGCCTTGCGGATCTCGCGCTCTGTCTGGGCCAGCCGGATTTCCAGCGACCCCACACGTCCCAACGTGATGGGCTTGGTGCTGATGGGATGGCCATCCCGAAGCCGGTTGCGCCTGAGGGCCGCCATCAGCTTGCTGGACAGGTTCGGTTTGAGCACTGGAGGCGGCGGGCAGGGTGCACCGCCGATGTCAAAATCGGTATTGTTATCCAGCATGGCCATCGTTTTCGTCCTCCTAGACGATCAAGAGCCGGGCGATCGATTCGCTGCGCTTACAATGTCGATTATGTGCGACCCGTCTTGTGCGTGCGGGTCTTCAGGTTCGTAACGTCCGCCACTTACCATGGACACTGGCTTAGATATTTGATTTGACACGGGTTCTTCTACCAAAGACCGAGATCAAACCTAACCACCCTGCCCGAATCATGTGGGAAGCGAAACGAGACCAATTATTTCATCTAGCGGACCCCTAACGAAATTATAGTACAGTTTTGTGACATACGTCTCTTTTATCAAGGACCCGGCGGAGTATTTCGACAAGTTCTTCCGGCTGAACCGGCTTGATAATATAGTCCGCAAAGCCGCGCTCCAGACAAGCAGAGCGGGTTTCCTGCAGCGCATCTGCGGTGAAGGCCAGCTTGGGTACCGTGCGGTCTCGCTCCCTGTCGATGGCCTGCATCGCATCGAATAATGTCAGCCCGTCCATGTCCGGCATGTGCAGATCAAGCAGGGCCAGATCAAAGGGGGCATCCTTGCCATAGGCTTCAAGGGCTTCGGCTCCCGACCCGACGAGACAGGTTTCCATGCCCGCCTTGTCCAGCACCGTGCGAGCCAGCAAGGCATTGATGGCATTGTCCTCGACGAGCAGAATGCGGGCGGGTCTTTTGGATGCCCTTGCGGCAGGGGCCGCCGGCCTGCCCTCGTCTGCGGAGCCGGCGCCGCGGGAAGGCTGATCCGTGGCTGTGCCGTCGGGGCGGATGACAGAGGTGGCGGCAATGGAAGGAGCGCTTTCTGCCGGAAAGCGCGCCGCAACCGCACCGGTCCCGTTGACTGGACTGCCCAGATCGTCCAGACCGCCCAGATCGGTATGATGGTCCGGGTGGTGATCCGGATGGCCCAGCAGGGCCTGCCGCAGCGAAAGCTGGCGCACCGGCTTGACCAGATAGGCACTGATGCCGCAATTGCGCATCTGCGGAATGATCCGGCGCTCGCCCGGCTCCAGCAGGATGATCCGGCTGCGTGGCAGCGGTCGGGTGAGACGACCGCCTTGCATGGGGTCGAATTCGGCGAAGATTTCCGTGGCCTTGTCCGGCTCCGCACCGTTGATCAGCAGGTGATCGGGCGTGATCTCCCGACCCGCCGTGCGCCATTGTTCAAAGCTGAAGGCGTGGAAGGTTATGCCCCAGTCATGGCAATAGGCAAACAGCGCCCTCTCGTCGGCCTTGGTCAGGTCGATGCCGACCAGAATATCGCCATGAAGGATTGACGGGATGTCCATCACCGCCGGGTCCTCCGCCTCCGGGGTCTCGTCATTGAGCCAGGCCGCTTCAATCCGCAGGCTGAAGGTCGAGCCCTTGCCGGCAACGCTCGACAGGCTGATGTCCCCTTCCATCATGCGGGCCAAACGGCGGGAAATGGCAAGGCCGAGCCCCGAACCCTCATGCTGGCGGGAACGCGTGGTATCGGCCTGCTCGAATTCCTCGAACAGGCGAGCATGCAGGTCTTCGGCGATGCCTGGGCCTGTGTCCCGCACCGCCATCACCAGCGTCACCATTTCCCCCTCAACCGGTTCGCCCTCAAGCGATAGCGAGAGATTGATGGCACCCTCGGCGGTGAACTTGATGGCATTACCCAACAGGTTGACCAGAATTTGCCGCACCCGGACCGGATCGATCAGCAGCTTGTCAGGCACATTGGCACCGACCCAGGAGGCAACGGACAGCCCCTTTTCCTGGGCATCCGGCGCCAGCAGCTCAACCACGTCTTCCATCAGGCGCGTCGGCGAACTCCACTCATAGGAAAGGGTCATCTTGCCTGCCTCGATACGGGAAAGATCGAGCACGTCATTGACCAGCGCCAGAAGCGCCGTTCCCGATTGCCGCAGGGCCTGACTGTAACTGGCCTGCTCGGCGGAAAGGGGGGTCGATTCCAGCAGATTGGCCATGCCGATGATGCCGTTGAGCGGAGTGCGCATTTCGTGACTGATGGTGGCAAGAAAGCGGGATTTGGCCTCGCTCGCCGCTTCCACCTTGCGGAAGGCGGAGATGTCGCGGGCAATGACTAGTCGCGTGCCGCTATCCTTGTGCACCGAGCGCATCAGCGTTTCTGTCCAGCGGAACCAGTGTGGACCGGTGCGGGTCTCGATTTGCTTTTCCCACAATGGATCGTGGCCAGGGCTGTTGTCGCTGGAGCCATCCTCCTCCAGATCGGTTGCCTCGGCGGCGTCAAGCTTGAAGGGCGAGCGGGTCGTGCTGCCCTCGAAATAGGTCTCGAACGGCGCATTGGCAAACAGCACTTCGCCCTGTTTGTCCAGATGCAGGATAATGTCTCCCTGCCGGGTCAGCAGCGCCTTGTATTTCTGCTCCGCCTCGCGCAGTTCCCAGTTCTGGTCGAGAAGATTTTCGCACGCTAGGTCCAGTTGCTCCATCTGGGCGCGTAGCGCTTCCTCTCGTTCCGGCCGCAACGTCGCCCGGCCAACCGACTGCAGGATCAGGACAGCAGCCAGAGTACCGCAGATCAGCCAGCCCAGCGCGCCGACCCAGATCATGAAGCCGCCAAGAGTGAGCGCGAAGGCACCGCTCGCGAACAGCAGAAATCCGAGCGGAATCAGCAAAAAGCGGGCTCTATGTGACCGCTTGGCTGGCGTTTCGAACAGGGTGCGAGGATGTGGCATGAACTCTTCCGGCTATGTCTCTTTGCTCTTGTTAACACAAGGCAGTGACCAAATTGTTGCCATGTCCCGCCAGTTCGTCTTCAGGTCGTCCCCAGTCCGTCCAAAGCATAGAAAGACATTGCAATTTCGCTCCACTGGCATAGTTTCATAGATCGATTTGCAGAGAAACCAAAATCATGATCGGGGGATATGATGCGCAAGATGACTCGAATCGAGATCAACGCTCACGGAGGACCGGACCAGATGCAGCTTGTGGAACGGGACATTCCCGAGCTGAAGCCGGATCAGATTCTCGTACGCCACGAAGCCATTGGCGTGAACTTCATCGACACCTATCACCGTTCTGGCCTCTACAAACTCCCCATGCCCACCGGGCTTGGTGGCGAGGCCGCCGGCCTTGTGGAAGCGATCGGAGAGGATGTGACCGGTGTGCGGATCGGAGATCGTATCGCCTATTGCTCCGGGCCGATCGGTTCCTATGCCACGCACAATGTCATCAATGCGGCTACCGCCGTGCTGTTGCCGACCAGCATCCCGGCCAAGACAGCGGCTTCCTGCATGCTCAAGGGCCTCACCGTACAATATCTCATCCGTCAGATCTATCCGGTCAAGGCAGGGGAAACGGTGCTCTTTCACGCTGCTGCCGGCGGGGTGGGCCAGATCGCCGTGCAATGGCTCAAGGCGCTCGGTGCAACGGTTATCGGCACGGTCGGTTCCGAGGAAAAGGCCGAACTGGTCAAGGCGCTCGGCTGTGACCATGTCATCAACTATCGAACCGAATCGGTTCCGGAACGGGTCATGGAAATCACCGATGGTGCCAAGCTTCCGGTGGTGTTTGATGGCGTCGGCAAGGATACCTTTGTCGACAGCCTCGACTGCCTGCGCCCGCGCGGCCTGATGATCAGCTTCGGCAACGCATCCGGAGCGGTCGACGGGGTCAATCTGGGCATTCTGGCCACCAAGGGATCTTTGATGGTGACCCGCCCGACGCTGGCCCATTTCATTGCCACGCGCAAGGCACTGGACGCAGCCAGCCAGGATCTGTTCTCGGCCATTTCAGCGGGCAACATCAAGCTCGCCGAACCGACAGAATATGCCTTGGCCGACGCTGCCAAGGCCCACATCGATCTGCAAAGCCGCAAGACGACCGGCTCTCTGGTGCTGATCCCCTAGATCAGCCTTTGAAAACGAACGGGCACGTCGCTGCGCTTTAGTCCGGTGACGACCCCACAGCATTTGAAGAATGGATTGTTCAAGGAGGACTATTGCATGAAGCTTTTTCGATTTGGTGAGGCAGGGGCCGAGAAACCGGCCATTCTCGACGCCGAGGGCGTCGGTCGTGATCTGTCCGGCCACATGCCCGATCTGGGGCCGGACCAGTTGAGCCCCGCTGTCCTCAAGGCGATTGCAGACCTTGATCTTTCGACGCTTCCCGTTGTGCCCGAAGGGGTGCGTATCGCGCCCTGTGTCGGTGCCATCCAGCGCTTCTTCTGCATTGGCGTCAACTACAGCGACCATGCTGCCGAAGTCGGGATAGCACCGCCGGAAAACCCGATTGTCTTCATGAAAGTCTGCGATCCGACCGGTCCCAATGATCCGGTGATGATGCCGAAGGGCTCGACCCAGATGGACTGGGAAGTGGAGCTGGGCGTTGTCATCAACCAGACCGTCCGCCACGTCAGCGAGGAAGATGCGCTTGACATGGTTGCTGGCTATTGTGTGGTCAACGACATTTCCGAGCGGGATTTCCAGAACAATTATGGTGGTCAGTGGGTCAAGGGCAAATCCTGCGACGGCTTCGGTCCGGTTGGGCCCTGGCTTGTCACCCGCGATGAGGTGGCCGACCCGCAGAAGCTCGACCTCTGGCTCGATGTCAACGGCGAAGCCAAACAGCGCGGTACAACGGCCCGCATGATCTTCACCGTGCCCCAGATCATTGCCCATCTCAGCCGCTTTGTCACTCTGCGGGCTGGAGACATCATCACCACCGGCACGCCTCCCGGCGTCGGCATGGGGATGAAGCCACAGCAGTTCCTCAAGGCGGGCGACACAATCCGACTGGGCATTGAAGGACTTGGCGAACAGGCTCAGACCGTGCTTGCCTACACCGACTGACCGGTATAGCCACTGTGCAATGGCGGGTGGGGCAAGGCTCCACCCCCTGACGACAAAGGGTTACACAATCTGACTGTGTGATTACACTTCTCCCGCCTTGCGGCCATATTTCTCTCCTCATCCATCAATATATTTGAATAATCAAAAGTAAGATGAAAACGCCAATCTTGCCAGACCGAAAAGGTCTGACCAATGATCCCGGAGGAGACAGATCATGACCACCACCACCCGCTCCACAATAAAGGCCGTTCTGGTGTCTGTGCTGATCGCTGCAGGGGGCCTTGCTGGTCCCGCCAATGCAGCCGACAGCAGCGTGCCGCAGCCGGTCGCCGAGGCGCTTGCCACTGCCTTGCAGGATGAATATCACGCCGAGGCCTTCTATGATGCCGTGATGGAGAAATTTGGTGCCGTCAGGCCCTTTGCCAACATCATCCGCGCCGAACAGATGCATCAGGCCATCCTCATCGATAGCATGACACAGTATGGGGTGGACATCCCTGCCAACACCGAGCTGAAATCAGCCGGAATCCGAGCCGCTGTTCCGGCGACGCTGGCAGAGGCCTGTGCGATGGGCGTCACGGCCGAAATCGACAATGCCGGTCTCTATACCGACAGGCTGTTGCCTGCGGTCAAGGGCTATGCCGACATCACGGCGGCATTCACCGCGCTGAGCGACGCGTCCCAGCAGAAGCATTTGCCAGCGTTCCAGCGCTGCGCCGCGCACTGACGGTATATGGATCCATGAAAAAGGGGCCACGAGTGCGGCCCCTTTCCATTCTCTCAAAATCAGGAACGATTCGCTTCCGTTCCGATGTTTAGAAATCCTCGCGATCCCGCCCCTTGAAGCGGTCCGTCTCCTTTGAGGCATTCTTGACCATTTTGCCGAAGGCCTTGGATTTGCGACGGCTTTGGGCCACTGTCTCGGTGTTGCGAATATCTTCGGCCTCCAGCTTGCGCCAGCGCTCGAGACGCTCGGCGCCGAGCTCGCCTGCCGTGATGGCTTCCTGAATGGCACAGCCTGGTTCATTTTCGTGGCGACAGTTGCGGAACTTGCACTGGGATGCCAGGTCCAGAATGTCATCGAACACCTGTTCGATGCCCGTGCTTTTCTCGTGCAGCCGCAAAGCCCGGATACCCGGTGTGTCCACCAGCCAGGCGCCGTTGACGGTTGGATGCAGCGACCGGTAGGTCGTCGTGTGCCGTCCCTTGGAATCATCCTCGCGGATTTCCTGCGTTGCGTCCGATCGCCCCGTGAAGGCGTTGAGCAGTGTGGTCTTGCCAACCCCCGATGAGCCGACCATGGCGATGGTCTGGCCCTTGTGGCACCAAGGGGCAAGTCGAGAGACCACGTCCGGGTCCTTGGCATTGAGCCCGAGCACGTCAAGGCCTTCCATCAGCCCCTTTGCTGGTTCGATGAAGGAGGCGGGATCGTCGCACAGGTCGACTTTGGTGATAAGAACGACCGGGGTGACATCGGCATCCCGCGCCAGTGCCAGAAAGCGCTCGATGCGGGCCAGTTTGAAATCATCATTGCAGGAGGTAACGATGAACAGGACATCCACATTGGCTGCCATGATCTGCTCGGAAACCCCGGTGCCGGCCGCGCGACGCTTGAGCTCGGTGCGCGGTTCGAGGCGGCGGATGATCTGGTCGGTGTGGTCGGCCAGTACCCAATCGCCGACTCCATAGGCCGAGGTCGGTACCTTGTGCGGAGTGCGCAGGGGCCTACTGTCGGATGCTCCCATCCCGACGACGACAGAGCGCTGGATTTCGGAAATCCGGTAAGGGGTCAGCTGTTCCAGCTCATCCATGTCGAGCTGGCTCATGAAATGGGCGGTAAATCCCAGATCGGCAAGCGACCAGCCCTGCTTTGGCTCGGGTGCTTTGCCAAGAAAATCTTCGAAAGACGTCATTGTCTTGCCTTTAGCAATAAAAATACGTGCGGCGCCAGCCTTTCGGCAGGGCCGTTATGGTCCAGGCAAGAGAGGGAGCGCATGGCTCAACCGCAATTGACCCGGAAGACACTTATGACACTCATAAATACCCTCCTTTCCGGCAGCTAGCCCGGTGATCATGATGAATGACGCCATTTTACTTCAGGCAGCGGAATTTGTCATCCTCATGGCAACGCCAGAGCGGGTTTGCCCAAGGATCTGTTGCCCTTCAGCCACGTCTGGGCTCGCGCCCCGCCTCCGTCAGGCTGGATGGAAAGGCAACGGGTCAAAATTCTATGACGTCGGAGCCCAGTCCGGTTCAGCGATCTCGAAGCCCTCGAACAGGAAGCCTGGCGCCACCATGCAACTGACAAGGCTCCATGCTCCGAGGGAGCGGGCAGACTGCCAGACGTAGCGTGGTACAATACCTTGTGGTTGTTGGTCTGCCAGAATATCTGGGCCGAGAATCAATATTTCGGTTCCGGTTTCATCTTTTGAAAGGCTCAGCTCAAGTGGTGCTCCTGCCTGCCAGAACCAGACCTCGACGGCGTCAACCCGATGCCAGTGTGACCGCTCTCCCGCCTTCAGAAGATAGTAGATGACCGTTGAATGGCCACGCCCTTCCGGCCCTTCCTCGTCGCGAAAGGTTTCGATGAAGTAGCCCCCTTCCGGGTGTGGCTGCATGCCGAGCTTTTTGACAATTGCGTCTGCATCATCCATTGCCATTCTCCGGAAGTTTCCAGTCACCAAAGCCTAATAGAAGGCCGATTGATCTGGTGAGAAAAGAAAAGGCGCAACCCGGTGCGCCTTTTCATGATCAGATATCGAGGTTTGCCACGTTGAGGGCGTTGTCCTGAATGAAGTTTCGCCGGGGTTCCACGTCGTCTCCCATCAGCTTGGCGAAAATGTCATCCGCATCGTCGGCCTCCTGCACGCGCACCTGCAATAGGGTGCGGGCTTCCGGATCGAGTGTGGTTTCCCACAGTTGCTCGGCGTTCATCTCACCCAGCCCTTTATAGCGCTGCATCGAAATGCCCTTGCGGCCAAGTCCATAGACTTCCTTGAGCAGGGAACCCGGACCATAGACGACATATTCCTTTTCGCGGCGGCGCATGATGGTGCCGTAGTCGAAATTCTCCTTGATGTCCTCACCGAGCTTGTTGAGCTTGATGGCATCGGCCGAATGGAGCAGCGCCGCGTCGAGCACGGCAACATCCTTGACGCCACGCACGGTACGCTCGAACACATAGGAGCCTTCTTCGTTGACGTGGCCTTCCCATCCGCGTTCGGTTTCTTCAGCCATCCGGTCAAGACGGCGACAGACCCGTGCCATGGCTTCCTGGATCAGGGTCTCGTTCTCGGCGATGGCCGGATCGAACAGGCCGCTGATGGCAGACTGTTCCACCACTGCCCGATTGTAGCGCGAGTGCAGCCCCTCCAGTGTCGCCGAGAAGGTGCGGGATTCATTCAGCAGAACCCGGAGGTCGCGACCGGCGCGCTCGATGCCCGAGCCCGTGGTCAGAACCGCTTCCTCGATGCCGGTGTCGATCAGATAGTCCTCGAAGGCCTTTTCGTCCTTGAGATACTGTTCCGACTGGCCGCGCTTGACTTTGTAGAGCGGCGGCTGGGCGATATAGAGATGGCCACCCTCGACCAGCTCAGGCATTTGGCGGAAGAAGAAGGTCAGCAACAGGGTCCGGATGTGGGCGCCGTCGACGTCAGCATCGGTCATGATGATGATCTTGTGATAGCGCAGCTTGTCCGGGTTGAATTCGTCCTTGCCGATACCGGTGCCAAGGGCGGTGATCAGCGTACCGATTTCCTGACTGGAGAGCATGCGGTCAAAGCGGGCACGTTCCACGTTGAGGATCTTGCCGCGCAGGGGAAGAATGGCCTGATTGGAACGGTGACGGCCCTGTTTGGCCGACCCGCCTGCGGAATCACCCTCCACCAGGAACAGTTCGGATTTGGCCGGGTCGCGTTCCTGGCAGTCGGCAAGCTTGCCCGGCAGGGAGGCGATATCGAGCGCGCCCTTGCGGCGGGTCAGCTCGCGAGCCTTGCGGGCAGCCTCGCGGGCAGCAGCGGCTTCCACTACCTTGGAAACGATGGTCTTGCCTTCGTTGGGGTTTTCTTCCAGCCACTCGCCAAGGGCGGCGTTGAGCAGGTTCTCGACAACAGGGCGAACCTCTGACGAGACCAGCTTGTCCTTGGTCTGGGAAGAGAATTTCGGATCCGGAACCTTTACCGACAACACGCAGCTCAGGCCTTCGCGGCAGTCATCACCAGACGGGTTGACCTTCTCGCGTTTCAGCAGCCCGGAGCTTTCGGCATAGGACGTGATCTGACGGGTCAGTGCGGCGCGGAAGCCGGCAAGATGGGTGCCGCCGTCGCGCTGTGGAATGTTGTTGGTGAAGCACAGCACATTTTCATGATAGCTGTCATTCCACCACAGCGCGGCCTCTACGGTGATGCCATCCTTCTCGGCGGAAACATACAGCGGCTTCTCGATGAGCGGCTTCTTGGCGCGATCGAGCCAGCGGACAAAGGCTTCCAGACCGCCCTCATAGAGCATCTCGACTTCCTGCTTGTCCGCACCGCGATTGTCGGTCAGCAGAATGCGCACACCGGAGTTGAGGAAGGCCAGCTCGCGCAGGCGATGCTCAAGGGTCGCAAAGTTGAATTCGATATGAGTGAAGGTTTCCGGGCTTGGCAGGAAGGTAACCTCGGTGCCCTTCTTGCCGGTCGTCGGGCCGATCACGCGCAGCGGGCCGGTGGCGTTGCCATGCTCGAAGTCGATTTCATGTTCCTGGTCATTGCGCCAGATGCGCAGCTTGAGCTTGGTCGACAGAGCGTTCACCACGGACACGCCCACGCCGTGCAGACCGCCGGAAACCTTGTAGCTGTTCTGGTCGAACTTGCCGCCGGCGTGCAGCTGGGTCATGATGACCTCTGCCGCAGAAACCCCTTCTTCATGGTGAATGTCGGTTGGAATTCCGCGGCCGTTGTCGGTCACGGTGACAGATCCGTCGGCGTTGAGGGTAACGGTCACAAGATCCGCATACCCGGCCAGCGCTTCGTCAATGGCGTTGTCCACCACCTCATAGACCATGTGGTGCAAACCTGACCCATCGTCCGTGTCCCCGATATACATGCCCGGGCGCTTGCGAACGGCATCCAGACCTTTGAGGACCTTGATGGAATCGGCGCCATATTCAGCGTTTGCATTCTGGGGGGTGTTTTCAATATCGCTCATGCGAATCAGTCATCCTTAAGCTACGGCTAACCCTTCACTTATACGAGGTTTTTCGCCGCTTTCAACCGCTTCTAGCCCACGGAACGGACTATCTCGGCCTCCCACTGTGGAGAGTTTGTCCTGTGAATGGAGGGATACCGGCATTACCCCTGCAAATTATTGAATCTCATTGCGTTTTAGCCCTTTCCTGCTCCGATCGCACATAGGCGAGGATCATGGCCACTTCGGTCTGGCTCAGGCCTTCCACAGGATCCATCGGACCGTAATCCCAGTTGCGCTCCGGCGCACCATAGGTGACGGCCTGAATGAAGGCCCGATCGGAGAGATTGCCCCGGAAATAGATCCGGTTGATCAACGCCGGACCAAAGCTGGTGCTGCGACCGCCAACCCCGTGGCAGCTCAGGCAATTGGCATTGTAGAGCTTCAGGCCTTCCTTGCGGATCTGGGTGCTGTCGAGGGTCGGGAGCGTCTTGTCGGCTTCCTTGTCAGAGAAGAAGTCACCGCTCGAGAGCATCAGAAGCAGGATGAACAGCGACACGAACATGAAAATGAGGCTGTTTCTTGATCTGGCAAAAGGGATACGCCGTTTTCGCGCCATGATGGCCCCACTTCGTGAAGGTTATTCGATCGCCTCGATTGTACCACAGGAAACATGGAAGCGCTCGGCTCGCTCGCCAAGTGGTAAAAAGATCCTGTCATCCGTTCCAGTCACGAAGGCCTGACAGCCAAGCCGGTCCAGAAGATCGAACAGGGCCAGCCTTCGGGTCTCGTCCAGATGGGCCGCAACCTCGTCCAGCAGCACCACGGGCGTGCGTCCCGCCCGTTCCGCAACAAGGTGGGCGTGGCCCAGAACGATGCCAAGCAACAGGGCCTTCTGCTCGCCGGTCGAACATTTCGCCGCCGTCATGTCCTTGGGACCATGCCGCACGAGGAGGTCGGAGCGATGCGGACCAATCAGGGTGCGGCCTGCAGCTCTGTCTCGTCCCCGACCCTGTTTGAGCACCGTGCGATAATGTTCTTCGCTCTCGATGGCCGGGCGGGCGAAGGCCTCGCTTTCCAGTGCGCCCTCAAGCCCCAGAAGGGCATTGGGAAAGGCGCTGCTTCCGTCTTCTCC
The DNA here is from genome assembly GCF_963666525.1 of uncultured Cohaesibacter sp. Classification (NCBI taxonomy): domain Bacteria; kingdom Pseudomonadati; phylum Pseudomonadota; class Alphaproteobacteria; order Hyphomicrobiales; family Cohaesibacteraceae; genus Cohaesibacter; species uncultured Cohaesibacter sp. The sequence continues at coordinate 2,553,273 of NZ_OY762905.1, forward strand.
ATGAAGGATCGACAAGGATCGATTCAGAAGCGAAATCAATTCAGCCCGCGCCGTTGCAATGGCCGAACCGAACTCGGCCATCTGCGCTTCGATACCGTCCAGCCAGACGGTCTCTTGGGGGGCTTCGTCGAGCAGCCGGTTGCGCTGGCGCATTGCCTTCTCGAAAGCATTGACCCGCGTGCCGTGTGCCTTGTCGATGGCAAGCACCATCCTGTCGAGCCACTTGCGTCGTTCGGAAGCCGCACCGATGAAAAGGCTGTCCATCTGCGGGGTCAACCACAGCACCGAGATGTGATCGGAAAGGCTCTCCGCCGATTTGGCCGTCGCACCGTTGATCCTGATCCGGCGTTGCAACAGGCCATCGGGACCATTCTGCAATCCCGTTCCGAGCTTGATCTCGCCCATGGGGCTGTCAAGTGCCACGGAAACCGCCCAGCTTCCCTCAGGAGACTGTTCGCGGGCAATTTCCGTATAGGCAACCCGTCGCATGCCGCGACCGGGAGAGAGAAAGGAAATCGCCTCCAGAAGGTTGGTCTTGCCCGACCCGTTCGGTCCGGTCAGCACCACATGACAGCCAGAAAGGGGCAGCTGCAGCGAGGCATAGTTGCGAAAATTGGAAAGACTGATCGTCGAGACCGTTACCCTGTCGACGGGCCGCAGCATCTGAGCGGTCATGCCGGAGCAGGTCGGATCTGTCTTCAAGGTCGCATATCCTTCAGTTGGTCAGCCTGCTGGTTCGCGTTGATGCGGCCGCAGAGGAGAATCAGGTGCAAAAAGAATAGGGCATTTCGAAAGGAAATGCCCCATGCATCTTCACAATTTTTGCGGCCCCGAGAGACCGGCTAGACGCGCATCGGCATCAGCACATAGAGCGTGTTGTTGTCGCCATCGTCCTGAATGAGGGTCGGCGAGCCCGAGTCGGCCAGACGGAACTGGGCGCTGCTGCTTTCCAGCTGGTTGGTGATATCCAGCAGATAGCGGGCGTTGAAGCCGATTTCCATCGGTTCGGCGTCATATTCGACGGTCAGCTCGTCGGTCGCCGTGCCGGAATCCGGGTTGGAGACCGAAAGCACCAGACTGTTGGGCTGGAGGCTCAGCTTGACCGCACGGCCGCGTTCGTTGGAGACCGTCGACACGCGATCCACCGCCTGGGCAAACAGCGCATTCTCGATCTTCATCACCTTGTCATTGCCCTTCGGAATGACCTTTTCATAGTCCGGGAAGGTGCCGTCGATCAGCTTGGAGGTAAGAACAACAGGGCCGATGGTCAGGCGGATCTTGGTTTCCGACAGTTCAACGGCGATGTTGGCTTCCGGATCCTCGATCAGCTTCTGCACTTCCGAAACGGTCTTGCGCGGCACGATCACGCCCGGCATGCCCTGAGCGCCAGCCGGAGCAGGCAGCTGGGCCTGAGCCAGACGGTGGCCATCGGTTGCCACGGCGCGCAGCACCGAACCGCCATCGACATCGAGACTGTGCATGTAGATGCCGTTGAGATAATAGCGGGTTTCTTCGGTCGAGATCGCAAACTGCGTGTGATCGATCAACCGCTTGAGATCCAGTGCCGGAATGGTGAAATGGTTGGAGAATTCACCGGCCGTGATGTCCGGGAAATCCGTCACCGGCAGGATCTGCAAGGTGAAATGGGAGCGGCCGGCAACGATTGCCAGAGCGGTCTGCTCCTCGTTGGTTTCCAGTGTCACCTGAGAGCCGTCGGGCAGCTTGCGCACGATGTCATAAAGCATGTGCGCCGGCACTGTGGTCGCGCCACCAATCTCCACCATTGCTGGTGCTGTCTCGAGCACTTCCAGATCAAGGTCGGTTGCCTTGAAGACCAGATCGCCCCCTTCTGCGCGCAAAAGCACGTTGGACAGGATCGGAATAGTGTTACGACGTTCAACAACCCGATGGACATGGTTCAGCGACTTCAAGAGGGTTGCCCGTTCGAGAGTGACTTTCATATCCCAATTTCCCTACATCAATACATCAACTACTTATGCCCGACGATGACCAGCAAAGGCGGGGAAGCAACTGTGCCCCGTCTTCCCGGATAAGGCAAGGGGATCGGCCCGATTCAGGTGCGATCCCCTCACATTTCTTCCACATTTTCGCGTCTATCGGCAGGCTTGCTTAAGCCATATGCCTAACGGCACCGCCTATTCGGCGATGTTCCGTTTCAGCATTTCGATTTCCTGCTGCAAGGTGTTGTCTGACGCTGCCAGCTCCTCGATCTTGCGAACTGCGTGCAGAACCGTGGTGTGGTCGCGACCACCAAAACGGCGGCCGATTTCCGGCAGGGAGCGTGGCGTCAGCATCTTGGACAGATACATGGCAATCTGGCGCGGACGGACGATCGTGCGGGTCCGGCGCGAAGACAACAGATCCGAACGGGATACGTTGTAATGCTTGGACACGACGCGCTGAATGTCTTCGATGCGGATGCGGCGCGGCTCCTTGGAGCGAACCAGATCCTTGAGGGCCTGTTCGGCCATCTCTATGGAGATCGGGGCACCGGTCAGCTGGTTGTGGGCCATCAGACGGTTGAAGGCACCGTCCAGATCACGACCGTTGGACCGGATGATCCCGGCCACATGATCCAGTACCAGTTCCGGAATGGTCAGGTTCGGATCGCGGCGGGCTGCCTGCGTTGCACGATCAGCCAGTATGGAGCGACGCAGCTCCTTTTCCAGCGGCTGCAATTCGCTGACCAGACCACCGGCAAGGCGCGACCGGACGCGTTCGTCAAGGCTTTCCAACTCGACCGGCGGACGGTCGGCGGCAACCACCACCTGACGGGCACCGTCGATGAGGCTGTTGAGCGTATGGCAGAATTCCTGCTGGATGCTCTTGCCCTGAAGGAACTGCAGATCGTCGATCAGCAGGATGTCGATATCCCGGAGGGTATCCTTGAAATCAAGCGCGGCCTGGCTCTTGAGGGCCTGCACGAAGCTGTACATGAAGCGTTCGGCTGTCAGATAGAGCACGCGGGCGGTCGGATTGGACTTCTTGGCTTCCCATGCGATGGCCTGCAACAGATGGGTCTTGCCGAGCCCGACGGAGGCATGCAGGAAAAGCGGGTTAAAGGAAACCGGCTGGCCGGGCTGGGCCATGGCAACCTGTTTGGCTGCGGCATGGGCGAGCGTGTTGGACTGGCCGACGACAAAGGTCTCGAACGTCAGACGCGGATCGAGTGGCGAACCGCCGAGCTGATCTTGGTCCTGACCGACAGCGACCGCCGCAGCAGGGCGCGCAAAGCCGGGGTCCTTGATGACAGCTTCAGGCGCCTTGGGCTGAACCTTGTTCTGCACCGTCTTGGGACGGACGGCCCCGCGAACGAACAGATCGATGCGACGCACATGTTCGCATTCCTCGCGCCACAGGGTCATCAGCAGATCGCCGTAATGTGACTGAATCCACGATTTGAGGAACCGGGTGGAAACGGAAAGGATCACCAGACCGTTCTGCTCGTCCTCGATCTCCACGCTGGCAAACCAGCTGGAAAACACGTCTTCTCCGAGTTCCGCGCGCAGTCTCTTCTTGACGCGGTCCCATTCTTCCTTGCCAACTTTCACCGAAGGCTCCTCTTCCAGGGAGTCAGCCCCGGGAAAAGTCTGATGAGTCGCCGCCCTCATCTCCATGTCAACATTTCCCTTTGTGGCCGTCTGCTGTATTGTCATTTTGTTGTTCTAGCCTAATAGCCGCCAAAAACAGCTGTTTCCTTGATAAGCCGCAATTCCGGCGAGTTTTATCTCGCTCTTCTCTCCACGGCCAAGTTGAATTTTCCAAATCCGGGTGCCGGCCCGGGCAACTCGAAACATCTTGCTGTGTCTCAGAACTGCCGCCAAGGCAACCCGGCATGCTTCCATCCGTTACAACTCGATCGATGCAGGGCATCGTCAAGATCGCCCTCGAACCCCGCAGCGATATTGAAGCAGGGCCCGCTCCACCGCCGTGTCATCTCAATCGCCGCATGCCTGGACCGGGCGCCTGAACGGCAGAGGAAATAGATGGCGCTGTCCGCTGCCACGTCCCTGTCTTCCAGCTCCTGCAGCAGCCGGTCGGCAAAATCGCCGTGGACCGCCATGTCAGGATACGAAAGCCACTCCACCAAAAGCACTTCCCGGTCGGGATGGTTCAGCACCGGCAAGCCGACATAGGACCATTCCGCATGGGTACGCACGTCAACGAGCACAGCCTTCGGATCCTCAGAGATCTGCTGCCAGGCAGTCAGAACATCAATGTCACCTGCATAGGGCGCTGTTCCACTCAAAGACAAATACTCCTGTTCGGGTGGCACATGGCCACCAGATCACGCAACTGAACAAACGGTTCATGGGCATGACCGCGAGATACAAACGGTTCTTGCTCCGATTTGGCAAGAACATCCGGACGTCGACCCCTGACCCTGCTGCCCGCAAGGCCCGCGAATGAGGCGCACCGCTTTTGCAAGGCGACATTTCCTTGATGGTTGCACTCATTGATTTTCAGCAAAGACCTGGAAGTGTCCTGTGGGCACCGGTAGGCTTCTGCTCTTCTTTGCAACCTTGTTCCTGCAGTGTCCGACCATACACAGCCGGACGGGGCCGTGCAAGAAGAACGAAATCAGATTCTGCGCCTCGATTGGCCTCAGGCAAACGACTCCAGAGAGGCAGTTTTTTCTTGACCTGGCTATCCCTTTGCGACTCCTCGGCTTCTGTCACCAAACGGTAACATTATGCAGATTCAACGCAGCGGAATTTTTTTTGTCTCTTCCGATGTTGACCTTCCAGAGAATCGCGTTCCACGTTGTCTCTGCAGTTCAGGCAGCATCTAAAGAGCTGAAATATATGTATATTCCAGTCATGAGATCAAAAGGAGAACGATAGAATCGGATTCGACAGGACAACCGCAGTTTGTTGCAGGATCGTGACAGTTCCCATAAAAAAGCCCGGCAGAAACCGGGCTTTGAAACAGGAGAAGTCCCGATTAGTCAGCCAGAGCCTTGACGCGCTTGGACAGACGGGAAATTTTGCGAGAAGCGGTGTTAACGTGGAAGACGCCTTTGGCAACGGCGCTCATCAGTTCGGACTGGGCTTTGCGCAGAGCTTCGGAAGCAACAGCCTGATCGCCAGCAGCGATGGCTTCTTCAACGAAACGCAGGTAGGTACGAACGCGGGTCCGGCGTGCCTTGTTGACAGCGGTCTTGCGTGCGATTTTACGGGTCGCCTTTTTGGCGGAAACTGTATTGGCCATTGAGCCCTATCCTTGTTTAACATGCAGATCTTTTCCGATCTGCTCACGCCGCTACATCACATCAGCCCTCAAATCTGAACAGGCCAGGAAGGACGAGCAGCCAACCATGCAAAGCGGGGTTGCGCCTTGCTTTCTCGACTTGACATCGCCACCGCAAGGAGCCTTCAGGGCCCGGGATGGCGAACGACAGCAAAAGGCGGCACTTGCGAGCCGCCCATTGATGCGCGCTTATAGTCAAACTTGCAGGGCGCGTCAACCGCTGAGATGAAGGAAAGGCGCAGAAACCGGCCTTTTTCGGATTCTCGCGGGATTCCCTCAAGCCGCGCGGCAGCAAAGGCTCGGCCGGAGGATCGATTCTCCCGACCGGCTCCAACCTGCAGCCCGGCGGTAACGATCCGTTCCCGCATCCTTCCGGACATCTATGGCTTGGCCGGTGACGGCTCTTGCCTTCGTCCGGTTGCTGCCAGTACATCCGTCAGGAACTGGCCCAGGTTGTCGGTCACATGGTGGACGAAGGGCGCCTCGCTGCCTTCCGCGTCCCATCGTCCCTGAAACACGGGCCGCATCTGGTCGGGTACGATCAGCACGCAAGTCATGCCCAGCTCTGCCGGAACCTTGAGGTTGCGGGCCAGATCCTCGAACATCGCGGCCCGCTCGGCCTTGATACCAGTCTGCGACAGCAGGCGTTCATAGGGCGCCCGGTTGGGTTTGGGATCAAGTCCGGCCCAGACGATGTCGAATACGTCATGGAAATAATCGGTGATGCCCAGCCGCTCCGAAACCTTGCGGGCATGATCCTGCGTGCCGTTGGTATAGATATAGCGTTTGCCGGGTAGGGACCGCAATGCGCTGGCCAGCAGAGGGTCCGGCTCCACCACGCTGTGGTCGATGTCGTGAACATATTCAAGAAAGTCGTCGGCCTGAATATGATGCTCGATCATCAGTCCGCGCAGGGTGGTTCCATATTGCTTGTAGTAGCTGTGGCGTAGGTGGGAGGCATCCTCCAGCGTCAGCCCCAGCAGGCTGGACACGAATTCATTCATCTTGACCTCCATCTGCGCGAACAGGTCGACATAGCGCGGATAGAGTGTGTTGTCCAGATCGAAGATCCAGCTGTCGATGTCCCAGAAGCTTTCTTTCAGGGTGGTGCCGGATTCGGGCTTAGCGTGCATCAATATCTCCAAGTGTGCCGGGCTTTCCGCATCGGGAATCATGGTCCGCGACAAGGGCAGGCGAGCCGGGACGATGCCACGAAACCGGCTCGGAACCAAGCGTGAACCGGATATGAACCGAACCTGACCCGGGTCATTGGTGACGCGCATGGGGAAAAGACGGCGATTTACCGTCCCCGCCGAAAGCACTTGCCAATGGCTAAAAGCCCTGCATTAGATAGAAGTGCGTCAATTATGCCAAAAAAAGCCATCTTTTTCAGGTCGGTAAAAGGCAGGACGCGCATGGAACGAGCACCATGAAAGGCCAAATGGGGCAAGAGATCAAGGGCAATCTGCTATGGATGATGTCAGGCAGCACAGGAAAGACAAAGACGGGGATGGTATGCCGGACCAGCCGACGCCGCTGCCTTCGGCCGATGAAAACCCCGGCCTCGACACTGTCGGCAACCGGGACAAGGGCTATCTGCGGTTCGGCCTGTCGACCAAACTACTGTTGTTGACGATCATATTCGTCATGCTCAGCGAAATTCTCATTTTCGTTCCCTCCATTTCCAAGTTCCGTGCCGACTGGCTCGCCCGCAAGCTGGAACTGGCCGAGGTTGCGGCGCTGGTCTATACCAATGCCTCCGATGATCTCAAGGACAAGGCCATCGAGCAGGAGCTGCTGGACCGGCTGAATGTCCAGACCCTCGGCTTGCGCAACAAGGGCGAACGACGCCTCCTGGCCATGGTCGACATGCCCGGCAAGATCATGCGGGATGACAATATCCAGATGATGGGGCCGCCTGAAATGATCGCGGCTGCCTTTGATACGCTGCTGTTTGGCAAGGGGCGCACGATTCGCGTCGTTGGCCAGACCAAGGACAATCAGGGCATGGTGGAGATGGTCTTCGATGAGACCGGTCTGCGCCGCGACATGATCCGCTTCTCGGTCAACATCCTGCTGCTCTCGCTGGCCATTTCGGTGATGACGGCGGGGCTTGTCTATCTGTCGCTGCGCGCCCTGCTGGTCCGTCCGATCCTGCGGGTTCTGGACAATATGGCCCGCTTTACGTCCAATCCCGAGGATAGCAACGCCGTCATGAAGCCCTCGCGGCGGCGCGATGAAATCGGCCTGATCGAAATGCAGCTCGGCGAGATGGAAGGCATTCTGGCCAAGACCCTTTACAAGCAACGGCGTCTGGCCGATCTGGGGCTCGCCGTTTCCAAGATCAACCATGATCTGCGCAACATCATTGCCTCGGCCCAACTGTTCTCCGACCGCCTGTCGATGCTCGACGATCCCACGGTGCAAAGGGTGGTGCCAAAGCTGATGGGCACGCTGGATCGGGCCGTGGATTATTCCCGCGCCGTGATGTCCTATGGCAAGGCCCAGGAAGCGCCGCCGGAAAAACGCCTGTTGAATCTCCACCAGCTCGGCGAGGAAATGCGCGACCTGCTCGATCTGTCCGAGGCTTCGCGCCTCACCTTTTCCAACCATATCCCTGAAGACCTCGAAATCTATGCGGATCCCGGCCAGCTCTTCCGTGTGCTGATGAACTTGTGCCGCAACTCGGTGGACGTGATGCAATATCGCAAGGAAGAGGCCGTGATCTGCCGACTGGAGCTGGCTGCTCGCATCGAAAAGGGCCGGACGATCATTGAGGTGTCTGATACGGGCCCCGGCGTTCCGGCAGCTGCCCGCGCCAATCTGTTCCAGCCGTTCCAGGGCTCTGCCCGCAAGGGAGGCACCGGTCTGGGGCTGGCCATTGCCGCAGAAATCATTCGCGCCCATGGCGGCACGATTCGGCTGTTGGACCGGGTTCCGGGTGCCCATTTCGAAATCAGCCTGCCCAGAAACTGAGGCGCGAAATTGCCGCCCCCGGTCAAGGCAAAGAAAAAGGCGACCGGAACGTCAAGGGTCCGACCGCCCGTTGCAAGGGAGACCGGGACCAGCCATTGTCCCGGATCCGCTTTTGTCAAAGCACTTTCAGAGCGCCTTCTTGGAGAAATACCAGTCAACGGTCTCGTAGCCTTCGGAAGCGCGTTTTGCGGCTCCGTCGACGGTGGACGGCGGCGGCACGATGACCTTGTCGCCCGGCTGCCAGCCTTCAGGTGTTGCGCACTGGTTGGCGTCGGTGGTTTGCAAGGCGGAGAGCAGGCGGACGAATTCCGCAATCGAGCGACCGTTGGACATCGGATAGTAGACCATGGCGCGCAGGATGCCCTTGGGGTCAATGAGGAAGGTTGCCCGAACCGCAGAGGTGTCGCTGGCGCCCGGATGGATCATGCCATAGGCCTTGGCGACGGTCATCGGAATGTCATCGATAATCGGGAACTTGATGTCGACGCCCCAGTTTTCCTTGATGCTGCGCACCCATGCGATGTGGGAATGGACACTGTCAATGGACAGGCCGAGCAGATCGCAGTTCATGCTCTGGAAGGTTTCATAGGCATTGGCAAAGGCCATGAATTCGGTTGAGCAGACCGGTGTGAAGTCGGCAGGATGGGAGAAGAGGATCAGCCATTTGCCTTCATAATCGGACAGCTTCTTGATACCTGCGGTGGTTTTTGCGCAAAAGTCCGGAGCGGGTTTGTTGAGCTGCGGAAATGCCGGTGCTGCTACCGGGGCTTCAATATCTTGCATATAAAATACTCCTTTTTTGACAGGACAAATGCCTTGCTTGGGTTGACGGCACCCTAGCAACCTTCTAATTATTAGTGAAATGAGTTATTTTTGACGAATTAATCGAAAAAATCGATAAGAGAAATGCAACCATCTCTGCGCCAACTCACTTTCCTGATTGCCTTAGCGGACGAATTGCACTTCAGCAATGCGGCGAAGCGTTGCAACGTGACCCAGTCGACGCTCAGCGCCGGTCTCAAGGAGCTGGAATCAATCCTCGGTGTGACGCTGGCCGAGCGGTCCAGGCGTTCGGTGATCATGACTCCGATCGGCCGCAAGATCGTTGAACAATCACGCAAGATACTGGCCGACACCCAGTCACTGGTGGAAATGGCGGCGCTGGAATCCGAGGCCATGGCTGGTGATATGCATCTGGGTGTCATTCCGACCATCGGGCCGTTTCTGTTGCCCCGATTGCGGCCCCTGTTGCGCAGCGCGCATCCGCATTTGCGGCTCTATCTGCGCGAGGAATTGACCGACCAGTTGCTGGAGGGGCTCAAAAGCGGTCGCCTTGATGTGGCTCTGATCGCGCTGCCCCATGATGTGGGTGATCTGGAGACGCTGGAGCTGTTCGAGGATGGCTACCATCTGGTGACCCCGATGAACCACAAGCTGGCGCGGAGGGACGAGGCAGACGGCAAGATGCTGCAGGGTGAGCCGTTGATGCTGCTTGAACGGGGCCATTGTCTGCAGCAGCATGCACTTTCGGCCTTTCCGGGCCTGCTCAACAAGGACGCCGAGTTCGATGCCACCAGCCTTGCCACTCTTCTGGCGATGGTGGAAGAGGGCCTTGGTTCGACGCTGATTCCCAATATCGCCATTGATGCGGGCCTGACCCGGGCCCATGAGGTGGTGGAGATCGACCTGCCAACCTCGCTGCCACGCAAGGTGACCATGGTCTGGCGCAAGTCTTCCACCCGCAAGGACGACTTCAGGGCGCTGGGCGATCTGATCGTCGCCGCCAGAAACAGCCTCAAGGCGGACAAGGTCAGTCATCAAGCCCGTTATCAGGCCAACCATTACGACGGGAGTCCGTCATGAATCGCACCGCATTTGATGCCCATTGCGCCACCCTTCGTCATGCCACGAACGTGGTGCAGTGGGGCGGCTGTTCGGTCTGGAAAATTGGCAGCAAGATCTTTGCGCTCTGCAGCCCTGAAGCAAAAGGTGAGGGCTTTGTCAGGATCAGTTTCAAATGCTCCGACATGGCCTATGAAATCCTGCGCGACGAACCCGGCATAATCCCCGCACCGCACCTGGCCCGTGCCAAATGGGTCCAGCTTCAAGCCCCTGACGCCATGGATGACGACGATATCAGGCAGCATCTCGACGCAGCCCACGCGATGATCGCCAGCCGGCTCACCCGCAAACTGCGTACCGAACTTGGCTTTTTGTGATAATCGAACCGGATCAGAAACGGTTGTCGCTGCAAAATGGCGGTGAAAAGCGCAATTCTGATGGCTTGACCCGTCGGGGCTGATTTGCCACACTTCCGCTCGTAAACCTTTCGGCGCTGAGCGCGGTCATCCTGTCGGAACCTGACACCCTGTCAGGGCAACCGGCATCGAGGAGGGCAACCGCGGCGCACAGCCCGGACGTTCACAACGAACATGGTTTCATGGTCACAACTCCGGGCTGATCAGACCGGAGATACAGTGATGAAAACCATTATCGAACCTTTCCGCATCAAATCGGTAGAACCCATTCGCATGACCACGCGCGCCGAGCGCGAGGCCAAGCTCAAGGCTGCGGATTACAATCTCTTTGCGCTCAAATCAGAAGACGTGATCATCGACCTGCTGACGGACTCGGGCACCGGGGCCATGAGTGCCGAGCAGTGGGCTGCCGTCATGCGCGGCGACGAGAGCTACGCCGGATCCCCCTCCTACTATCGCTTCCGCGACAGTGTGCAGGAACTGATGCCCTTCACCCATATCATCCCGACCCATCAGGGACGGGCGGCAGAGGCCATTCTGGTTTCCATCTATGGCGGCGCTGGCAAGCATGTGCCTTCCAACACCCATTTCGACACCACCCGTGGCAATATCGAGGCATCGGGTGCCGAGGCCTATGATCTGGTGATCGAGGAGGGCAAGAACCCGGCCTCCCTGTTCCCGTTCAAGGGCAACATGGATCTGGCCAAGCTGGAAGCCTTTCTGGAGGAGAAGGGCGACAGCGTGCCCATGGTGATGATCACCATCACCAACAACGCCGGTGGCGGCCAGCCGGTCAGCCTTGAAAACATCCGCGGCGTTGCAGCGCTCGCCCATCAATATGGCAAGCCCTTCATCATCGACGGCTGCCGCTTCTCGGAAAATGCCTGGTTCATCAAGCAGCGCGAGGAAGGCCAGAAGCATCGCTCCATCAAGGATATCGTGCGCGACTGTTTCTCCGTCGCCGACGGCATGACCATGAGCGCCAAGAAGGACGCCTTTGGCAACATCGGTGGCTGGATCGCCTTCAACGACGATGACATTGCCGATCAGGCCCGTGTCCGTCTCATTCAGACCGAAGGCTTCCCGACCTATGGCGGACTGGCCGGGCGCGATCTGGAAGCGCTGGCGCAGGGTCTGCATGAGATCATTGACGAGGACTATCTCAGATATCGCATCCGCACCAATGAGTATATCATCGAGAAACTCGATGCCCTCGGCATTCCGGTGGTCAAGCCGGCCGGCGGCCATGCGGTGTTTGTCGATGCCAAAAGCTGGTTGCCGCATATCGATCCGCTGAAGTATCCGGCACATACGGTGGCTTGCAAACTTTATGAAATCGGTGGCATCCGTTCCTGCGAAATCGGCTCGGTGATGTTTGGTCGCCAGACCGACGGATCGGAAAAGCCGGCGGCCATGGAACTGGTGCGTCTGGCTTTCCCTCGCCGTACCTACACCCAATCCCACGCAGATTACGTGGTGGAAGCCTTTGAAATGCTCGCAGCTGAAAAGGATCAGCTGAGAGGGTTCAAGATCATCAGGGAACCGAAACTGATGCGGCATTTCACCTGCAGCTTCGCACCTCTGGAAAGCTAACTCCGACTGGGCTCACCAGATTGTGCGAAGGCGCGTCAGCCCAATTTGCTGACGCGCCTTTTCTTTATGCTCTTGCCTTTTCCTGTCAGCCCTTTGTGTCCGGTGCCGCCGTGGTGCGTCCGCTCTCGGAGCCTGCCTCTTAAGCGTCAGCAACGCGCATTACACCCGTGCGTTCCATGCAAATTTGTCATCAGTCCGATGATCGGGCATGAATTGCTTCGATCATTTCGGGTGCCTATATCCAAAACATGCACAGAGAATGAAGCTTTTTCAAAAACAATAAGCGGCTTCATCCTGTTCACGGACAAAGGATTTGATCGTTGCCCGGCTGAAAGAGATTGGAAGCCCACGGTGCCCATAGAAGCGCCGGTCCTTCCCGATACTCCCCCGCCAGCCTCACGACCGATCAAAGACCAAAACAAGAAACATGAAATAAGCCCGACGCATGATTGGCGTGAAAACCAGCGGCCAGCCAGCGCAAGGGGCAGGAGATAGGAGAGGAAAGATCATGGCATATGCAACGATTAATCCATACACGGGCGAACAGGTTGCTTCCTTCCCGGATGCAACGGATGCAGAAGTCAGCGCAGCCATTGACAAGGCACACCACGCCTTTCTGGCATGGCGCAAAACCGGCTTTGCCGAACGTGCAAAGATCTTGCAGAAGGCTGCCGACCTGCTGCGCGCCAATGCTGACGAACACGCAAGGCTGCTGACCCTGGAAATGGGCAAGATCACCGCCGAGGCAAAAGCCGAGGTCGAGCTGTCGGCCAAGATCCTGGAATATTATGTCCGCAACGCTGAAAAGCTGCTGCAGCCACGCAAACTTCCGGTGCTTGACCCGGCCGAAGGCGATGCAACGCTGGTGCATGAACCGCTTGGCGTGCTGCTGGCCATCGAGCCATGGAACTTCCCTTACTATCAGATTGCCCGCATTCTGGCTCCGCAGTTGTCTGCCGGTAACGTGCTGCTCCTCAAGCATGCCTCCAACGTGCCTCAGAGCGCCGCCGCCTTTGAAAAGCTGATGCAGGAAGCCGGTCTGCCGCAAGGGGCCTTCACCAACCTCTATGCAACCCGCTCCCAGATCGAGATGATCATCAACGATCCCCGCGTGCATGGCGTTGCTCTCACCGGTTCGGAAGCCGCGGGCTCGATTGTCGCCGCTCAGGCTGGCAAGGCGCTCAAGAAGTCCACCATGGAACTGGGCGGTGCCGATGCCTTCGTTGTGCTCAAGGATGCCGATATTGACAAGGCCGTCGACTGGGCCGTATTCGGCCGCCACTGGAACGGTGGTCAGGTCTGTGTGTCCTCCAAGCGCATGATCATCGTCGATGAGGTCTATGACGCGTTCCTTGAGAAATACAAGGCCGGAGTTGCCAAGCTGGTGGCAGGCGATCCATTCGATCCGAACACCACCCTTGCTCCGCTGTCGTCCCAGAAGGCTGCCGATGACGTCAAGGCACAGATCAAAAAGGCTGTTGCACAAGGCGCAAAGGCCGAGGAAGTCGGCCCGGCCGTCCCCACCAAGGGCGCCTTTGTCCAGCCGACCATCCTCAGCGATCTTGGCGATGAAAACCCGGCCCGCTATTGGGAATTCTTCGGCCCCGTTTCCATGCTCTTCCGGGCAAAGGATGAGGCGGATGCGATCCGCATCGCCAACGACACGCCGTTCGGTCTGGGTGGCTCGGTCTTCTCGTCCGACGAAAAGCACGGGGCAGAGGTCGCAGCCCAGATTTCAACCGGCATGGTGTTCGTCAACCATCCAACCAAGGTTGAGGCCGATCTGCCCTTCGGCGGTATCCGTCGCTCAGGCTATGGCCGCGAACTGCTCGACCTCGGTCTGACCGAGTTCGTCAACCACAAGCTGATTGGTGTTGTCGACATCGACGCACCATTCTGATCCATCCTGATCTGACCCTATCCAACTGATGAAGATGCCCGGACAGCAGCCCTGTCCGGGCTTTTCCGTGTTTCGACGCTTTCGGATTTCACAAACCCGGCAGGGTGGTCCGGATATGGTCGGCAAGGGCCGTGACGGCGGCGGAACTGCGCTGGTCGGCCAGCTCCAGCGTGATGCCAATGGCTGGCAGGGGCGGCAGGTCCTGCGCGATGATATACAGATCCCGCGGCACGGCACTTCTGGTCAGAACGCTGATGGCGTGTCCCGAACGGGCAATGGCCAGAAGACCGGCCAGACTGTTGCTGGCATAGGCCACACGATAGCGGCGGTTGATCGCCTCCATCACGGTACAGGCGGCGCGGTAGTCGATGGTGCTCGGGGTCGGCAGGGCGAGCGGTAGAATCGGAGCCGAAAGGATTGCCGGTGCCGCTTCGTTGGCCACCCACACCAGCTGTTCCTCGCGGATCACCCCGTCCGCCTCTGCCGAGGGCAGCGAGACCAGAGCCATGTCCAGCATGCGCTGTTGCAGCTGCGGTCTGAGGTCGGTGGACGGGGCACAGACCAACCGCAGATCGATGTCCGGATAGCGCGCACAGAAGCTGCCCAGAAGCTGCGGCAGGAAGGCGCTGGCATAGTCTTCCGTGCAGCCAAGGCTGATCGAGCCACGGAGCGCGGTGCCGGTCATGTCCATCAGCATGTCATCATGCCGGGCCAGCAGCGCCTCGGCATGGATCAGCAGCTTTTCCCCGGCGGCGGTGAGCCGAACACCAGCGCCGGTTCGGTGCAAAAGGGTCTTGCCAAGCTGGTCTTCCAGCCGATGCATCTGCATGCTCAGCGCCGATTGGGTGCGCCCAACCTGCTGGGCGGCGAGACTGATCGAGCCGGTCTGGGCGACAATGACGAAATTGCTCAGCAAGGCGATGTCGAGAGGCTGCATGATATAAATCCAATTGATATCGGATCTAAATAATATCAATTTGCCTGAATATGCAAGGCTTGCTAAAGCTGGGAGCAATCAACAACAGTCCATCAGAGACACCACCAGAGAGAAACAGCATGTCCTTGAATGATGATCCGGCCTTTTGGGACCGCGCCAACAACCATTTGATCCGCTATGGTTCCGCCTTCGAAAAGCTGATCATTGAACGCGCCGAGGGCAACTATGTCTATGACGCCGATGGCCGTGCCATTCTCGATTTCACCTCGGGTCAGATGAGCGCCCTGCTGGGTCATTCCCACCCGGATATCGTTGCCACCGTCAACAAGCAGATGTCGACGGTTGCCCATCTCTTCTCCGGTATGCTCTCCCGCCCGGTGGTTGATCTTGCCACGCGCCTTGCCGAGCTTGCTCCGGGGCTTGATCGCGTGATGCTGGTGACGACCGGTGCCGAATCCAACGAAGCCGCCATTCGCATGGCCAAGCTGGTGACCGGTGGCCACGAGATCGTTGCGTTCGCCCAGAGCTGGCATGGCATGACCGGCGCCGCCGCCTCTGCCACGTATTCCGCTGGCCGTTTCGGCTACGGACCGGCATCCGTCGGTTCTTTCGTCATTCCAGCACCAGACGCCTACCGCCCACGCTTCAAGCATGCCGACGGCAGCCTTGACTGGCAGACAGAGCTCGACGACGCCTTCCGCCTCATCGATTGCCAGACCTCGGGCAAGCTGGCCGCCTTCATTGCCGAGCCGATCCTGTCGAGCGGTGGCATCATCGAGTTGCCGCTTGGCTATCTGGCGGCGCTCAAGAAGAAGTGTGAAGAGCGCGGCATGCTGCTCATCCTCGACGAAGCCCAGACCGGCGTTGGCCGCACCGGCACCATGTTCGCCTTCCAGCGCGATGGCGTCACCCCTGACATCATGAGCCTGTCCAAGACCCTTGGCGCCGGTCTGCCGCTGGCTGCGATCATGACCAGCAAGGAGATCGAGGAAAAGGCCCACGAGCGCGGCTTCCTCTTCTACACCACTCATGTCTCCGACCCGCTGCCCGCCGCCATCGGCAACACCGTGCTGGATGTGGTGGCCCGCGACGGGCTGGTCGACAAGGCCATCGAGCGCGGTGCCCAGATGCGCAATGGTCTCTTGGAGCTGCAAAAACAGTTCAACTGCATCGGCGATGTGCGCGGTCGTGGTCTGCTCATCGGTCTTGAAGTGGTCAAGGATCAGGAAACCAAGGCCCCGGGCTATGAGTTGGGCACGAAGATCATGGAAGAAGCCATGCAGCGCGGCCTCAGCATGAATGTGGTCAAGCTCCCCGGCATGGGCGGCGTCTTCCGCATCGCACCACCGCTAACGGTTTCCGCCGAAGAAATCGACAAGGCGCTCAACATCATTTCCGACTCAATGGTCGCTGCCACGAAATAGGCCCGAACACGCCCCCAAACGACGAGCCCGCAGAAGGAGGTTCCCCCTCCGCTGCGGGCTTTTGGGAGCCGCAGATTAGAGATGAGGTAAGCTATTTATAGCTTCTAGGAATTTTATTGTTTCTTACAAATCACTTCAAACACGCCTGCGTAATACTCGTTTGATTGAAAAATGGGGCCCTCACTTTGTGGCCACGAGCATTTTCCATCTTTGTCATTTCTGCACCAGTACTCTCTCACTTCCCACATCTTTGCGGCGGTCGGGAAGGTTGCTGTCTCAGCGCGCTTTTCCAAATCAGCATTCGCTGTGCAACTTGGTATTTCACCAACCCCGCTCAATCCCCAGTAACCGTAAGCGCGTTTACGAGGTGCAACAACTTGCCAAAAGAAACCTCGCCCGGTTTTACTGTTGCATGCCACTGCGTTGGGCTTTCCATCTCTTGCCAAAATGGTTGCGTATTCCTCACATGTAGCAAGGTTGAAAGTGGAGCTTTCTTTTGCGGGGAACACCTTTTCAAGATCAACTCTATTTATTGATTGAACTGGCGGTTTAGTTAGATCGCTATTCTCTAGTCCAGAAACAGTCTCGGTAGCGGAGAAATATTCTGGTATTAAGAAAATCAATAAGTTGAACACAACAACAAATACTGTCGAAGCAAAGAAAATTATGCCACTTATAACACGCAGGATCACTTCGTATGCGCTTGTGAATACGTTGAAGACCGACAGTGAGCCTGCAAATAGGATTAGAATGGCACATAGAAGATTGATAATTAAGATATACAAAACACAACCCAAAACTGTTTTTAGCAATCTTAGGTAATAAAATAAGCCATAACAACTAATCAAACAAATCATCAACAGCCCTGAGCAGCAGAGCGAGATCGTCCGGGCGGGAGAGGCGATGGTCGCCATCCTTGACCAGCGTCAGCTTGACATCATCCTGTGCCAGTCGGGCGACAAGATCCACCGATGATTGCCAGGGCACAGTGTCGTCCTTTACCCCTTGCAGAATGTGCACCGGACAGCCGGTCTCGATGAGGTCATCGCCCAGAAGATGGCTCATGCCATCCTCAATAAGCTCAGAGGTGATTTCGTAAGGGCCGTCGCC
The DNA here is from genome assembly GCF_963666525.1 of uncultured Cohaesibacter sp. Lineage (NCBI taxonomy): Bacteria > Pseudomonadati > Pseudomonadota > Alphaproteobacteria > Hyphomicrobiales > Cohaesibacteraceae > Cohaesibacter > uncultured Cohaesibacter sp. Next base: position 2,570,742 of record NZ_OY762905.1, read on the forward strand.
ATAGACGCTCGGTCGCAGATAGACCCCCGTGGTGGCCATTTCGGCTCTTGCGGCATCATCGAACCTGTCCCACATCAGCGCCTTGGTCATGTCGATGGCCGGAGCGATGAGAACGAGGCCCTTGATGCGGCTGTTCTGCAGCCCGACCCTTGCGATATGTGCCCTTGTCAGCAACAGCGCCAACCAGCCGCCCATCGACGAGCCACAGATGATCTGGGGGCCTGCGGTCTGGCCATCAAACACCGCAAGACTTTCCTCAAGCCATCGCGAAATGGTGCCATCCCGAAAGGCCCCACCTGAAACCCCGTGACCGGAATAATCAAAGCGGGTGTAGCCACAGCCCTTTGTCGCCGCCCAGCCATCCAGCGCCAGTGCCTTGTCGCCTTCCATGTTCGACATGTAGCCGTTCATCCAGAAAAGGCCCGGCAGCCCGTTTTGGGCTGATGATCGCTGTTTGAAGGCAATTTCGCGGGGATGGGCATCGCCTTGCAAGCGGTTTCCGACAAGGAGGGTTTGCTTTTGGGGGGCTGACATTGCTATGTCTCCGGAAAAGATTTCAATCGGCACCGTTGGCAAGCGCGGCGACGGCGACGCCTGTTACATAGCGCGGTGGATCGCATGACGAAAGCCCCAACAATTCTTCAGGTTGTCCCTTGGCTCGATTCTGGTGGCGTGGAGCGCGGAACGGTGGATATCGCCGCCGCGATCACCAGGGCTGGCGGCAAGGCTCTGGTGGCGGCGGAGCCGGGCCGACTGGTGGGCGAGCTGGAAGCGGTTGGCGGCAAGCTGCTGCCCCTCAAGGGACGGAGCAAGAACCCTCTGTCGATCCTCCTGTCCAATGCCCGCACCATCGAGCGGATGATCCGCGAGCAGGGGGTCGATCTCGTCCATGCACGCTCGCGCGCGCCCGCTTGGAGTGCGATGATTGCTGCCCATCGGGCCGGAGTGCCTTTCGTGACCACCTATCACGGGGCCTACAGCCAGAAGGGACGGTTGAAGGCCTTCTATAATTCGGTCATGGCCAAGGGCGATATCGTCATTGCCAACTCCCACTACACGGCGCGTCTGGTCAAGGAACGCAACCCGGACGCCGAAAGCCGGATCGTGACCATTCATCGCGGCGTCGACATGGAGCAGTTCGACATCAACACTGTGGCTTCAGAGCGCATTGAAGCCCTGCGCCGGCAATGGGGCGTGGATGATCGTCCGGTGCTCATCCTGCCCTCCCGCCTCACCCGCTGGAAGGGCCAGAGCTTCATCATTCCGGTGATGGGGGCCCTGAAAAAGGCAGTCGGTCCGACCTTTCAGCTGCTGCTGATCGGAGACGAACAGGGACGGGAGAGCTATGTTGCCGAACTGGATCGCCTGATCGCCGAGCATGATGTGACCGATTGCGTCAGCCGGGTGGGCCATTGCAAGGATATGCCCGCCGCCTATGCTCTGGCCACCATGGTGATCGTGCCTAGTCAGGATGCGGAAACGTTCGGACGGTCGGCGGCGGAAAGTCTGGCCATGGGCAAGCCGACCCTTGTCGGCGATCTCGGAGCCCAGCCAGAAGTGGTTGCCGCGCCTCCCGATGTGCCGGAGGGCCAATGGATTGCCGAGGTGATCCGCCATGACGACGCAGAGGGCTGGCAGCAGGCCATCGCCAGCACCCTTGCCATGCCCGAGGAGCAGATTAGGGCGATCGCGCCCTTTGCAAGGGGATTGATCGAGGCCTGTTTCTCTCTCCGCTCGATGGGCCAGCAGACCCTGGCGGTTTATGACCAGTTGCTCGGCTGCGATCTGTCCTCTCACGAAGGCTGACGGCTGCAGTGTCAGCCGATATCGATGATCTGGTTGCCGGTTCGGCGGAAACTGCCCGGACCGACATGGAATGCCCGCTTGAAACTGCGCGAGAAGGATGGCACACAGTCATAGCCGCATTGGCTGGCGACCTCGTCCATCGAAAGGCTGGTGGTGGTGAGCAGCATGCGGGCTCTGGTCAGCCGCCAGTTCCTGAGATAATCCATCGGCGTCTGGCCCACTTCCTCGCTGAAGTTGCGGGCAAAGGCAGAGCGGGACTGCCCGGCCAGCGCCGCCAGATCCTCGACGCGCCATTTGCGTTCCGGTTCTGAATGGATGGCGCTGAGGCTGCGCGCAATTGCCTTGTCGGACAGCGCCCTGAGGAAGCCTTTGCTCTCGTCGGTGGCGTTGAGGGCGAGTTCCCGTATGGTCTGAATGAAGATGACCTCGATCAGCCGGCTGACAATCGCCGCCATGCCCTGTCCCGCCCGGTTGGCTTCCATCGAGATCAGATCCAGCGTCGATCGCATCCATGGCGCGCTGCCCATGTCCTCCGGCCGCAGATGCAGGTGGCTTGGCAACAACGCCAGCACCGGATGCTCGATTTCCTCGTCAAACTGCAGAAAACCGCACAACAGGGCGGCCTTCTCCCGCTCTTGCCCGACCTGCAGCAGGCCATCGTGCAAGGCACCCCCGGCGATCAGGGTGCCAAGAGACGTTGGTGCCAGATCCGGGGCTGCGGCAATGGTCTGTGTCGCTCCATGGGGAACCAGCAAGATGTCTCCCTTCTCGAAGGCGACAGGGGCTTCTCCCTCGATGCCGAGCCAGCCGGATCCGTTCAATACGATATGGAAGCGGATGTGCCGTTGCGACGCGGGAATGTAAACGGCAAACGGTCCGGATAGTTGCGCCCGAAAATAGAGCTGCCCGGTCAGGCGCAGCGTGGAAAAAATGTCGGAAATCAGGTCGTTCTTATGCATGCGTGCCGCTTTCTGGACGATCGGCTAAGAATATGGGATTTCCAATCATTAACAAGCAATCGCCAATCCGGCAAGTTGGATGAGGCGGGCAGGGCCATCCGACATATGGCCGCTCGAAAACGGCCGTCCCTTTTCTCTTTATGGAGTGACCAACAGATGCCTCTGGAAATGATTATTGCCCTCATCGGATTTGCCTTTGTCATGTCCATCTCACCTGGCCCGGCCAATTTTCTGCTGCTCACCTCGGGGGCCAACTTCGGTGTCCTGCGTTCCCTGCCGCTGCTATTTGGTGTCTCGCTGGGCTTTCTGTCGATGGTATTTGCTGTTGGGCTCGGTCTGGGCCAATTGCTCAGGCAGGCACCGATGGTGGAAACCGGCCTGCGCATAGCCTGCGGCATCTATATCCTCTGGCTGGCCTACAAGATTGCCGGTATCCGATCCCTGGGGACCGATAGCGGCAAGCAGGAACTGGCAAGGCCGATTTCCTTCATTCAGGCCGCCCTGCTGCAGCTGCTCAATCCCAAGGCATGGACCGTGGCCCTGCTGGTGACGGTGACCTACATGACGGAAGCGGATTATCTCGGCAATCTCATCGTGCTTGTGGCCGTCTTTGCCGTGGTCAACATACCCTCCATCGGGATCTGGGCCATATCCGGTGCAGCCTTTCGCCAGCATCTCTCCAGGAACAACCGGCTTCTATGGTTCAACCGGATCATGGCGTTGCTGCTGGTGGCCAGCATGGTGCCGATGCTGATCCATATGGGATGAAAAGAAAAAGCCTGATCCGGACGGATCAGGCTTTCAGGTATCCTTGACTGCACCTTGACGACAGTGCCTTGTTATCAGTGTTTCTGCGGCCGCAGATAGATGAACCAGTAGACCAGCCCGACCAGCACACCACCACCCAGGATATTGCCAATGGTGACCGGGATCAGGTTGTTGATGACAAAATTGCTCCATGTCAGGTCGGCGAAATCAGCGGCCGTGGTGCCCGTGGCTTCCCAGAATTCCGGGCCAGCGAAGGTCTTGGTCATGATGGCCATCGGGATCTGGAACATGTTGGCGACGCAGTGCTCGAAGCCGGAAGCTACGAACATGGCAACCGGCAACGTCACGGCCAACAGCTTGTCAGTGACCGAACGGCCTGCATAGGACATCCAGACGCCAAGGCAGACCATCACGTTGCACATGGTGCCCAGAGCCACGGCCTGGAAGAAGCCATGGTGCAGCTTATGCTGGGCAACATGCATGTAGTTCAGACCCAGAGAGCCGTTGCCCTGCTCATAGTGCTGGGCGATCTGCATGATGGCGACCAATCCGATGGCGCCGACAAAGTTGCCGACATAGACAACGCTCCAGTTTTTGGCGAGCTGTCCCCAGGTGATCTTCTTGCTTGCCTTGGCAACGACCGTCAGCACGGAACTCGTGAACAGATCACCGCCATTTACGACGACCAGCATCAGCCCGAGGCTGAAGGCAAGGCCGCCGATAAACTTGTTGGCACCCCAGCCCATGTCGCTGTTGCCGGTGGTCACGACCGTGTAGAAGATGAAGGCGATGCCGATGAAGGCGCCTGCGGTCATGGCCAGCACAAAGGTGGTCATGGGGTGCTTGGTTGCTTTGTAGACACCGACATCCTCGGCCTTTTTGGCCATTGCTGCGGGCATCAGGGCGTCGAATTGAAAATCTGGCGTTTCGGTCATGGACTAGACTTTTCTGCTCTTGGATTGTGCAATGGGGCGACGGGCGCCCAATGAAATCTGTTCGCTCTTTATCATACGAACGTCGTATATCGTTGATTTTGGTCATCCAGGGTCATGCTTATTTTGCATAGCAGAACTTTTTGCTGCGCGAAATGTCTTGTAATTCTGGTCGTTCATGCCGAACTGTGCACTAGCTTGTGAAAGGAGGGGGGGTTTACACCCTTATCTCGGTGCCTGATCCAAGGCAGGGCTTGAAAGGCAAGGCAAGCTGCGGCATATGTATTTGACGCCATTGTTGCAATAAACAGGAGATTACGACCATTCGCCGCCCAAATAGAGCGCAAGCGACCCGCGAAACGGGACCGCGCATCAATACTCAAATTCGAATTGACGAAGTGCAGCTCATCGATGATGAGGGCACCAACCATGGATCCATCCCCACCAGGCAGGCCCTCGACATGGCCGCCGAGGCCGGTCTGGATCTGGTAGAGATCTCGCCGAATGCAAAGCCGCCGGTCTGCAAGATCATGGACTACGGCCGCTACAAATATCAGGCACAGAAGAAAGCCGCTGAAGCGCGCAAGAAACAGAAAGTCGTTGAAGTCAAGGAGGTCAAGATGCGACCGAACATTGACACCCACGACTATGAAGTGAAACTTCGCAGCGCTAACCGATTTATCGAAGAAGGTGACAAGGTCAAATTCACCTTGCGCTTTCGTGGTCGCGAAATGGCCCACCAGGGTCTTGGCATGGAGCTCTTGCAGAAAGTCAAGGCAGAGATGGCCGACCGCACCAAGGTCGAGCTGGAGCCTAAGCTCGAAGGCCGCCAGATGATCATGATCCTTGCTCCGAAATAAGCGTTTACTGGGCAAAATGCTCTATTTCGCCAACAACCCGGATCGTTTGATCCGGGTTTTTTATTGCGCCGTATAAAGCCCGCCAGCATGGCAGGGAACCTTTTCTCCACACTGCCGTTTGTCCAAGACAGAAGAAGTTTCCGACAAGGAGTCGCAAGGCCTCATGCAACGACCCGGATGGATCACATATCCCGCATTTATCGCCCTTTCCATGGGGGTTGGTTTGTTGATTGGTGTCATCACCATTCCCGGGCCATGGTATCAGGCATTGGCCAAGCCGCCCTTCACCCCGCCCAACTGGCTGTTCGCACCGGCATGGACCATTCTCTATGCGCTCATCGGGATTGTCGGCGCCCGGGTATTTGGCGCCAAGGACAGCAGAGGCCTGTTCCGGATCTGGCTCATCCAGATGCTGCTCAATTTTGCCTGGAGCCCGGTCTTCTTTGGCTGGCAGCTTGCCGGAGCGGCTCTTGTCGTCATTATCCTGCTGCTGATCACCATAGCGGCTTTCATGGTGCGGGCGCGCCGACGGGATCCTGTGTCCGTGGCCCTTTTTGCGCCCTATTTCATTTGGGTTGCCTACGCCAGCTACCTCAATGCGGGCATCTATCTCCTGAATTGATGTCCCGGTCTGCATCTCGCCCTGTGCTCCAGCATGTGCCCCAGCCTGTACCCCAGTCTATGCCCGAGCCTGAGCCAAAGCAGGGGCAGAGCGGGAAAGAAGACGGCAGAAGGCTTCATTTGCCTGTCAGATTCTTTTGCTTTGCCTCTTGATTCCCTTCGCGCGCATCGGTATAACCCGCCAGTCTGTACGCGTAGCACTTTGTCTCTCGTGATGAGGGACGGCGCGGTGTGCAGAAGGAAACGACTCGCCCGGCTGAATTTAGGGCTGCCGTGGGGAGTTGGAAATGCTCAATCCGGGATGGATGGATCGGATGCCTTTCGAGGCAACGGCCTTCATCTTCGAGCTTCATCAAGAACAACAGTCCGCCAAGGATTTCAGGAGAGCAAAATGCCCAAGCTGAAGACTAAATCCGGTGCCAAGAAACGCTTCAAGGTAACCGGTTCTGGCAAGGTCGTGACCGCACAGGCTGGCAAACGCCACGGCATGATCAAGCGCACCACCAAATTCATCCGCAAAGCACGTGGTACCACCACTCTCAGCGAGCAGGATGCAAAGATCGTCAAGCAGTACCTGCCTTACAAATAAGCGCGAGTAGCTTGAGAACAGCATTCTGGTAAAGGAGATAAAATCATGGCACGTGTAAAACGCGGTGTTACGGCTCATGCCCGTCACAAAAAGACCCTCAAGGCTGCCAAAGGTTACTATGGCGCCCGTCGTTCAACCATTCGCATTGCGAAACAGGCCGTTGAAAAAGCTGGCCAGTACGCATATCGCGACCGCAAGACCAAGAAGCGCAACTTCCGCGCTCTGTGGATCCAGCGCATCAACGCCGCTGTTCGCGAACAGGGCCTGACCTATGGTCGATTTATCGACGGCCTCAACAAGGCTGGCATCGAAATCGACCGCAAGGTCCTCTCGGATATGGCAATTCATCAGCCAGAGGCTTTTGCAAGCCTGGTTGAGAAAGCCAAATCTTCTGCTGCCGCCTAAGGCGCATTCCGGTTAAAAAGCATCGCTTTTTGCAGGAAGTCGTGTTGAGGCCGAAATACTGGCAATTCCAGCTGGAATTGTAGAGATTTCGTATCGGCGCACGAATATTTGCAAGGTTTGAAAACCCGCGTCGAGCAGTCGAGGCGGGTTTTTATTTTTTCTCGGGGAGATTGAGGGGATTAAGTGAGGAAAAGGCCCTTTATTGTCCCTGCCAATCTGTTACAACGCACACAGCAAAGTCTCGTAGGGTAGAAGCCCGGTCAGACCGGTCCATACGGAATGGCCCAAAACGGAATGATTATGTCGGAACTCAAATCACTCGAGCAGGAGATCTCCGCCGCTATTGAAGCGGCCACTGATGAACCTGCACTGGAAGAAGTCCGCATCTCGGCTCTTGGCAAGAAGGGCAAGATCTCGGAACTGATGAAAACCCTGGGCAAGATGAGCCCGGAAGAGCGCAAGGAAATGGGCCCGGCCCTCAACGGTCTGAAAGACCGGGTTGGCGACCTGCTCGGCGCGCGCAAGGAAGTCCTGAAGGATCAGGCGCTCAACGCCCGCCTGAAGAGCGAGACAGTCGACGTCACCCTGCCGACCCGCATGGGCGCAACATTTGACGGCCGGGTGCATCCGATTGCTCAGGTGACCGACGAACTGACCGCAATCTTTGCCGACATGGGGTTCGCAGTTGCTGAAGGTCCCGACATCGAGGAAGACTTCTACAACTTCACGGCGCTCAACTTCCCGCCCGATCATCCAGCCCGTCTGGAGCACGACACCTTCTTCCTGCCGGTTGACGCCGAAGGCAACCAGAAGGTTCTGCGCACCCACACATCGCCGGTGCAGATCCGCACGATGACGTCGCAGCAACCGCCGATCCGTGTCATCTGCCCGGGCCGCACCTATCGCTGCGACAGCGACCAGACCCACACTCCTATGTTCCATCAGGTGGAAGGTCTCGTCATCGAGGAAGGCATCCACATGGGGCATCTGAAGTGGACGCTGGAAGAATTCTGCAAGGCCTTCTTCGAAGTGGACAGTGTCAAGATGCGCTTCCGCGCCTCCCACTTCCCCTTCACCGAACCGTCCATGGAAGTAGACATCGGCTGCCAGCGCGTCGGCAACGAACTGCGCATCGGCGAGGGTGACGACTGGCTTGAAATCCTTGGCTGCGGCATGGTGCATCCGAATGTGCTGCGCAACTGCAATCTTGATCCGGACCGCTACACCGGTTTCGCCTTCGGCATGGGCATCGACCGCATCGCCATGCTGAAATATGGCATGCCGGACCTCAGAGCCTTCTTCAACGGTGACAAGCGCTGGCTCGATCACTATGGCTTCCGTCCCCTTGACATTCCCGGACTTGTAGGAGGGCTTTCCTCATGAAATTCACACTGTCCTGGCTGAAGGATTATCTGGAGACCGATGCGTCTCTGGAGGAAATTCTCGACAAGCTTACCATTATCGGCCTCGAGGTCGAGGAAGTCATCGATACGGCTGCCACGCTGAAGGATTTCACCGTTGCCTATGTCGAGGAAGCCGTCCAGCATCCCGACGCCGACCGCCTGCATGTCTGCAAGGTCAACACCGGCAAGGAAGTGCTGCAGATCGTCTGTGGTGCCCCCAATGCTCGGGCTGGCATCAAGGTTGTTCTTGCCCAGAATGGCTCCATCATTCCGGCCAATGGCATGAAGCTGAAACCGACCGTCATCCGTGGGGTCGAATCCAACGGCATGATGTGCTCCGAGCGCGAAATGGGAATTTCCGACGAGCATAACGGCATCATCGAGTTGCCAGCCGATGCGCCGCTCGGTGCGCCCTTTGCCCCTGTGCTCGGTCTTGATGATCCGGTGATCGACATTGCCATCACGCCAAACCGTGGTGATGCACTCGGTGTCTATGGCGTCGCCCGTGATCTGGCCGGTGCCGGCATCGGCACGCTCAAGGAGCATCACCCGGCGGTCATCGAAGGCAGCTTTGACAGCCCGCTCGATGTTGTCCTGAAGGAAGAGGGCGAAAACCCGATCTGCCCGATCTTCACCGGCGTTTACGTCAAGGGCGTCAAGAACGGCCCGAGCCCGGACTGGCTGCAGCGGCGTCTGCGTGCCATCGGTCTTCGCCCGATCAACGCTCTTGTCGATATCACCAATTACATTTCCTACGATCGTGGCCGTCCGCTGCATGTCTATGACGCAGACAAGGTGGCTGGCAACATCCACGTGCGTCTTGGCAAGCCGGGCGAGAAGATGGTTGCGCTCGATGGCAAGGAATATGAGATCAAGGAAGGCACGGACATCTGCGTCATCGCTGACGACAATGGCCCGGTCGGCTTTGGTGGCATAATGGGCGGCGAAGGCACCGGCTCCCAGCCGGAAACCACCAACGTCTTCATCGAATGCGCCTGGTTCGACCCGATCCGGACCGCTCGTGCCGGTCGCGCCCTCGGTATCCAGTCCGATGCGCGTTATCGCTTCGAGCGCACGGTCGATCCGTCCTTCGTCATTCCTGGCGGCTATCTGGCAGCCAAGATGGTGATGGATCTGTGTGGCGGTGAGCCATCCAGGATGGTTGTTGCCGGTGAAGCGCCGGTTGTTGACAAGATCATCGATTTCCCGCTCTCCGAGGTCAAGCGCCTCGCCGGTCTCGATGTGCCCGAGCTGGAAGTCAAGACCGTGCTCAAGCGCCTCGGCTTCTGGGTTTCAGGGGTTGGCGAGCATGTCAAGGTTGCGGTTCCAACCTTCCGTCCCGACATTCACGGCAAGGCCGACATCGTCGAGGAAGTGGCCCGCATCGTCGGTGTCGACCGCGTTCCTGCCGCAGCTCTGCCACGGCACAACGCCGTGACCCAGCCGCCGCTGACCGAGCGTCAGAAGCGCATCCGTCAGGCCCGTCGCCAACTGGCTGCTCGCGGCATGGTGGAAGCAGTGACCTGGTCGTTTGTCGACAAGTCCCTTGCCGAGCTGTTCGGTGGTGGCAAACCGGAGTTGTCCCTGACCAACCCGATTTCCGCCGATCTGTCCGACATGCGTCCGAGCCTGTTGCCCGGCCTGCTGCTGGCAGCCCAGCGCAACGTCGACCGCGGGTTTGACGATCTCGCCCTGTTCGAGGTTGGCCAGATCTTCCTTGGAGACAAGCCGGAAGACCAGTTCACCCATGCCACCGGTCTGCGCCGTGGCGCCGTCCAGATCGCCGGCAGCGGGCGCCATTGGCGCGACCCGGCCAAGAAGGCCGACATCTTCGACGTGCGGGCCGATGCTCTGGCGGTGCTGGAATCAATGGGGCTGGACAGCTCCAAACTGCAGATCGTCTCCGGTGGGCCTGAATGGTACCATCCGGGTCGCTCCGGCAAGATCCAGCTTGGACCGAAAGTCGTGCTCGGCACCTTCGGTGAACTGCATCCGAAGATCCTCGATGCAATGAAAGTCGACGGCCCTGTCTGTGCCTTCGAGATCATCATCGAGGCCGCGCCGGAACCGAAGAAGAAGGCTGCCAAGTCCCGTGCTGCCCTGCAGCTTTCGGACCTGCAGCCTCTGAGTCGTGACTTCGCCTTCGTGGTTGCCCATGAAGTGACCGCAGCGACGGTGCTCAAGGCCGCGGCCAGTGCCGACAAGAAACTGATCACCGATGTCAGCCTGTTCGACGTCTATGAAGGGGAACATATGGAGCCGGGCAAGAAGTCCGTCGCCTTCGAGGTTTCCCTTCAGCCGAAGGACAAGACCCTGACGGACGAGGATCTGGAAGCCATCTCCAAGAAGATCGTCGAAGCCGTTGCCAAGGCAACCGGCGGCGAGCTGCGCGGCTGATTGACCCATCCGACATCCCGCGGTTCATGAGAGCTGCGGGATGTCCCTTTCTGGCATTGGCGAGGTGAGCCATGGTTGACGTTGTCGATTCCTACGCAATGGGTGACACGCCCGAACTGGCTGATGCGCTTCTGGCTCTGGTGCTTGAAGGCAGGAAAACGGCTTCCTGCGACTCGCTTCTCCTGATGGAGAAGAACAATATTCCCCTGCCCGAGGTTGGGGATGTCTATATTCTGCTTGATGGCTGCAACAGGCCCGCCGTCATGATTGAAACCCTTGAGGTGACCATTCGCCGGTTCGATGAAGTCGACGAGTCTTTCGCCCGTGCCGAGGGTGAAGGCGATCTCTCGTATCACGCCTGGCGTGAAGGTCACAAGGATTATTTCGCGCGCAATGGCGGCTTCTCTCCCGATATGAATCTGGTTTGCGAGCGCTTCAAGGTGCTTGAGGTCCTCGAACGCTGATCCCGTTTGCCTTTGAATTGATACCGTGAGGAGTTGCCATGGATAGCCCGTTTGTGGTGCGCAAGGACAAGGATGACGAGGCGCTGGACGAGCAGACAAGACGCAGTCTTCTGATCCGCTTCATTCGCGAGGATGACCAGCTGATGGAGATTCTTGAAGGGCTGCGGACGCTCGATCTGCCCGACTGGCGGCTGGTCTCCGGTGCAATCTACCAGACCGTCTGGAACCGCCTGACAGGCCGCCCACAGGGCCATGGCATCAAGGACTATGACGTCGCCTACCACGATCCGGCCGACCGCTCATGGGAGGCCGAGGACGCGGTGATCGCACAGGTGGATGAGGCATTGGCCGCATGGAAGGGGCGCATCGAGGTGCGCAATCAGGCGCGGGTGCATCTGTGGTATCCGGAGAAATTTGGCGGCGCCTATCCCGAGCTGTCTTCCACGGACGAGAGCCTGGAATTCTACATGTGCACCACCCACGCGGTGGCTGTCCGGCTGGAGCGCGATGACAGTCTGTCGATTGCCGCCCCTTATGGGCTGGAGGATATCTTTGCGCTCACCATTCGCCCCTGTCACAGGCTGGAGAGCAACCGGGCCCATTATGCAGAAAAGGCGAGACGCATGTCTCGCCTTTGGCCTGAGCTGAAAATCCTCGATTGGGAAACCGGAGAGCCCGTTCGTCTCTAGTTCCAGTTCCGGGCTTTTCCGTTCCCGGGCAGCGGGCGAAGCCGCGAAGGATCCGGCTTCTTTGCCTGTCAGTGCTTCTTGATCGCTTCCCACATCTGGGAGGCACAGGCACTGCTCGAGCAATTGCAGCAGGATGTGCCACAGGGAGAGGTCAGGGCGGGCAGGGCCCGCACGCGTCCCCTTTCCTGCAGGGTCTGCAACATGCCTTCAACGGCGGTCGGCGCTATCCCGAAATGCAAGGCAATATCTGAGGTGTTGGCCCGCCCGCGATCACGCAGGTAGCGATTGACATCGGACAAGATCATAATGCAGAGCTCCTTGCCAGTTCACCTGGCCCCCGCTGGTTGCGGTGGCTGAAGAAATACATGAGAGCGACGGCGATTGCCACGGCGGCGACTGCCACGATGATCCAGGCCGTCGAGCTTTGCGGATGGCGCGAGAAGGTGCCCACCTGATAGGCAAAGACACTGGTGCAATAGCCGATGAGAGTCGTCCAGCCGATCCCGAAGAAGGTCCACTTGCGCCCGATTTCCCGGAACAGGGCTCCGACGGCGGCCACGCATGGCACGTAGAGCAGGATCAGCAGCAGGTAGGCGAAGGCCCCGACCTTGCCATCGAACCGCGAGACCATGGCGGTGAAGGTTGCGTTGTCGACTTCGAGTTCAGCTGCGGCGCTGTCGAGCGTCGACACGTCGCCAACACTCATCCCGAGCGGGTCGGAAAGGGCACCGGCCAGATCGCCGAGATTGGCCGGGATGGTGGCAAAAGCCTCCGCAATGCCGCCGAGGAAGTCAAATCCCTCCGCGGGTGCTGCGCTCGTATCAGCGCTGTTGGCGTCAATCTGGCTGTAGAGTGAGTTCAGCGTTCCGACCACGGCTTCCTTGGCGAAAATGCCGGTGAACAGCCCGACCGTTGCCGGCCAGTTCTCTTCATGGATACCGAGCGGTTCGACAACCGGCGTGAGGGATTTGCCGATGGTGGCCAGCACTGAGTGTTCGCTGTCTTCATGACCGAAGCTGCCGTCCATCGCCATTGAGTTGAGAATGCTCAGGAAGAAGACCACGGCGACGATCACCTTGCCTGCTCCCAGAATGAACTGTTTCACCCGGTCCCAGGTCCGGATAAGGGCCGTCGAGATGCTTGGCAGCTGGTAGGGGGGCAGTTCCATCAGGAACGGCAGCGCCTTTCCACCAAACACAGCCTTCTTGAGCACGAGACCCGTGAAGACGGCAAACAGGATACCGATGATATAGAGCAGGAAGACCAGATTCTGGCCTCCGGTCGGGAAGAAGGCGGCCGCAAACAGTGCATAGACCGGCAGGCGGGCACCACAGGACATGAACGGTGCCATGAGGGCAGTAACGATACGGTCACGCGGGTTGTCCAGCGTCCGGGAGGCCATGATGGCCGGGACGTTGCAGCCAAACCCGAGCAGCATCGGCACGAAGCTTTTGCCCGGCAGGCCGATGGAAATCATCGCACGGTCGACAACGAAGGCCGCACGGGCCATGTAGCCGCTCTCTTCCAGAATGGTCAGGAACAGAAACAGGAAGGCGACCACCGGCACGAAGGTGGCGACCGTCTGGATGCCGACGCCGATGCCCTTTGGCAGAATGGCAATCATCCAGTCGGGTGCGCCAATGCTGGCCATCCAGTGGGCCGGACCGTCGACAATGACCGTAGCGGCCAGAATATCGAAGAAATCGATGAAGGCGCCAGCCAGGTTGATGGTCAAGAGGAACATCACATACATGGTCAGCAGAAAGATCGGGATGCCCAGAATGCGCCCCAGTGCGATGCTGTCGATGCGCTCGGTCCAGGTCTTCGGCACCTGACGGATATGGCGAATGGCTTCGCGCGCCATATCATTGGCAAAGCTGTAACGGCCGTCCGCAATCAGCAGGTCGGCATCTTCGTCCTGTTCCTCGACAATCCGTGTGATCTCGCCATCGAGCAGCGCCTCGGCCCTGTCATCAAGAAATGACAGCGCCTTGCCGTCGCCACCAAGAGATTTCACGGCCAGCCAGCGCTTGTCGACGCCCTTGGCCTGCGCGATACCGGAGAAGGACTGTTCCAGGCGCTCCAACACCTCTTCCAGCGCCGGGTCATAGGTCACGCAAACGTCGCTGATGACCTTTTCCCTTGCGGCTTCCTCGATCAGACCCTTCAGCCTGTCCTGATTGATGCGATCCTTCCGGTCAACAGAGATGACGGGAACCTTCAGCATGGCGGACAGCTTGTCGACGTCGATCTCGATCCCTTCCTTGCGCGCAAGACCTGTTTTGGTCAGGGCGACAATCATCGGGACGCGCATATCCAGAAGCTGGGTTGTCAGAAAGAGGTTGCGTTCCAGATTGGCTGCGTCAACGATATTGACGACCAGATCGGCCTCGCCTTCCAGGATGTAGTCCCGGGCAATGGCCTCGTCCAGACCGCTTGAATAGGTGGTATCGAGAGAATAGGTGCCGGGAAGATCGACAATCACCACAGTGTTGCCATTGTGGCTGTAGTGGCCTTCCTTGCGGTCGATCGTGACCCCTGGCCAGTTGCCGACCCGCTGCCGGGCACCGGTCAGGGCGTTGAAAAGCGTTGTCTTGCCGCAGTTCGGATTCCCTGCAAAAGCGATACGAATATCTGTCATCAGCTTTCTCTATGCATAACGCTACCGTTCGCTGCCGCAGGAGGAGCGTTGCTTCCGATTGAATTTATTAGAGAAACGTCGTGGTAGTGGACTATTTGTCTTCGGTCTCGATCTGAACACCAATGGTGTCGGACTTGCGCAGCGACAAGGCGCTTCCGCGAATCTTGATTTCGATCGGGTCTCCCAGAGGAGCAATGCGCATGACCGTGAACTCTGTTCCGCGGGTCAGCCCCATAGCCATCAATTGCTGTTTGTATGCCCGGTTGGAGATATCCAGCCTGGCGATACGACCATGATCTCCGATTGTGAGATCATTGAGAGTAGCAATCATTTATGAACTCCGTTTCTTCACTTGGATCGGACGGTCTGTCGACTTCCCCAAACGGCAGATGTTCGAATAATTGAGAATGACTTGCAAATTCATCGTGCGAAATGGCGTCAATGTCAATTGATATGCATCAAAAAACGCTAAAAACTTGAAAAAAAGATACAGATTTTTGATGAATCCTTTGATAACAACTATTTGTTTAAGTACATACACTTAGAAATAGTGTTTCCCATCCCCGGCCTCAGTGAAACAAATGATCAACCGTGAACCAGACCTTCAAGGTCGACTCCGTGATACTGTTTCGTCTGGTCCAGAACCACGTGGCTGGCAATCTGCATTTTGCCGCCCACCTGCACGAGCAGGTCTTCGGTGACGGAATGGTAGCGCTGGATGTCCGTGCAGACAAAGCGGACCAGATAGTCGAAGGATCCTGACATCTTAAGGCACTCGACCACGTCGGGCAGTTCGGCGATGGCTTTTTCAAAGGTCGAGAAGATGGAATGATCGTGATCGCGGATCGTGATGGTCGCGATCACCGTGACATGACGGCAAAGCGCTTCCAGATTGATAAGACCGAGATAGCCGCTGATCAGGCCGATATCCTCCAGCCGCTTGACCCTTTGCAGGCATGGGCTGGGCGACAAACCGACGATCTCAGAAAGAGCCTTGTTGGTGATACGGGCGTTTTTCTGGAGCTCATCCAGGATGTGCAGATCAATCCGATCGAGCTTGGAGCTTTTGCGCGGCACGCTTTCAGATCCTTTTTTGAGTGGGAATGCGAAACATTATTCCGCAATAGACTACCTAGTTACAGGAAATTGCTGTGTAGTCAAACCGACACAGTGCGAGAATGCGGCGCACCCTTGGCGGTAATCCACTCATTTATTCGAGATATAAACCAAAATAGGATGGCAAAAGAAATCAGTCTGGGCATTTGTATGAGGAAATGAAATGGTCGGGCGTGGCCAGATCTTGCGCTCGCCTCTAGGTCGTGCAAGCATGCGCGACAAAATAACAATATTTCTCGTTCATTTTGCAGTCGGAGGATAATTTAATGAGAAAAGGTGGATCACTGGATCGCCGTTCGGTCTTGACCGGGCTTGCGGTTGGAGGGGCAGCGACGCTTGCAAGCCCTGCAGTCGTAAGAGCCAACGAGTCGATCGTCTGGAAGATGCCGATGTCATGGCCAAAGCAGTTGCCGGGTGTCGGGATCAATGGTGTGCGGTTTGCCGAGCGCGTTGGCAAGATGTCTGGCGGGCGCCTGACCATCAAGGTTTTCGGCGCTGGCGAGCTGGTGCCGCCGCTTGAAGTGTTTGATGCCGTTTCCAGTGGCGCAGCAGAGATCGGCCACGCCACTTCCTACTATTGGCAGGGCAAGGATCCGTGTTTCCATTTCTATACCGGCGTGCCTTTTGGCCTCACCCAGATCGAGCATGCCGCATGGCTGCGCTTTGGTGGTGGACAGGAACTCTGGGAACGGGCCTATGATCCGTTCAATGTCATTCCGTTCTACGCCGGAGCTTCGGGTACCCAGGCTGGTGGCTGGTTTGCCAAGGAACTCAAGACCCTTGATGACCTGAAGGGTCTCAAGATGCGCATCGCCGGTCTCGGTGGCGAAGTCATGCGCCGTCTTGGCGTGTCTGTCGTGATGCTGCCAGCAACAGATATCTTCTCCGCTCTGCAGAATGGCACCATCGACGCGGCCGAATGGGTTGGCCCATGGAACGATCTGGCCTTCGGGCTCTACAAGGTGGTGCACAACTACTATCTGCCAGCCTTCCACGAACCGGGCGCAGGCCTCGAGATCATCGTCAACAAGGACAAGTATCTGGAGCTGCCAGAGGACCTGCAGGCAATCGTCAAGGAAGCCGCCCAGTCCACAGCACTCGAAACCATGGCGGACTATCAGTACAACAACGCCGAGTCCCTGCCCAAGCTTCTCGAAAAGGATGGCGTGAACCTGCGCAAACTGCCTGACGACTTGATGATGGCCATGGCAAAGGAAACCAAGGGCGTGCTCGAGGAAGTGGCCGCAAGCTCGCCGCTGGCTGGCGAGATCTACGACAGCTTCCTGAAATACCGCAATATTGCCGACGACTATATCAGGGTCGCCGAATGGGAAATCGTGCGTGTGCGTCACATGGCAATCGAAAAGGGACTGATCTAGTCTTTTCTCCCAGTGTGCCTGAGAACGGTCCGAATCTGTATAAACCCGGCCTTTTATGGCCGGGTTTTGCATTTGGGACTGGATTTTTTGGGCCAAGCATGAGAAAGGCAGGAAATTCTCTCTTCTCTGAGCATGAGAGCAAGGGTATAAGCGCTGCCATGAGCAAACAAAAATTCGAAAAAATCCGCAACTTCTCCATCATCGCGCATATCGATCATGGGAAGTCCACGCTCGCCGACCGGCTGATTCAGGCAACCGGGGGCTTGAGCGATCGTGAAATGCGTGAGCAGGTGCTCGACAGCATGGAAATCGAGCAGGAACGCGGCATCACCATCAAGGCCCAGACCGTTTCCCTGAAATATCTGGCAGATGACGGCGAGACCTACACGCTGAACCTGATGGATACGCCGGGTCACGTCGACTTCGCCTATGAGGTCAGCCGGTCGCTGGCGGCCTGTGAAGGCTCGCTGCTGGTCGTGGACGCCTCGCAAGGGGTGGAGGCCCAGACCCTGGCCAACGTCTATCAGGCCATCGACAACGACCATGAAATCGTGCCCATCCTCAACAAGATCGACCTGCCGGCTGCCGAGCCGGAACGCGTGCGCGAGCAGATCGAGGATGTGATCGGCATTGACGCATCGAACGCCATCGAGGCAAGCGCCAAATCGGGCATCGGCATCAAGGAGACCCTTGAAGCCATCGTCCATCGCCTGCCAGCGCCGGAAGGCGACAAGGAAGCGCCGCTCAAGGCCATGTTGGTCGACAGCTACTATGACGTCTATCTCGGTGTTGTGGTGATCGTCCGGATTATCGACGGCGAGCTGCGCAAGGGCGAACGGATCCGCATGATGGGCACCAATGCGGCCTATGACATTGACCGCATCGGCATTTTCACGCCGAAGATGGTTGATGTTGATGTTCTTGGCCCCGGTGAGGTCGGATTCCTGATCGCTTCGATCAAGGAAGTGGCCGATACGCGCGTCGGTGATACCATCACCCACGTCAAGAGACCTTGTGAAAAGCCGCTTGCGGGCTTCCGCGCGGCCCAGCCGGTGGTTTTCTGCGGCCTGTTCCCGGTCGACGCCAACGATTTCGAGGATCTGCGTCAGGCGATGGGCAAGCTGCGCCTCAATGACGCCAGCTTCTCCTTCGAGATGGAAACCTCCGCGGCGCTCGGCTTTGGCTTCCGTTGTGGTTTCCTTGGGCTGCTGCACCTGGAAATCATTCAGGAGCGCCTCAGCCGCGAGTTCGATCTTGATCTCATCGCCACCGCCCCGAGCGTGGTCTATGAGATGAAGATGACCAACGGCGAAGAGATCACGTTGCACAACCCGGCCGACATGCCGGATGTGGTCCGGATTGCCGAGATTCGCGAGCCGTGGATCAAGGCCAACATCATGACGCCGGACGAATATCTCGGTGCCATCCTGAAACTCTGTCAGGACCGCCGCGGCGTGCAGACCGACCTCAGCTATGTCGGATCGCGCGCCATGGTCCAGTATGACCTGCCGCTCAACGAAGTCGTGTTCGACTTCTATGATCGCCTCAAGTCGATCTCCAAGGGCTATGCCAGCTTCGACTATCAGCTGTCCGACTATCGCCCTGGTGACCTGGTCAAGATGTCGATTCTGGTCAATGACGAGCCGGTCGATGCCCTCTCTGTACTGGTTCACCGCTCACAGGCGGAAATCCGCGGCCGGTCCATGTGCGAGAAGCTCAAGGATCTCATCCCGCGTCACATGTTCAAGATCCCCATTCAGGCCGCGATCGGTGGCCGGGTGATTGCCCGTGAGACCATTTCGGCCATGCGCAAGGACGTGACGGCAAAATGTTATGGCGGCGACGCCACCCGCAAGCGCAAGCTTCTGGAAAAGCAGAAGGCCGGCAAGAAGAAGATGCGTCAGTTCGGCAAGGTGGAAATTCCGCAGGAAGCTTTCATTGCCGCCCTCAAGATGGACAGCTGACAGCTTCACGGCCGGTTGGAAAAACACAAACGGAGCTCAATCGGGCTCCGTTTTTTATTGCCGCCGTGGGCGGAGATTGCTCGAACGCAGCCGGATTGCCAACCCGGCCTCAGGAGCGAGTGGCACGGCGCAGAGCGGGCTGTTCGTCCTGTGAGAGGCCGGGTCTGTCGACGGTGACCATGTTACGGCCGTTGCCCTTGGACTGATAGAGTGCCACGTCGGCGCGCTTGAGCAGGCTGTCCACATCATCACCGGTGCAATAGCGCGCAACGCCGAAGCTCGAGGTGATCTTGATCAGTTTGCCGCCTGCGATGATCGCGGTCTTTTCGATGGTCTCCCTGATCCGGGTGGCCAGACGGGCTGCCGAATAAAGGCTCTGGTTCTCGGTGATCAGCGCAAATTCCTCGCCCCCCAGACGACCGATCAGATCGCCCTCGGCGGAGGCGATCTTGGCGACTGTCCGGATGACCTCATCACCGGCATCATGGCCGAAACGGTCATTGACCGATTTGAAATGGTCGATATCGAACATGATGGCGGAAACCGGATTGTCTGGGTCCTGCCGCTCGATAAGGGCGTGGGTCTTCTCAAGAAAGGCGCGGCGATTGTAGAGGTTGGTCAGGGAATCGCGATTGGCCAGCTGAACCAGCTGCTTCTGCAACATGACCACCCTTTCGGCCACGCGCAGACGGGCCAGCAGGATTTCTTCCTGCAGGGGTTTTTGCAAAAAGTCGTCCGCGCCGCTGTCCAGCGCTTCCACCAGGATATGGGCATTGGTCTGTTCGGAAATGGCAACCACATACATTGACTTGCGCTCGGCTGCCAGAATCCGGCAGTTCCAGCATATTTCAAGTCCGGAGTTGTCTTTCAGATTGAGTGAGACGATGATGACGTCGATGTCGGCGGTCTGCTGGACAAAGTCCCACGCCTCGTCACCCTTGTTGAAGGCGAACACGGTTTCCCGGCGCTGCTCCAGAATGGTGCGAACCGCTTTGCAGTCTTCGCGATTATCTTCAACCAGTACAATTCTCATCCGGTCTCCAACATTTGGTCTTGAGGTGTCCTGCGGCCAGCTTTGTCTCCAGAAGCAGGATTGGAAAACGAGGCTTCCCTATAATGGGAGAGATCTCAATAATTTGGAATAAATCAAAGTTGCGTAATGAAAAGTCTCTAAGAGACGTTAAACGCAAAGAAGATAAAGATTTGGTTGCCAGAAACCAGAACTTGGAAAAAATTGCGATATTGAGACCGTTGAGTGCAGAATGCCAAAGTCAGTTAGGCGATTTCGCAACGCGCACCATGGGCGTTCGACGCCTGGTCTGAAGATTTGGGTGGGGTCAGATATCGGAATCGATCGACTGCAAAAAGCGATCCGCTTCCAGAAGGGCGCGGTCTCTTTTGAAGCGCAGTGAGCCCAAATCCCATTTCAGCTCATCCATCTCGCGCCTCAGTGCCCCGAGGTGCTTGGCGGCCTTGGGATTGTCCCTGTTTGCCATGAGTTCATCCCGGTTCCGGCGAAGGCGGGAGATTTCCCGTTCCTTCTCGGCGATCTCGGTTTCCACCTCGTGCAATTCACTGCCGCGCATGAAACCGCGCATGAACTCGGGCTCACTCGCTGGCGAACAGATATGCTGGTAGCTGTAGCCGTTGCGCCCGACGGAAAAGCCGTTTGATGGCGTGCAATAGGTGATCAACCCCTTCTGATAGCCTTCATTGTATAGCTTCTCATCCGGCACGATGTCATATTTGGCGCAAGCCTTGAGATGGTCCTCAAAGCGGGTGGTTGTCCGGCCTTCCATGGCATCACTGCTGCCGACGCTGGCCCAGTCGCCCATCTTGCATTCTTCCTGCGACAGGCTTGCACAGCCCGCCAGAAGCGGCACAATGAGGCAGAAGGTCAGAAGGTTGCGCATGAGAAGTCTCGGCTCCGTGATTGTCTTGCGTGGCTGAATAGCCGCAAATCTCATCTCTGCCCGGAATGCTCTGCTTGCGAGCGATATGTGTCAAGACACAAAGAAACTTTTCTGCAGTCTATATATGGTTAATGATTTATGTATAGGATCGGGTGAGATAAACGTTCACGAGGCGGAGTCGGGCCATGGTGCCACAGACAGTGCAAAGGCAATTCGATAAATTCTCCAATATGTTGCGAAGAGATACGGCAACGGTCGGGCTGGGCGCTGCTCAGCGCGCATGGCCCTCCGGCTGGGCGCCCTTGGCCGTGGCCATGGTCGCAGCCGGGCTGATGAGTGGAGCGGCAACGGGGTCAGCTTCAGCCCAGACGTCGGCCAAACAGCTCTTCGGTGCCCAGAAGCTGCCAGCCAATCTCCAGTCCCGCGCCATCGGGTCCTATGCCAAGGGCTGTCAGGCCGGGGCGGTTGCCCTGCCTGTTGATGGACCGGCGTGGCAGGCCATGCGCCTGTCGCGCAATCGCAACTGGGGGCAGCCGGTGCTCATCGATTTTCTGGAAAAGCTTGCAGTGGATGCAAGGGCCCATGACGGCTGGAACGGATTGCTTGTCGGCGATATCGCTCAGCCGCGTGGCGGCCCGATGATAACCGGTCATGCCTCTCACCAGATCGGGCTTGATGCCGACATCTGGCTGCGTCCGATGCCGGAACAGCGCTTTGACATGAAGGAACGGGAAACCGTCTCCGCCATCTCGATGCTGAAGAACGGCACCCGTTCCGTTGATCCGAACAAATTCACATCGGCCCAGTTCCGCCTCATCAAGCGGGCCGCCTCCACCCCCGGAGTTGCCCGCATCTTTGTGCATCCCGGCATCAAGAAAGCCCTGTGCGACATGGCAGGGAACGACCGCGCCTGGTTGCAGCAAGTGCGCCCCTGGTATGGCCACTACTACCACTTCCATGTCCGTCTGGCCTGCCCTCCCGGCAATCCGGGCTGCAAGGATCAGGCACCGCCGCCAGTTGGGGATGGTTGTGGCAAGGAACTAGCCTGGTGGCTCTCGGATGAACCCTGGACACCCAAGAAGCCCGATCCAAATAAGCCGCCCGTCAAGAAGCATGTCATGACGCTGGCCGATCTGCCTGATGCCTGTCAGGCTGTTATCGCGGCAGGCCCGACGCCTGGGGCCTCGGTGGCCTCTGCTGCAGTGGGCTCGGCGCCCTATGTTCCGATCGAGGATGATGCGCCCGTGGCGGCTTTGCCCAAACCGAGGCCGCTGGTCAACTGAGGGCCATAAGAGGCTTTATCCAGCCTCTGACGGGACCGCCAGAGGCTGGATAGAGAAGAGATGCACCGCTGTTTCAAGAGCCGGGGCAGCGCACACCCGTTCCGCCCAGCCCGCAATAGCCGTCGGGATTTTTGGCGAGATACTGTTGATGATAGGCCTCGGCATAATAGAACGGCCCATGTGGCCTGATTTCGCTGGTGATCGGCCCATATCCCTTTTTGGCAAGTTCGGCCTGATAGCGCACCAGCGATTGCCGGACTTCCAGCAGTTGTTGTTCCGAATAGGTGTAGATCGCCGAGCGATATTGCGTCCCGATATCGTTCCCCTGGCGCATGCCCTGCGTCGGATCATGCTGTTCCCAGAACACGGCCAGCAGAGAGGAGAGAGGCAATATTTCCGGATCATAGACCACCAGAACGGTCTCTGCGTGCCCCGTGCCGCCGCTGCAGACCTCTTCATAGGTCGGGTTCGGGGTGTGGCCTCCACTATATCCCACGGCGGTTACATGGACCCCGCCCATCTGCCAGAAAAGCCGCTCTGCACCCCAGAAGCAGCCCATGCCAAACTCGATGATCTCGCAATGGGCTGGGAACGGTGGATGCAGCGGGTGGCCGAGCACGAAATGGGTCTCGGCGGTTGCAATTGGTGCCGATCTGCCGGGCAGGGCCTCTTCCCTGTTGGGCATTTCCAGCTTGCGACGGTGTAATCCGAACATGTTGCATACCTCCACGGCGGAACAGTGAATGTGAATGATGATATAGCGGACGTCAGACTTTGAGGCCGCAGCCGATGGCCATATTTGCCGATTTCTGCCAACGGCAAAGACACGATGATCCTGACCGGTCGTCAGCACGAAAAGGCGTGGTCGATGCCGATCACCTACTGATAGGGCAATTCATCAGATTCGGATCATCTTCGGGCGCCGCTTTCTGCCCAGATAGACAAACAGCAGTCCGATGATGGCCGCAAACAGCCAAGCTGGCATCATGAGGATCCATTGCATCACCGGATCCCAGATCAGGGGATGTACATTGCGCTGGATGACAGCCTGAGCCAGATTGAGGCTTTCCCGGTGCATCTCGAACCATGTCTCGCCCAGCGATTTCATGACAATCCGGTTGGCCGCAATCGATCGCACGCCATCAAGCACCAGAGCGAGCAGGGACAAGGCGCAAATCCACAATCCGATGAAGGAAAAAACAAACCGTATGACTCTCATCGAACCTGCCTTTCACAGTCCAAGCCTTGCTCACAAAGCGACGCCTCGAGCGGCATCACTATAGTCTTCATGATCAACGTTTGGGTATCACATTTGTTGCAGCATCTTCTCAAATTAATGTGCATTTTATGATGATTGCGCACAATCTCAAAGGCAGCAGGGATATCAGTACCGGATTCCGCTGCCAACAAGGCCGATTCCAGACCGCAGACAGACGGTTTTCACCCGGCAAGAGCGCTCGCTGCTGCGAAATTGCGAAAGAAAAACAGATTTTTAGCCAAGATTGCCAAGGAAGTTGTGTTTTCTGTCAACAGGCGCAATTTTAGTGGCTTGCGTTCCGGCTTTTTTTGGCTATAGTGCGCCCACACTTTAGGGTACGGAGAGGTGGCCGAGTGGTCGAAGGCGCACGCCTGGAACGCGTGTAGGCGGGTAACCGTCTCCAGGGTTCGAATCCCTGTCTCTCCGCCATATCCTTGCAAGTGTTTGTTTCCCCTATACGATCTTAATCGTTGGCACTGCGTGCTACAAATTTTGACACAAAATGTGCGTCGAAATGAGTATCGTTGCGTAGCAGGCGAAGCTGGGCAAACACGTCGATTTCCATTGTCGGAAATATCGCGCAATGCTCACCGTGCCGAAGTGGCTAAACTGCTGCAGGTGCTGGTGGAGATATGGGTATGCTGGTTTGCCTCAGTCCGGTGCTCGATCTGTGCACGCGGAATGCCAATGTGATGCTGCCCAAAGGGCGGTGTCATGCAGCTGACCAAGGCCCTGTCCAACGAATGGGCAAGCAAGGGCATCAACGTCAACGCTCTTGTCGATCGATACGGCAACGGCATTCTCATCGCTTCCGGGCTCTTCCAATGTAGCCAGCTGGCTTTCCAGCAGGCTCGGTGGCATGTAGTGGTCCTTGCGGGCGGACATGCGATCGAACAGCAAGGCCTTGCTGCCGTGCAGGAAGATGTATAGCACCGGCCGGTCAACATGATCGGAAAGATAGGTGCGATAGCTGCGCTTCAGAGCGGAGCAACCACACACGGCACTTCCTGACTGGTCTGCATTCTCGTTGATTGTTCTTGCGAGAATTTCGAACCAGGGCCAGCGATCATCATCCTGCAAGGCGATGCCCTTCGACATCTTGTCGACATTGGCTTTGGGGTGATAGTCGTCAGCATCAAGAAAAGGCAGGCCATGCCTGGCCGCAAGTTCCGCTCCGACAGAAGACTTTCCGCATCCGCTGACACCCATGACGATGATGGCCGGCAGGGGACTAGACTGAGACTGTGATACCGCCATCGACATAGAGAATGTGTCCGTTCACGAAGGATGAGCCCTCAGAGCTCAGGAAAATGCAGGCTCCGACCAGTTCCGAAACGTCGCCCCAGCGCCCGGCCGGTGTTCTATTGCTCAACCACTTGGTGAAGTCTTCATCTGCCACGAGCGCCGACGTCAGCTCGGTCTTGAAGTAGCCCGGAGCCAGTCCGTTGATCTGCAGCCCGTGGCGGGCCCAGTCCGTGGCCATGCCCTTGGTCAGGTTGGCAACAGCTCCCTTCGAGCCGGTGTAGGGGGCAATCGAGGGGCGCGCCAGTGCGGTCTGAACGGAACAGATGTTGACGATCTTGCCACGGCCCCGTTCGATCATATGGCGGGCGACAGCCTTGCTGACATAGAAGACCGAATTGACATTCAGCTTCATGAGAAAATCGAACTTGTCAGCGGGGAACTCTTCCAGCGGGGCGCGATACTGCATGCCGGCGTTGTTGACAAGAATGTCAATCGGACCGGTTTGCTGCTCGAATTCATCGATCTTGGCGGCGACCAGCTCTGGATTTGTGACGTCAAAGGGCAACTTGTGAACGGTCGCTCCAATGAAGGCGAGTTTGCTGGCGGCATTCCTCGATGCTGAAGCCAAGGTTGCGGGCGCACTTCAGGAAGGTTAGGCGATGAACGTCCTGATCGGTATAGGTCCTTTAGCCATTTTCAGAGCGGATCGGTGAGATCGGTTCGATCTCTTCGTAGTAACGGATCGTCTTGGAAGGCAGATCCGTTTTGCGGCAGCCTGTCCGATATTCATGGTCTTTCTCCAACGATAAGCAAGTCCAAGGTACCGCTTCCTGTGACTAGAAGGCCAAGGCATCAAAAGCCGATTTTGAACTGCGGTGTGATCGTTAGCAGGCTCACACTTCGCTTGGCTCGTTTCGAGGGCTGCATGGGAATTCAGCCCCTCCCAGTCACAGTCTTGAAGGACTAGTCGGCCTTCTTTGCGTCTTCTGTCAGCACCGTGGCCCAGCCGTCGGTCAGCATGGAAATCGTGACCTTTTCGCCCGAGCGAAGGCATCGATTGACGCTCATCCGATGATTGTCGATACCGGTCAGTCTGCTGCCATCCGAGAGTTCGATCTCGTTGCGGCAGTGATTGATACCCTCCTTGTCAGGAGCGCAGTCGCTGTCGCTGAGGACTGTTGCTGCAACGGACCGCCCCGCTGCGGGCAGAGTGCCTTCCTGA
The DNA here is from genome assembly GCF_963666525.1 of uncultured Cohaesibacter sp. Classification (NCBI taxonomy): domain Bacteria; kingdom Pseudomonadati; phylum Pseudomonadota; class Alphaproteobacteria; order Hyphomicrobiales; family Cohaesibacteraceae; genus Cohaesibacter; species uncultured Cohaesibacter sp. The sequence continues at coordinate 2,596,656 of NZ_OY762905.1, forward strand.
ATCCTGAGCGTGTATTTGCCGCCCGAGCCGTTTTCGACCCAGGATGTAATGCCAGCCCCGACAAGACTGGCCTGGACAAGGTCTTTCGATCGCTTCTTCATGGTCTTTGCCTCAGTTCTGATCGTTGCCGTCTGGCGCGTTCATGCCACCTGCGTGGTGGGCGGCAAGCTCGGAGGCCTCCAGTTTGCCGTCCTTGTTCTTGTCCATGTAACTGAACATGCGGGCATGCAGGTTCTGGAATTCTTCCAGCGACAGGGAGCCATCCCCGTCCGTGTCGAGCATGACAATCATCATGTCGGGATTCATCATCCCGCCACCCATCATGCCACCCGACATCATGGCGTTACCGGCCATTCCCTCGGACATCATTTCACCATGCATCATGTGGGGAGGCTGGTTCGGGTGATGGGCAGGATTGGCAAAAGCAGCTTTCATGCCAAGTGCGACGATAAGGCCGGTAGTGGTGAAAAGAAGAAATTTACGCATGGATCATCTCCGATAATTGCATCGTCTGATAGATGCCGGCGACCATGGCCTGTCTTTCAGGTTTGGCTGGATGGCAACCGGCATGGACCCGGGGTGCAGACAGCAGCCCGGTTTGGTTGGGTAGGGAAGCCCTCATCAAGGTCCGCCGCTGCAGGCAACGCTGGCGACAGAAATGCTTGATAGGGCTGCTATCAGAGCAGGATGTTCGGAGGGGGAGTTTCGGGTGGGGTATGCGACCCGACAAGGTCGGCAACCTCCACCGGATAGGGGGCTGGCAGCACAAGGCGGGCCCAGTTATCAACCGTATCCCTGATGATCAGGAAGGAACAAACGCCATCGGAAGTGCAGGTCTGGTACTGCATGCCTTTGTCACACCCGGGTAGCTCTGCGGCTACCGAGCCGAGCGTCACAGATGTTCCGCTGCAGGTGACCGGTTCCGAAGGCCCAACCGCAAAGCTCTGACCCGTTCCGGCAAATAGCCCGAACAGCAATATCAAGGCAGCGATGATGCTTGGCAGTTGGCGAGACATGGTCGTGTCGGTTCTGCTTGGTTTGGGTGAGCCCCTCGGCGGGAGCTGATTTCAAACATGGGCTATAAGGCTTCCAGTAACGGGAAGGTCAAGGCCAAAAATGCCGATGACACTTTACCCACAATCGATTGATTGTCCCGTCATCGAAACCCCGATTGACGCCCTTTCCGATGATCCAGAACCATTCCGTGTTCCAATGAACCATCGTCAAAGACAGCTCGCCTTGATCAGGGCTCAAAGTCCAAGTCACACGATATGGGCTTGTCGGCCCCTCCGAAGGGTGTAACACTGGAATTCTTCCGTCCGGGCAAGAAAACGGACGCTGCGTTTATTGAACCATTCAACGATCTCTTCCAGCCTGAGTGTTTGAACACTCATCGGTTCCTGAGGCTCCCGGATTCAGTCGAAAGGCGGTAGCTGTGGCCTTCTGGCTGTCGTATCGCCTGTCTTCAATGCCAGGGAAAAGCGGCCAAGAGTAAAGACCCCGGAGAGCAATTGGCAACAAGGGCCGGATTGAACGTTTGAAATCGGAATGCGTGTTCAGTCATGTTTCTGATTGAGCGCAGAAAACGCTTCTTGCCGAGTGAGACAAGTTTGGGAGCCAGTCAAGAAAATGTATTCCACGCCAATCAACCAGAGCAACCGGCCAAGTTTCTCCGAACTCTATACTCCAAAGATAATAACCGTGCTGCGGGAAGGATATGGCCTCAGGCAATTGAGGACGGACGCAATTGCCGGTCTGACCGTGGCGATCGTTGCCTTGCCCTTGTCAATGGCCATCGCGATCGCTTCGGGGGCAACGCCCGCACAGGGAATCTACACGGCCATTATCGGAGGTCTGATTGTGTCATTGCTAGGAGGGTCGCGCTTCCAGATCGGCGGGCCAGCCGGAGCATTCATTGTTCTGGTGGCAGCAACGGTTGCGGCCCACGGCATGGACGGGTTGATACTGGCCACCTTCCTTTCCGGGCTGATGCTGACGCTCATCGGCTTCTTCCGTTTGGGAGTTTTCATCAAGTATATCCCCTTTCCCGTGACGGTCGGCTTCACGGCGGGCATCGCGGTGATCATCTTTGCCAGTCAATTGAAAGAGCTTTTCGGCATTGCAATACCGCATGAACCGGGCGAAATCCTTGGCAAGCTGCATGCGCTCTGGCTTGCGCGCGACAGTGTGACACCCTCTGCGTTTGCAATATCGTTGGGAACGGTTGCCCTTATACTGGCTCTGAAGAAATGGTTTCCACGCTTGCCGGGTATGCTGATTGCCGTCATATCGGCATCCATCGTTGCCGCTGCGATGGATCTTCCGGTTCAGACAATTGGTACAAAATTCGGGGGCATTCCCTCTGTCCTGCCTTCTCCGAGCTTCCCCGCGGTCTCGTGGGAGAAAGTCATTGCGGTATTTCCGTCCGCCATCTCCTTCACGCTTCTTGGCGCGATTGAATCGCTGCTTTCAGCCGTTGTTGCGGACGGAATGACAGGGCGGCGTCACCGCTCGAATTGCGAGTTGGTTGCTCAGGGCGTGGCCAACATCGGGTCTTCGCTTTTTGGTGGCATCTGTGTTACGGGGACGATTGCCAGAACCGCGACCAACATTCGATCCGGTGCGCATGGGCCGATCGCAGGCATCCTGCATTCGCTGTTTCTGTTGCTGTTTGTCGTGATCGCCGCGCCATTGGCAGCCTTCATTCCCCTTGCGGCTCTTGCCGGGATTCTGGCTGTTGTATCATGGAACATGATAGAGAAGTCCGCCATCGCCGTTTTGTTCCGCTCGGGCAGGGGAGAGGCGACCGTACTGATCGCCACATTTCTTCTCACGGTTTTCCGCGACCTGACTGAAGCCATCGTTGTCGGCATAGCGCTCGGGTCTCTTCTGTTCATCCAGCGCATGAGCCGTTCTACCGCGATCACCACCCAGACCCCTTTCATTCCGCGAGATGAAGCGGACAACGCTCATCCAAGAGGGGACTATCACGAGGAAGCGGCGGAAAACCGGGATGTCGTCGTCTACCGCATATCCGGGGCCCTGTTTTTTGGCGCCACGGCGTCGATCAGTTCCGTTCTGGACCGGATACAGGACCAGCACCGCGCCCTTGTTGTCGACTTCTCTGCGGTGCCCTTTCTGGATTCGACCGGAGCGAACATGATCGAAGGGCTCGCCCACAAGGCCTACAAGCAGGGCATCTCCCTGTGGCTGACTGGCGCGAACCGCGATATCCGCCGTTCATTTATCAGGCATGGTATCCGCAAACCCCTGGTCAGATATGCCGCCACCATTGAAGAAGCATTGAAAACGGCTCAGACCAAAAAGGGGCAGGCCCGGATGTGAACGGACTTGAAAGCTTCAACCCCGGCTCAACCGGGATTGGCGAGCACGGTGCAACCGCTTTGGCGTATTGAGGGACGTCAATGACAGTTGATTGAATTCTTGCGATAATGCTCGTCGAAGAAACAAGGTGTAAGTCATGCGGTTGCTATTTGCCATTTTGGTCGCAATCGTTCTGGCGGAACCCGTATTCGGCCAGACAGCGGCGCCGATTCCTGATGGGGCCTATGGTGGAGCCTGTCGTGCTGATGGCATGTCCTGCGATTCAGGTCTATGTGATCAGACACGCAATCTTTGTGTCAGTTGTGGCCTTGAGGGTGCCCCCGCCTGTATCGGCCATGATGGAAAACCCGTTTGCATTTTTCCAAGCTATGGCTATCGCCCGTTGTCACTGGGCGGTCGTCAACTCTACTGCTTCACGCGCAACAGTAAGGATTGCGGGCATGTCGGCCTGTCGGCGTGCGAGAATGGGGCTATTCCAGTCTGCTATTTCGGTATCCGGGTCGTAGCGTCCGACGGCCAGTCTTTCTGTGCGGCCTGCGGCGACTATGGTCAGCCCTGTTGCGCGGATGCGTCCTGTGCATATGGAACATGCCAGAATGATGTCTGCCTGCCCGACAAGCCCGCTGGCGGAGCCTCTCAACCATCGGCCTCTGGTGATCAGCAAGCCAAAAGTGGAAGCGATAAGGCGACAATACTTGCGGCCGTCGCCGATTGCCGGCTGACCGAGGCGCGCGCCCTTCACGCCAGCATTGATCCAAACGTGGCCTGGTATGACGAAGTCACCCGAGTTTTGCTGGTTGCCGTCGAGCGCGAGAACAAGGTTCGCACGCTCTATGACCGGGCAATCGTCAGGCAGGCAAGTGCCCAGCGTATGGTCGGCCAAGGGGACCATGACAACGCCCTGCAGGACTTCCTGGCGGCAGGGGACCTGTTGCGCGATGCTCAGAGGCTGTCACAATGCAAACCGACCCTTGAAGTGATCGCCGAGGCAATCGTAATCAATCGACGCAGCAGTGCGACCACTCGTGCCGTCGCTCAGGTGGCTTTGGCCGAAAAGGACATTGGTCTATGCGATTTTTCAATCGCCCAGGAGCTCCTTGACGGCGTTCCCGTCGATACACCAAGGCGTGCCGTCGTTCTGCAAAAGCTCGCAGAGGCCCGCGACCGAGAAGGCCGGGTCGAGAGAATGTATGATGCTGCCCGCAATTTGCACAGACTGGCTGATGAGCGGGTGCGCGCCGGACAACCGGGACAGGCGTTGGAGATGTTGCAGGATGCGCGGCAGGGTCTTGTCAATGCGCGGCAATTGACCGATTGCAGGAACTACCGGGACCGGATCTCCGATGCATTGCGCGTGATCGGCGGTAGCATCGAAATGACCGAGAGCCGGGTGAAGGCTGCCGAGGCTGATCGGATACCACAGCGCTACGACGGACCGAGTTCACCTGCACCGGTTGACCCCGGCCAACCAGTTGCTGGCCAGCCCCATCCTTGTCGTGACAATTCGGTTCCGGTTGATGCCAGCGCATCCTTCTATGCGCAATACTCCGGTGGTGGTGGCAGCTACATGATCAAGAGACCGTATCTGTGCGACCCTCCTTATATCGACATTCCATTTGCTGTTCTCGGTGGTGGGTCGATGACGCTTTATGCCTGCGCCCGCAAGGGCGATCACTTCGTGAATTGTCAGGCGAAAGAGACGATCACCTTCACCGATATCAGGCCGGAAGGCAAGGGCACCGGCTACTTCTGGGGCAAGGAGGGAGCGTGGCGCTGGATGGTTATTGTCGATCACTGATGCAGGCTGAAGGAGGAATAAGATGAACACTCGAAAGGCACTGGTCTGCGTCCTGCCTTGCCTTGCCACGCTGGTTGGTACGGGCGCACTGGCAGAGAGTTGCGCCTATCTGGGAGCTTCCGAGAATTTCAATTCCATTGCCTATTGCGTCAGTTCGGTACTCTCCTCGCAGGCAGGTAACAGCTATGGACCTGAAAACCTGTTCGATTTTGAACGCAGCACCGCCTGGTGCGAGGGCGCACGAGGCAGTGGTACAGGCCAAGTGCTCACGCTCCGGATTGATGGTGGTGGACCGTTCCGCCGCTTGCTGATAGAGAACGGGTATGGCAAGAGCGATCGGGTCTTTTACCGCAATGCCCGGCCGCGGACCATTGAGATCCGAACCGATACCGGGCTGAATTTCCGGCATGTATTGGAAGACCGATGGAATGAGCGCTGGGTGGAATTGCCCTCAGCCGGGCAATACCGTGTGCTGCAAATCCGCGTCCTTGATGTCTATCCCGGTACGCATTTCCAGGACATGTGCATCAGCACGATCCTTGTCGATTTCGATCACGAGCGTTATCTCGAATGGCAAAAAGAAGGGCTCAAACCACAGCAGAGCCCGCCGATGCCGGACAAGACATCTGAACCATCATGGCCGAGCGACATCCCGTCCGAACGCCCCGGCTTCGAAGACCTGCCGGCACTGCCGAAATTGTGAGGGTCTGTTCAGCTGCCTGTGTCTTGTCGAGTGTCACTGTCAGGCGCTGGCCATCATCCTTGTTCTGATGTGCGGATCAACACCTGAATTATTCAGCAAAATATGGTCGATCTTTTCCCGGGATTTTGGCTTGCCAAGCAGATACCCCTGTAGCTCATCGCAACCCAGACTGCAAAGAAGGCTGAGCTGCTCTTCCGTTTCGACCCCTTCGGCCGTCGACTGCAAACCATTGGCGTGAGCCAATGCGATCATGGCGCGAACAATCTCTGTGTCGTTTCTGGACTTGGTGATTTCCCGGATAAAGCCTTGGTCAATCTTGATCCGGTTGAACTTGACGTCTTTGAGCCGTTCAAAACTGGATGATCCTGTGCCAAAATCGTCGATGGCAAAAGTCACCCCAACTGCGGCCAGATCGACGAGGTTCGACAGCAACACATCGCTTTTCCCGCCAATTGACGTTTCCGTCAACTCAAGTTCCAGCTTGGACGCAGGAAATCCAGTCCGCCCCAGAATAGCCTTCACTTTCAATGCAAAGAGCGAATCCGTCAGCTGTAAAGGCGACACATTGATGGCGACATGATCTAACTGCCAATGCAGGGCATCGCAGCACGCTGTCTCAAGGACCCACAGGCCCAGTTCTCCGATTAGCCCATTGCTCTCTGCAATCGGAATGAAAATTTTGGGCGAGATGGGGCCATATTCCGGATGTTTCCAGCGGATGAGTGCTTCGACGCTATTGAGATGCGTTCCGCCACACGTGAACTTTGGCTGATAGTGGATCGAGAATTGTGCCTTGTCGACGATGGCGAAACGCAATCCAGCCTCAATGCGAGACTGATGCTGCAGAGCTTCATCCATGTAGTCGCCAAAAACGGAGCAGTGCCCCCGACCTGCGGCTTTTGCGTGAAAGAGGGCCACATCGGCCTTGCGAACCAGATCATGGTGATCCGTCCCATGAAGCGGGGCGAAAGACACTCCAATAGAAATGCCTGTGAAGACCTGTCCTTCTCTGAGATCAATCGGAGCCGCGACGCTGGAAATGATTTGATTGCTCAAGTGATTGACTTCATCGTCAGAACAGCCACGCAGAAGGATCGTGAAGCCGTTTCCGCCAAGACGGAAGAGCGTGGCTTCTGCGGGAAGAAGGGTTTGCAGGCGTCTGGTTATCTCCACCAGAACCTGGTCGCCTGATTGATGACCGAAGACGTCGTTGATTTGCTTGAAACGGTCAAGGTCCAGAAACATGATGGCAGTTTGTTTGCTCGCAGGTTGTTGCCGTATCTCATCGCACAGGGCCTCGACCGCTTCATCGAATGCATAACGGTTGGGCAGGGCCGTAAGGGAGTCATGTGTAGACAAGTATCTGACACGGCACTCATTTTCGATTTGATCGACTTTTCTGCGATAGGAAAACCAGGAGACCAGCAAACTTCCCAATAAAAGCATCACGGCCGACACAATGATGAATGGAGCGATGGACTTGACGAGCTGTATGCCTGGTCGATATGCCGACCACTCAAATTCGATCGTGTTTCCGCCGGATTTGCTTTGTACGCTGATCGCAATGTCTCCCGGCAGCCTTTGCGCTGATGAAACAACGCGTAAACCGGGAAGCGCGTAGTCATGAGAAAGCTTTTTAGCAAAGGTGCCGTCAAGAAACTGGATCGCGACATGCAAATAGGTCTGCTCTGACGCCAAGTCTATTTCGCCGGAATCTGAAATGATCGGCTTGATGCTGATGAGTGCGGGGCGTGAATTGATAAAGTTGTAGTCGGTCACTCCGATAGACTGCAAGCCGCTATTCTCTGCAGGTGTTTCTCCGCTGGCAATTGCTGATCGCATCGACTTGACGAAAGGATCAATGATCTGAGCATATTCGAAGTAAGCTTCGCGAGGGCTTATTTTCGCGTGGTCAAAGGCATAGATTGGCTGATCTGAGCCATTCAGCACAAAGAGCTTGTCCATGCCAAAGAACGTGTGCATCCAGGAGCCGAGGTTTTCATCAATCCATTCCTCGTTGTCCGGCTCGGTCATCTTGATGACGGCATCATCCCAGAAGGTGGAGCTTTCCTGATTGTGGGCGATAGAGGAGCTGAGCTGACTAATGGCATGCTGGGCGACATCCTTCTGACGATTGGAGGCTTCCAGATCAATGCTGCGGGTAATCCAAAAGAGAGAGGATGCGGCAGCCAGAAGAAACGCCAACATGGCGATCACTGGGATAAAGAGGCGCAATAACGAGAACGTATGCTTGTTCATTACTTTAGGCGTCTTGTCGGCATGATTGAGTTAGCCTCAAACATAGACGGAAAACATTAAATATATTCAAAAAATTGCTTCGAAAATCGGGGTAGTCGGTTATTGAAATGGTCAGAACTCAGCATTTTTGAAGTGATGATGGCTGATCCCCACATCTATCGCGAATCTGTTTTGGCCCAGAGTGGCAAGGAGCTTCGGGGCCTTTCGGGAGATCTCCATCGACTGGCGCACAAGCGTTTCTTGAGATGGCCAGTTAAAACACCGGCCTGATCATCAGGGCTGCCGCAGTGTAAGGAGCTATACGTTGATCTGTCGCGAGGAGTGCCTTGCTGAAAAGGACCGGAAATCCGTTCGAATTTTCGCCCGGTTTTCCGGTCTTCCTTGCCGACCCGGCGTCATATCAGCAGGAGCTATCTGCGATAACAATCCGGAAGCCGTTTCCACGCCAGAATCCGGCTGGTTCGAGCGATCCGCGATAGACACCGTTCGCTTTCCACGCCGGGCTGGAGAAACAGCCACCGCGCAAGACGCGGCGGATGGTGCCAGCCGCATCTAAAGCCTCACGACCATCATCAGTCCATGGAAAGGCATAATCCGGTTTGGACATGTCTGGTCCCCAGAGTGTGGTGCACCATTCCCATGCCTGTCCCGCCATATCCTGACACCCGATAGGCGATGCCCCTTCGGGGAACAGGCCTACGGTGCAGATGTCGTTGTAACCGGCTTCTTCGCTGTTGCTATGTTCAGCGGCCCATTCGTCCCCCCAGGGATAAAGAAGACCCTGAGGCCCGCGGGACGCAGCTTCCCATTCTCGCTCGGTCGGCAGGCGGACGATGTCTGTCGCACCAATTTTTCCTGAGCGGCGCCAACGGCTGGTCAACCATAGACAATAGGCCCGCGCATCATGCCAGGTGAGATCTGTTGCCGGGTGGCTTGAACGGGATGGCGTGCGCCCGTTTTCGCTCTTCCACTCACGGCCGGTTTCCTTCACAAAACGCAGATAGGCAGCGTTGGTGACGGGATAGATACCGATCTGGACTGTGCTGGCGACCGGCGCTTCATGTGCCGGCTCGGAATTCGGATGGATTGTGCCTCCCATCGGGTAGGTTCCGTCCGGCAAGGACACAAGCCCTTCCAGATCGCGAGGATCGCCAAGACGGGCCATGGCTTCGCCAGCAAGACGCCGTAGCCCCAAAGGAGCCCCTCCAACCTTGATGGCGTGAGCCAGCGCTGCGGCTACGGAGCGCGCCTGCGGGCCACCTGGCTTTGCCAACGCACTGGCTGCGAGCAAAACGGCCAGATCGGAAGAGGACGTTGTCAGACCTGTGACAAGTTTCGATATGCGGGCATCAGCCGGATCAAGGCCCTCACAGAACAAGGCCAGCGGTGTCAACCAGTCATCGAGGTCTGAGCTGACCAGTGACAGGCAGTCCTCTACATTGAGCCGGTCTAGAGTGGAAGCTCGGTGATAGTTCAGTGTCCATTCATCCTTACACAGATCAGCAAGGGAGCGCAGGGAAAGCACCTTGCCAGCCTGAACAGACTGGCCCCACAGACCGGCAAGGACGTAAGGCTCTCCCTCCAGAGGGTCGACAAGCCCTTGCGCTTTGACAGCCTTTTCGCGGTCTCCTCGCGCAAGTCCCAAAAGGCCATAGGCTGGCAAGGCTGCGGGGCGCCTCAGCCGATCAAAGGCATGGCTCTCACACAGAACGAGCAGTCGCACATGAGTCATTGCTTGAACTTTGCCAAACAGCTCGGCAAGCAGCGCTTCGGGGTCTGAGCTTTTATCAAGGTTGTCGAGGATGAAAAGAGTGCTGCCGGTGCGGCCTTCAGCCAAGGATGACAAAGCTTCAATCGGAGCGTCTTCGGCGCTGCTCATCACCGCGCTCATGTCTTCAAGGCTTATCTCCTGAGCCAGCCTGTCTTCTGCACCATTGCGGTAGGCTGGTGCAAGAAACCCCGGCATCTCCTGATTTTGGCTCTCTGCCCGTGGCGTGGACAGGAAAGCCGTGAGGGAACGGGCAAAGCTGCTCTTGCCACTCCCATCGGGAGCATGGAGCAAGAGATGGGGGAACATGGAAACCATTTCGGCTGCCGTGAAATGGATCGGTAGCCGCACGGCTCCCTCTTCTTCCGAGAAGGCTCGCAGGCCCTTCGCTTCCTTGTCCTCATGCGTGTAACTGGCAAGCAAGGGGAGCATGAGGCTGCGCATGTTCTTCGCCGGATCGGTTTGGGCCGTACCCTTCACAACCTCGCTCATTTGAACAGCTTCGCCACGTCTGGATTGTGGAAGCGCTGAATTTCGATGGCGTAGCCAGCAGGATCCTCGAAGAAGAAATGCTCGCAAAAGGTACCACGCAGCAGATCAGACAAACCAGCAACGCCCTTTGCCTTCAGATCTTCGTGCCATTTGGCTACATCTTCGGAGACGATGGTCAGAAGGGTCGCACTCTTTGGCTGATGCTTCAGATGCCCCTTGTTGCCATCGACGATACCGAAATAGGCGTTGCCTGCAATCCGGTAGATGCGTGCGAGTCCCTGATCGAGAACGAGCTCGAAGCCCAGAACCTCTTCATAGAATGGGGCAACCGCATGGATATCGGGATAATAATAGAAAGTGATCGCACATTCCTTGGGAAGGGTTGTGGACATCAGTGAACCTCGTTTGTCTTGGAAATTCTGTTTATCGCGGACGGACCCCAGTCTTTTGCGGGGTTCCGTGGGAAAGCTTGATCATGAGACACGTAATATTCCCTTGGGATCAAGAGAGTAGCCAGACACACCCGGAACATGCGCCATACAGTCCACCGGATGGAAGAGATAGAGCCAATGTGGGTGGGCGCCAAGATGTGCCAGTATTTTGGCATAGGCATCAGCGCGTTTCCCGTCATCCAGCGTGATGCGGGCCTTGGCAAAGAGCGTATCTGCGGTGTCGTCTTCGACCCCCTGCCACCAGACCGCACGGGACTGGCTGGAGATCTTGTCATCCAGCACGCGAAATGTGCTATGAGGGGAGCTGTCGAAGATGGCCAGATCGCCCATCTGCTTGTTCCCCAACTGGCGCGCATAGTCCGGGCGATCAGTTGCGACATCAATGGCGACGTCAAAGCCAACTGCACGGAGACTTTCAGCAACGAACGCTGCGATCTCCGGAGCCCGCTCAGGCATGAACAGCGGCGTGCGCAGAGTTATGTCCCGCCCTGTCTGTGATGCTGACACTATTCGGGCAGCACGCTCGGGGTCGAAAGGGATGGGGTCAATGCCTGCGGCCATGCCATTGTGGAAGGGGCTGACGATCGTGCTGGCAGGAATAGCAAGCCCGCCCATCACCTCGGAGATCAACCGCTGCCGGTTGATGGCCAGATTGGCAGCAAGCCGCATGGCCGGGTCTCGAAACACCCCTTGCCGACCATTCATATAGGCAATCACCGACAGGGTCGTTGCCTGCTCATGCCATATGAAGCCATCAAGCGACCGACGTGGCTCTTCCAGTCGATCGAGATGGGTTGCAACCTGAATGGCGCCGGATTGCAACGCCTGCAGTCTGTCTTCCGCTTTCGGCATGGCGATGCATTGCAGCTGGCGCCCATCGGCATGATGCAGAATTACGCTCTGGTGCTTTTCGAACGAAGCAACGCGCCAGGGCCCGGTTCCGATTGTCGGGGTTCCATCCGGGGTGAGTTTGGGCAGATAGAATTCTGACAGGATTTCTGGCAGATCGGGAAATGGCTGCGGTGTCCTGATGGTCAGCTGCCGGCCGTCAGCCAAGATCTCGGCACCATCCAGATAGCGAGCATAGGACCATGGCATCCCGAACATGTCACGGGCATTGAGAATGGTCTTGATGAAAGACTTGGCATGTTCAGACTCAACCGGACAACCATCGTGATAGATGGCTCCATCCCTGAGCGTAAGGGTCCAGAGGCATCCGTCGGACGAGAGGGAAAACCGATCGAACAGGCCAGCCTTGGCGACCCCGCGTTCCCAGCGCAGCATGGGTTCCAGCACGAGAGATTTCAGCGTCAGGATACTGGCGTCGTCTGTGACACGATCCGGCGGCAGGAAGTCCACTTTTTCCAGTGCTAGCTTATCCATCGTTACGAGGCGCTCCTGCGGCGCGGGTTGAACCAGTCGGCAAGGGAATCCCCAATCAGGTTGAAGGACAGAACTGTGAGAAGAATGGCGAACCCCGGCCCGAGCGTTGTCCAGGGACTGGATCGGACATAGACCAGATTGGCCGAGACATCTGCGCCCCACTCCGGCAGCGGTGGCTGTGCACCAAGACCCAAAAATCCTAACGCCGAAGTCTGCAGGATGGCACTGCCGAAGCTCAAGGAGGCCTGCACCAGCAAAGGCCCTATGGAATTGATCAGAATATAACGGAACAGGATGCGTGGGCGCGGTAAACCAAGAGAGTTGGCAGCTTCAACATAAAGCCGTGAGGATACTGTCAGCGCCTGACTGCGCGCCACACGGGCGAATTGCGGGGCCAGTGTAATGGCAACGGCAATCATGGCGTTTTGCAGGTTGGGTCCGAATGCTGCCGCAAGTGCAATGGCCAGCACCAGCGCCGGAAACGAAAGGATCGCATCAACCAGGCGCATGATGATCACGTCGACAGCCCCCCCGACAAATCCGGCAAACAGGCCGAAGCTGACCCCGACTGCAAAAGCCAGCGCCACGACAACAATACCGATGGCCAGAGTGTAGCGGCCGCCGTGCAGAATGCGGGAAAACATGTCGCGGCCAAAGTTGTCGGTCCCCAGAACATGCTCAAGCGAGGGAGCCTGCAGCTTGGCTGTCATATCGATCTGTAGCGGAGACGTTACGAAAAGCGGGCCGACAATCACGGCAAGCAGCATGACGATGAGAACGATCAGACCAGCCGTTGCCAGCGTGTTGTTTCTGAGGAAAAGAGACAAATCTTTCACGGTCGGCTCCTTAGTTGATCTTCCGGCGCACGCGCGGATCAAGCACCGCATAAAGCACGTCAACCAGCAATGAGGTCAGCATGAACATCAGAGCAAACACCAGGGTTGCTCCCTGAATGACCGGATAGTCACGGTTGCGAATGGCCTCAAACATATATCTGCCGATTCCGGGCCAGGAAAAAATGGTCTCGGTCAGAATGGCGCCGCCCAGCATCTCAGCGAACTTGAGGCCGACGACGGTGATGGCGGGCAGCAGGGAATTGCGCAGAGCGTGGCGATAGACGACATCGTGGTATGTCAGGCCCTTGGCGCGGGCTGTGCGCACAAAGTCTTCATCCAGCACTTCAAGCATGCTTGAGCGTATGAAGCGCCCGAGCGTTGCGGCGAGAAAGGCGGCAAGCACTGTGGTCGGCAGGATCATATGAGTGATTGCGCTCATGACGGCCCCCTGCTCGCCAGAAAGCCATGCATCGATGATGGAAAAACCGGTCACTCGATCGACAAAGAGATAGGAAGACAGGCGACCCGAAACCGGCAACCAGCCGAGCCATGTCGCAAAGACCAGCTGAAGCAACAGCGCAAGAAGGAATGCGGGCATCGAAACACCAGTCAGCGAGATCACGCGCACGGCATGGTCAAAGCCGGAATTGGCGCGCGTCGCCGAGAAAGCGCCAATGGGAATGCCAATGATGATGGCCAGCAGAACTGCACCGATGGAGATTTCTAGCGTTGCAGGCAGACGGATCAGGATTTCATCGAGAACTGGCTCACCGGTCTTGAGTGAAACGCCGAGGTCTCCTTGCAACAGTCCCAAGAGATAGTGCCAGAATTGGAGCAAGGCGGGCTGATCAAGGTTGAGCTGATCCCTCAGGGCGTCAATCTGCGCATTGGTTGCACCTGGGCCCAGAAGCGTCACGGCCGGGTCACCGGGAATGATGCGCACCAGCGAGAAAACGATAATCAGCACAAGAAACAGCACCGGTATCAGTGACAGCAATCGTCGCACGAGAAATGCAAACATGGAAACACCTTGTCTTATAGGGCGGCAGACGGGCGGCACTGTCGACCTGACACAACTGGCTTGCGCCCTTCAATCGCTACAAAGGCGCATCGGCCCGAAGGTCGATGCGCCATAGAACCCTCAAAAAGAGGAGGATCCGCTATTTCTTGGAAACGCTCCAGTATTCATTGAGCGGAGGGGCAGAGTTGATGACGAGGCCATCGACATTGGAGCGTGCAAACACGATCAGCTTAGGGCTGAACAGGTAGGCCGCAGGGGTATGGTCAACCAACTGTTTCTGGATTTCACCATACAGTGCCTTGCGGGCAGCCATGTCCGGCTCCTGTTGGGCTTTGGTGATCAGCGCATCAAGTTCCTTGTTTTCCGGCATCCGCATGGTCATGGCGGTATCTTTCAGCGAAGACAGGTATCCGATGGTGATGTGGGCATCGGGGTCATTGTACCAAGGCTGACGACCATCCAGGGCGATGTCCCAATCACCCGCGACGTGCAGGGCGCGATAGCTCGGGAATTCGGTCTGGGCGATTTCGGTCTTCACGCCGACGTCAGCCAGATTGGCCTGAATGTAAGTTGCCAGATTGCCCCACAGGGTGCCCTGGAAAGAATATAGCTTGAGGCTCAGTTCGCCGGGCTTGTAACCTGCCTCGGCAAGAAGGCTCTTGGCCAGTTCCGGGTCATACTTGGGTGCAAGGTCGGTGATGGCCGGATCATAGGCCCAGCTGTTGGAGGTCAACGGCCCATAGACGCGGGCGGCGGTGTTGTCGAGCACACCGGCGATCAGACCGTCATAATCGATCGCATGGGCAAGTGCTTGACGTACACGCTTGTCGGCCACCGGAGAATCCGCCTTGGAGTTGTTGAACTCGAACTGGCGAATGATCTGGGATGGCGTTTCAATGATGTTGATATCTGGATTGTCAGCGAAGGCTTTCAGCTCCTCGGAAGGGATGGCAGAAAGCTGGGCCTGCTGCTGCACAACATCCACGCCGCCATTTTCCAGCTCGAGGCGACGGGTGGAGGCCTCTGGAATGATGCGATAGATGATGCGATCCAGTTTTGGGGCACCACGGAAATAATCCGGATTGGCATCCAGGACAACGCGGGTATCGGCTTCATAGGCGCGGAAGGCGAACGGGCCGGTGCCGACCGGGTGGTTGGCGAAATCATCGCCATATTTCTTGACCGCTGCCGGACTGACGATTGCGGACTGCGGCTGCGCCAGGATGGACATGAAGGCCTGATAGGGTTCCTTCAGCTTGATCACGACCGTTTCACTGTTCGGGGTCTCAATGCTGTCAATCATGCCAAGGCTTGCCTTGACATAAGGATTGAGCTCAAGCGTGCGTTCGAGTGAAAATTTCACAGAAGCGGCATCAAAGTCTGAACCGTCTTGAAACTTGACATTGTCACGCAGATCGAAAGTGAAGGTCTTGCCATCTTCAGAGATGGTCCAGCTGTCGGACAGGCGTCCTTCCAACTGGGAAAAGTCGGGAGCCTTCCATGCGACGAGGGTATCAAAGACGTTTAGGATGATTTCACTGCCAATCGGCTCGGCCTTGTTTGCGCCGGGCTCAAGGCTGGCGGGGTCGGACGGTACCGCCACGACAAGGGTCTTGTTAGCTTGTGCGTTGGCAGAAGCGGTGAATGCAGGAATGAAGCTCGTGGCAGGCATGAAAGTGGCCGCGGTTATCGCCATCGCGGCCCCTGATAGCGCACCGAAGAGATTTCGGGTCAGGCTCATGAAGAACTCCTCTGTTGGTCTACTGGTTTGGTTGGTGTTGATCTTGTAATTTGAAAAACTCGCTTTATTTCATACTGGTGATATATCTAATGCAATATCTTTTTTATATTTGAGTGAAATTAGAGCATTCAAATTTGAAGAAATATCTCTTCTGCCTAACTATTGTGCGTCATTTTTGGATGTTGCTCACAAATTAGCCATCTATGGCTGAGCGCCGCGTCGTACCGGGCGTTGGGGGTCATTTATCCAGTGTGACCAGGAACCCGGATACATTGCAGCCTCGATTCCCACCGCCGCCAGAGCCAGAACCTCGTGTGCAGCCGACATTCCGGCCCCGCAATAGACGCCAACCGGCTTTGTTCCATCAACCCCAAGTCCGATAAAGAGCTCGATCAGCGTCTCGCTGTCGGTGAATGCCCCGGGATCTGTTAGCGTGTCATGCGTCGGGGCACAGATTGCTCCGGGGATGTGGCCCCGCTTCGGATCGCCGCCCACTTGTGGACCGCCGATATAGTTGGGCCTGATGCGAGCATCCAGCAAAACGCCATTCTGCGCGAGCTGCTCCGCATTCTCTGGGCCAAACTCAGGCATGTGACCAGGCGTTATAGATGTCGTGGTTTTCGGTGGTTTTGCGGCGGATTGTACTGTTTCAAAGCCGGCTGAGAGCCAAGCGGGCAAGCCTCCATCCAAAACTCGCACATCTTTGAAGCCTGCCCATTTGAGCACCCACCAGGCCCGTGCTGCGGTCATGGAACGATCGCCATCATACACAACAATGGTGCGGTCATGGGTTAGCCCCCAGTACCGGACTGCCTCCTGCAAGTCGCTCACCTCGGGTAGTGGGCGAGCTCCCTTTCGGGGATCTTCCGGAGCCTGAAAATCCCTGTAGGCTTCAGTCTCTACGGCGTTGGGAATATAGAGCCCTTGACGGGAGTCCTGGCCCGTGTAGGGGTTGACTGATTGCACCACGAGAATGTGAGGCGCAGAGGCGCTGTCCATCATCGTTCTCAGTTCGTTTGGTGTCAGGAGAACCTTGCGCCGCGTTTCTTTGTCTTTACTGAACATCTGTACTCTTTTTGAAATTTAGATATATCACGAAATTTTTTTATTTGACATTACCAATATATTTCGTTGTAAAATAACGCAAGAAAAAGCGTCCTATTTTTGCCTCTTAAAGAGAAACAAGCTTCTCATGTCTGTCATTTCGATCCGCAACCTTTCGGCTGCCTTCAAAACCCCCAATGGCTACAGGACCGTTGTCGATGGCATCGACCTCGATATCGAGTCCGGTCAGACGGTAGCAGTTGTTGGCGAGTCCGGTTCAGGAAAAAGCGTTACGGCGCTTTCAGTCATGGGGCTTCTGCCACGTAACGTGACGCGCATTTCCGGAGAAGTTGAATTTGGTGGCAGGAACCTTCTCGCTCTCTCGGAAGAGGAGATGCTGGAAGTGCGCGGCAATGAAATTGCGATGATTTTTCAGGAGCCAATGACGTCGCTCAACCCGGTCATGACGGTCGGTCAGCAGATTGCCGAACCCCTGATTCGTCATCGTGGCCTGCCTAGGCAACAGGCGCTGAAGAAAGCCATCCGCCTGATGGATCGCGTTCGCATCCCCGATGCCGTCAAACGCGCCCATGAATATCCGCACGAAATGTCCGGGGGAATGTTGCAGCGAGTCATGATTGCAACAGCTCTTACGTGCTCTCCAAGGTTGCTGATTGCCGATGAGCCGACCACAGCATTAGATGTGACAATTCAAGCCCAGATTCTCGAGTTGATCAAGGAAATACAGCAAGAATCGAACATGGGGGTAATGTTCATTACCCATGACATGGGTGTCGTTGCCGAAATTGCAGATCGGACACTGGTGATGTACCGCTCCAAGATGATCGAGCAGGGTTCGACCGAAGAAATTTTCTTGCGGCCAAAGGCGGACTATAGCCGCGAGTTGCTGGCCGCCGCGCCGCGTCTCGGTGATTTGGGAGACAGCCCGCTGCCTTGTCCCTATCCGACCAAGGATGGTACGATTGAAGAGGCTATTGATACGGTCGATCGCGAGTCCGCTCCGCTTCTGACGGTCAAAAATCTCTCGACCCGCTTTGACATCAAGAAAGGGGTGCTCGGACGTGTCCATGCACGCGTGCATGCCGTGGAGAATGTTTCGTTTGACATCCGCAAGGGCGAGACCCTGTCCCTCGTCGGAGAGTCAGGTTGCGGCAAGTCGACCACCGGGCGATCGATTTTGCAGCTCGTCAAACCCGTCCAAGGCACTGTCTTGCTAGAAGGCAAGGACGTCATGGTGCTGAAAAAGAAAGAACTCCTGCAGCTGCGGCAATCCATGCAGATGATCTTTCAGGATCCCTTTTCAAGTCTCAACCCACGCATGCGTATCGGGGAAGCGATCGCCGAACCGATGATTGCTCACGGTATGGCGACTAGGTCAGAGGCTGCTGAGCGGGTAGCCCAACTGCTCGAACAAGTCGGGCTTGATCCGGATATGGCTCCACGCTGGCCACATGAATTCTCTGGCGGGCAGCGTCAGCGGATCGCTATCGCCAGAGCACTCGGCTTGCGCCCGCGCCTGATTGTCGCCGATGAGGCTGTTTCCGCCCTCGATGTGACCATCAAGGCGCAAGTCGTCAACCTGATGATGAGGCTGCAAAAGGAAATGGGGCTGGCCTATCTATTTATCAGCCATGACATGGCTGTCGTTGAGCGCATCAGCCACCGGGTCGCCGTCATGCTGCTGGGTGAGATTGTCGAGATCGGTCCCCGTGATCAGATATTCGCCAACCCGGTCCATCCTTACACCCGCCGTCTTCTCTCAGCAGTACCGGAACCAGATCCAGCCCGGCGCCACATGTCGCGTAATATCGAACTCCGTGAACTCAAAAGCCCCATTTTTCCCGCAGACCATGTCCCCTACGACCGCCATTACGATAATGTCGGCCCCGGCCATTTCGTGATGCGAGACCAAACCAACTAACAGAAACAGCCTCCATGTCACGCATCATCGTTCTCAATCCAAACAGTTCCCGCAAGGTAACAGACCGTATTGCAACCAGTCTTATGGGTCTGGCAAAAACGACCAGCCACGAAATCATCTGCGACCGCCTGATCAACGCGCCATTAGGCATTGAAACGGATGCAGATGTCGCAACAGTCGGCCCAATGGTCGTGGACTATGCCTCCAATATGACTGGCAATATTCTTGTCGCCGCCTGCTTCTCAGATCCGGGCGTAGAGACGATCCGACAGCAGGCTTTACCTGTTCCGGTCATCGGAATCTCCGAGGCGGGCTATTACTCAGCGCTACAGCTTGGGCGCAAATTCGGCGTAATTTCGCTCGGCCCATCCTCTATTGCCCGCCATGCAGAACGTATCCGGTTTCTCGGCTTGGAAGAGCGGCTGGCCGGGGATCTGTCTGCCGACCTGTCCGTCGAAGAATCCGGTGACCCGGGCTTGTCTCGCGATAAGGTAATCGAGGCGGGCAAACGACTTGCCAAAGACTTCGGAGCTGACGTGCTCATACTTGGTTGTGCCGGGATGGGAGCGCAGCGTCCCTTTCTGCAGGAGGCAATAGGCTTGCCTGTGGTCGATCCGGTACAGGCCGGTGTGTCAGCCGCTCTCAATTTTCTAAATTTGAACTATAATATAAAGGCTTGAACTGATGGATCTTCTCCTCCGTGGAACGATTGTTACACCCGTGGCCCCGCTGCCAGGTGGGTGGATTGCCATTCAAGGTGACAAGATTGCCGCCATTGGTGATGCAACCCAAACTCCGCCAGAAGCGAACAAGGTTGTCGACTATGGTGAAAACCTGATCCTCCCCGGCGTTATTGACGGTCAGACCCACGCGACCAGCGCACAGGGGCTTGTTGGCATCGCCGATACCACGCGCTCCGCCATTGCCGGCGGCGTCACGACCCTTGTCGATATGCCATACGATAGCCCCGAACCGCTGGACCGGCCAGAACGACTTGAGGCAAAAAGTGCAGCGATTGCCCAATATGGCTATGCCGACATGGCGCTATACGGCACCGTGACAAAAGACAGTGGCGTCCAGCATATCAGGTCCCTGATTGATGGCGGCGTCGCGGCCTTTAAGATTTCATCGTTTGAAAGTTCTCCCACTCGTTTTCCCCGCATTGGCGCCGACCTGATGCTTGACATCATGGAAGAGCTGGCACCAACCGATGTGCCTCTTGGCCTGCACAATGAGGATCAGGAAATCGTGCTTGATCGCATGGATCGTGCACGCAAGGCCGGAGAGAATGGTATTTCCGCGCACTCCAACTCCCGCCCACCTGCAGCAGAATTGGCAGCAACAGCTCAGTTCCTTGCACTGGCTCAGGCAACCGGAGCCCATGCCCATCCAGTGCATCTGTCCTGTGGCGAGGGCTTTGAAATCGTTCGAGCCTTTGCTGATCTGGGCGTCCGTGCAACCGGGGAAACCTGCGTGCATTATCTGTGGTTCGATGCCGCTCGCGATGGCACGCGCCTTGGTCCGCGCATGAAGGTCAACCCGCCGATCCGCCCGGGTGAAACCGATGCCCTCTGGGACGCAGTGATGGAAGGGGACGTGGCTTTCACTTCCTCGGATCATTCCAGCTGGCCAATCGATGGTAAACTCACAGACTCGATTTTTGATGCCGGAGCCGGAGTACCGGGCCTTGAAACTCTGTTGCCAGCCTTCTTTACAGCGGCAGAGGCTCGCGGTATGGACGCAGCGATGCTGACCGCCCAACAGCTTTCCGAGCGGCCAGCCCGTTTCTTTGGTATTGCCGATCGCAAGGGATCCATTCAGGTAGGGCAGGATGCCGATCTGGTCATTCTTGAACAGGGTGCGTTCATCTGGGATGAAGCATCGGCACGCGATGGTCTTTGCTGGTCTCCGTTCCATGGCGAATGCTTCACTGTCCGTGTTGCTTCCACCTATCTGCGCGGCACGCTCGGCTTTGATGGCCAGACCATAACCGCCAAAGAAGGCTCCGGCCGCTTTGTGAAACGCGGCTCTGCTCGCTGGTACTAATGAAAAGGACTCTCCATGGCTCTTCTAACTTCCGACACCAAGGGTGTCTTCTCGATCTCGGTCACGCCCTTTGACGAACAGGGTGCTATCGATTTTGACAGTCTTGATCGGGTGACAGACTTCTATCTGGAAAAGGGGTCAACGGGTATCACCGTGCTGGGCATGATGGGCGAAGCACCCAAGATGACGCAGGCTGAAGCCGTTGACATCGCCGGACGCGTGATCAAGCGCGCCAATGGCGCTCCCATCGTTGTTGGCGTCTCGGCGCCGGGGCTTGCTGCCATCTCCGATTTGTCAAAGACGGTGATGGATCTGGGGGCTGCCGGTGTTATGATCGCCCCTCCGGGCAACCTCAAGACCAACGAGCAGATCATCGCCTATTATGCCAATGCCTGCGAAGCGGCCGGGGCCGGAGTGCCGGTGGTCCTGCAGGACTTTCCGTTGAGCACCGGGGTCAATATCTCGACCGATACCCTTGGCACGATCATCGACCAGAACGAGCAGATCGTCATGCTCAAGCATGAAGACTGGCCGGGTCTGGAGAAGATCAGTGCCGTGCGTGAGGCCGAGAAAGCCGGTCGCCGTCGCATTTCGATCCTGTGTGGCAACGGCGCGCTGTTCCTGCCCGAATCCATGGCACGTGGCGCCAATGGTGCCATGACGGGCTTTGCCTATATCGAAATGCTGCGCGATATCGTGGCCTTTGCCGAAAAGGGCGACATGGACAAGGCACAGGATATCTATGATGCCTATCTGCCGCTCGTCTGTTATGAACAGCAGCCGGGGCTTGGCCTTGCCGTTCGCAAATATGTGTTGCAGAAACGGGGCGTGATCGCCTCCGAAGCGATGCGCAAACCGGGCAAGGGGCTGACGGCTGCGGCCCGCAGTGAGGTCGATCGCATCATTGATCGACAGGAAAATAGATTGAAGGAGCTTGGCTGATGGATTTCGGTCTGAAAGGAAAACGCGCACTCGTGTTGGGTGCCAGTCGTGGCCTTGGTGCCGCCTCGGCCATCCTGCTGGCCGAGGAAGGCGCTGACGTCATTGCTGCCTCCCGGTCCGGAGCGTTGCCTGCTGGCTTGCCCGAGAGCCTCAAGGACAAGGTAAGCACCATCAAGCTTGATCTGGCAGATGCCGGATCGGTGAGCGATGTGATTGCGTTTCTTGGTGAGACGCCGGTGGACATTCTGGTCAACAACTGTGGTGGACCGGCTGCCGGTCCGGCCAAGGGCCAGAGTGTGGAAGCCTGGATTGCCGCCTTCAACGCCATGGCAACGCCAATCTTCGCGATTACCGACAAGGCGCTGGAAGCGATGACCGACAAGGGCTGGGGCCGCGTGGTGACCATCGGCTCGTCCGGCATCGTCAGCCCCATCCCCAATCTGGCACTGTCCAATGGTGTGCGCGGCGCGATCGCTGGCTGGTCGAAGACGCTGGCAAGCGAAGTGGCTGCCTCCGGCATTACCGTCAACATGGTACTGCCGGGTCGCATTGCGACGGACCGGCTTGCCGAGCTTGATGCAGGCAAGGCCAAGAAAAGCGGCCAGTCTGTCGAAGAGGTCAAGGCTGCATCACGCGCAACCATTCCAGCCGCCCGTTATGGCAAGCCGGAAGAGTTCGGTGCCGTCGTCACCTTCCTGTGCTCGGAACAGGCCAGCTTCATCACCGGCTCGATGATCCGGGTCGATGGCGGCATGATCAAGGGCATGTAATGAGTACCATAGAAAGCATTGACCGACGCGGGACGGATAGCAACAAGTGGCGGGACGTACCAGAGGGCTATATCCCTCTGCCCGTTGCTGATATGGATTATGCCACAGATCCTATCATCCTTGAAGCGATCCGGCATCGACTTGAACATCCTGTGCTTGGCTATGGCTCCGCAACTGACACCTTGCGGCAAACGCTGGTCCGCTATATGGCAGACCAGTTCGGTTGGGTCATCGAACCCGACTGGCTCGTTTTCCTGCCCGGCGTGGAACCGGGCTTCAACATGGCGCTCAATGCCTTCACGACGCCCGGACAGACCGTGATGCAGGAGTATCCTGTCTACAAACCGCTGCGGGTCGCTCCTCAAACATGGGGATTGCAGACCGCCGCAGTTTGGCAAGCTCCTGATGGGAACGGGCGCTGGACGAGCAGCCATGGCCAGCTCTCCGACGCAGCAGCCCGATCAAGCATCATGCTTCTGTGCAATCCGCAAAACCCGACGGGCCGCGTCTACACCAGGGCTGAGCTGGAAGAACGGATCGCGCTTTGCCTGGAACATGATTTGTTGCTGATTTCCGATGAGATTCACAGCGGCCTCACTCTGGATGATCGGCCGCATATTCCTGCCGCATCTCTCGGCAAGGACATCGAGGCCAAATCGGTCACCCTGATGGCGGCCAGCAAGACGTGGAATATCGCCGGTCTCAAGGCAGCCTTTGCAATTGTACCAGATGCGGACATGCGGGCCCGGTTTGTCGGTGCCAAGATGGGGTTGGTGGATAGCGTCAACATTCTCGGGCTTGCAGCCATGGAAGCTGCCTACTCCCAGGGCGAGCCTTGGCGACAGGCCGTACGAAACCGTATTGCGAAGAATCGGAATCTCTTCCATAAATTTTTGGACACGCATATCTCGAAGGCTCATTCAACGCCAGCTGAGGCCAGCTTTCTTGCTTGGATGGACTTGTCTGCATATGATTTGGGACAACCCGCAGCGAGCTGGCTGCGGACAAACGTCAAGTTGCTGGTGAGCCCGGGAAGCGATTTTGGTGAGTCTCTGGATAGCTGGATTCGACTGAATTTTGCGTGCTCGGAAGCGCTCCTTACGGAAGCTCTTGAACGGATGGCAATCGAACTGAAAAACAAATAGCCAGAGGTAGCAGGTATGGCGCGAGCAAAGAGCGCAGCAGCAGACTCCAGTGACAACAAACGCGCCAGCCAGCGCAACGAAAAAGCGAAGTCCCTCGCCGATCAGGCTTATTGCCAGCTGCGCGAGGACATCATCACTTGCAAGTTGCACCCGGGCAATGACTTGAGCGAGCAGGACCTTGCTGAATCTCTCAAGATGAGCAAGACACCGGTCAGAGAAGCGCTGGCCAGGCTCGCCCTTGAAGGTCTTGTCGAGGTATTTCCCCGCCGGGGTTACAGGGTTACTCCTGTGACGGTCAAGAGTGTCAATGATGTCTTCACGGTGCGCAAGGCCCTCGAAGGAGTCGCCTGCGAACTTGCTGCAGTGCGTATGGACGGGAGCGAGATTGATCAGGTAGAGGAGCTGTCTCAGGCGCGCTATATCCCGGGCGAGGAGCCAACGGTTGCGTCCTTCATCAAGGCCAACAACGCCTTTCACAGCGCCATTGCGGAAGCCTCCCGAGTGCCAAGGCTCAAGCAGTTGATCGACAGCTATCTGGAAGAATCCACCCGCCTGTTCCATATGGGCGCCGCGGTCCGCGATGTGAACCCGGAAACGATCAAGGATCACGCTCGCATCGTTACCGCTCTGCGAGCACATGATCCGGATGCCGCCCGAGAAGCCATTCATGAGCATACAGAAAACACGAGGCACGGACTTTTGACAGCGCTTATTTCCGATAGGGAATCCCTGTTGGTACTTTAGCAGCCAAGTTTATCGCTCGCGTGCGCTTCGATGCGCGATCGGATCGATTTCTCGGTCCCTTGAATGGCCCGTGAATCCGATGATAAACGAGGTTTCGGTTGGTCATCAAGGCGCCTGGTGAACAGTTTCTGTCAATCCCGAAGGCGCTCTCGGATTGACAGAAAGTCACCTTCAGCCCTCCTCCGAATCCATTTCAATGGGCCATGAAGGCCGGGACTTTGAAGGTCTCTATGATCTCCGAGGTAACGCCCTCGATCACGCGGGCTACGGGCGGATCAATGCCCCCGACCAGCGACAGAAGAAGCCCCGGTGTGTCTGGAATGAAGGGGCCTTCCGTCGCCAGTGTTGTCATCAGGTATTGTTTCCACGCGGCTAGTTGAATGCCATCTGCGGCAGCCAAAGCGACAGGATCGGGAACAGCATGAGGATCAACAGCGTGAGGAAATCCATGACGATGAACCATGTCACGCCCTTGAAAACCTCGGGCAAGGTAACGAGATCCCCTAGCGATCCCTTGATCATGTAGACATTGAGGCCGATAGGCGGTGTCACCAGACCAATCTCAAGAAGCTTGATGATGATGATGCCGAACCAGATCGGATTCATGTCTGCCGCCCCTACCAGAGGCAGGATAAGGGGCAAGGTCAGCAACAGCAGCCCGATGCTGTCAATCAACATGCCCAGCACCACATAGAGAATGGTGACTGCGAGCAGGATCCACCAGGGCTCGGAACTGACGGACAGGATCATGTTGGCAAAAGCGGCTGGAACCCCTGAAAGTGCCAGAAAGCGGGTGAAAAACAGCGATCCGACCAGAATGATGAAAATGCCTGCCGTTGCCGAAATGGCCTGCTTGATCGCATCAAACAGAGCGTCTCTGGTCAGTTTTCCGCGTATGAAGGCGATGACACCAGCGATGAAGGCGCCTAGCGCGCCCGCTTCGGTGGGCGAGAAAGCCCCTGAGAAGATCCCGCCCAGAACGGCAAAGATCAGCAGCGGAAGCGGCCAGATCTCCCTGACAATGGTGCGCTTTTCTTCGTCGGTCACCTCGATGGATGTCTCTCCGGCCAACTCGGGCGATAGCTTGACGCGCATGACGATCATGGCCATGTAGATCAGAGCGGAAAAGACACCGGGAATGAAGCCCGCCATGAAGAGCTGCCCGACGGATACCTGAGCATAGACGCCGTAAAGGATCAGCAGGACCGATGGGGGGATCAGCGAACCGAGCGTGCCTGATGCTGCAATCGTCCCCGTCGCCAGTCCCTTGTCATAGCCATTGCGCAGCATTTCGGGTACGGCAATCCGGGACATCGCCGACGCTGTGGCCGTGGAAGACCCGGCCGCGGCTGCAAAAAAGGCACAAGCCCCGACAGAGGCGACGGCAAGACCGCCGGGCAGCCTCGCCAACACCAGGCGCAGTGCGGTAAAAAGACCGCGCGTCATGTCTGTGGTTGAGCAAAGAAAGCCCATCAACAGGAACATCGGTGCTGCCGACAGCTCCCACTGTCCGACATAATCGAACGGGGTGGCCGAGATCATTCCCCAGGCCACATTGAAATTGAACATCGAGGCGATGCCAAACACGGATACGACGCCGAGACTGAGACCGATCGGCACCCTGAGGGCGATCAGGCCAAGCGCAGCGATCGTCCCGATAAAACCAATATCAAGATTACTCATCCATCAGATCTTTCAAAAGGAACGACGCTCTTTCAGCGCCAAAAGCAGATTGGCCAGGACCGCACAACACAGACCGAAGAAGCCGAATGGCAATGCCCAGCGCGCCGGCCAGATGTAGAAGGTGAAGTTGGCCATGGCGGTCTGGGCAGAGCGCGTGGCCTGAAGAGCATCCAGCAATGTCTGCCAGCCCAACATGCCGAAAAACAGAAGGCCGATCAGGCAGGAAAAGACATAGAGGACCAGTTGAGCGTACCGGGGCAGCCTCTGGGCAATCAGGTCGACTCGGATATGCTGATGCTTGAACTCGACATAGCCCATTGGAAGAAAGACAAGACAGACCATGTAGTAGAAGGAGACGACTTCCAGCGTCCCTTGAATCGAAATGCCGCTGTTGCGCAAGATTACATCGAGCGCGATATGCAGCATCATGAGTATGAGAAACAGGCCGCTAGCTACCAGAAAGACATGGTTGAGCAGCCGCACCATACGGAGCGTGAAAGACAGCATGACAGGCCTCTTTTGGAAAAAGTCGGTGTCGGCTCAGAGCCGACACCAGTAGAGGGGAACTATTTCACACCGTATGAGGTCGGATCGAGATCACCGTAGATCTCTTTCATTGCCAAAGCAGTCAGAGCGTCTTCGTCGTTGCGATCCACAGAAGCAAGCAATCCCTCCCATTTGGTAACGGTTGCCCGGAAGGCATCAATGACTTCTTTGCCGTTGGTCAGGCCAAACTTGTCCGTGGCCTTCTGGTAGACATTGCCAAGGGATTCCTCGCGGAAGGCCTCGACTGATGCCTTGAGGTCATCTGCGGGTTCAGAAACAGTATTGCCCTTGGCTTTGGCTTCTTCCAGCGCCTCATCGGCCCGCTTGACGTAGTTGATGATCATGCGAGACATCGACCGGGCGGAAGCCTGCATCAGGATGGAGCGCTGCTCGGCGCTCAAACCGGCCCAGAAACCCTTGTTGTAGCCCCAGAGCGGACCAGACCAGTACATGCCGGTCGGCAGAAGCGTGGTGTATTTGGCAACCTCCCACAGGGAGCGGTCGATCAGGTCGTTTGCCGCATTGGTCGCACAATCCAGCGAACCGCGTTCGAGGCCGGTATACATCTCGGACGACGAAACGTTGACTGGAATGCCTCCGGCCTTCTCGACCCACATGGAAACGGTAGAGCCTGCGGTGCGAATGCGCTTGCCCTTTAGCTCTTCCAGATTGGTAACCGGAGAGGAGCAGAACATGATGTAGGGCGGGGTCGCGTAAGCGCCCAGATAGACGATGCCGCTGTCCGACCATTCCTTGAGCTGGGTCTGATTGTGCATCGAGAAGTCGGCCGTAGCGAAAATCAGCGTTTTGGCATCGGAATAGTTGAAACCCAGTTCTTGTACGGCGTTGGCAACCGGAAGATCTGATGGTGTGTAAATGGCGGCATGGTTGACCACCTGCACGATGTTGTCACGAGCGCCCTGAAGGCTTGCGCGCGGCGCCAGCAGAACGGTTCCGGTGTAGACCTGGGGGGTGAGGTCGCCGCCGGAAAGATCCTTCACGATCTCGGCCCATTCAGCATAGCCATATTTTGAAAGGGGATGGGAAACATCATAAAAGGAATTGGCGATGAAATCGGTTCCGGCAGAAGCGGGAAGTGCAGTTGACGCAGCAAGCGCCAGTCCGAGCAGAAGTTTTCTCAAGACTATTCTCCATTGGTTGTGATTGCTTGTCTCACCTGTTGTTTGTTTGTGCGGTGATGTTTATTATGACTGTAAACTTAAAAACAAACTGGTCTGTTTGTAAATAAAAATCGACATTCGATGTTGAGATCTGCCATTATCGGGCTCTCAGCTTGGCGGAGAAAAGGACAGAAATGAAAGAGCGGCCAGCAGCAAAGTCAGAGGTCAAGGGCAACCGGAAACCACAGCGAAGGACGCAGGAAGAACGATCTCAGGCGACAAGGATTCAGGTCTGTGAAGCCACGCTGGAAACCTTGTACGAGATTGGATACGAGCGCACCTCGACGACAATCATCGCTGAAAAGGCCAATGTTTCCCGAGGCGCACTAACGCATCAGTTTCCGACCAGAAACGAACTGATCGTGGCCGCTTTCCAGCATTTGATCGATAGCTGGGCGGAAGTCTATCCGCTTGCAGACTGCTACAATGTCGAACATCTGACCATCTGTGAAATGATCGACGCCTACTGGAACAACATCTTTTCAAACAACCGCTACATTGCTGCGCTCGAGCTGATGCTTGCCGCCAGACAGGACAATGCCCTTGGTCGATCCCTGCGCGATGTCATGGAGAAGTGGATCAAGAAACGCGACGCCAAGACCCTGATGCAGCTTTGGGGAGCCGTGGACAGGGAAAGCGATTCGCTTTATTTCCAACTCGTCCTGTCCGTTCTGCGAGGCATCGCCGTGCACCAGAGCTTCGATCAGGATGAGTCCGTAGCGCCGCGATTGCTGGAAATGTGGAAAAGGATCGCGCATCGAATCGAAGAAGACCCGATGCGCGAAGAGCTCATTACAGGCAAGACGTCTGTTTCTTGACGATTCCGCCCTGCATGATGAGCGGAATATGCGCGCCCTGATCCGCAAGAAGCGCAAGATCTTCAAGCGGGTTGCCGTCAACGACAATCAGGTCGGCAAAGGCGCCCGGTGCGATGGTGCCGACTTTACCTTCCATGCGAAGAACCTTGGCGGCGTCGACCGTTGCCGACCGGATGACGGCGTCGGCGGGGATGTAGCGCCCTCTGAGTGCGAATTCACCCGACTGCTGCGGATGCATGCCGCCCAGCAGATCCGTGCCATACCCCATGGTCACACCCGCTTTGTGCAGCTTGGCCAATTGGTCCAGCCCGGCCTCGCGGACATCTTCGATTTTGGCAACCGATGCCGGGGGCAGTCCGAACTTGGCCCCTTCCTTTGCCAGATAATCGAAGGTGATGTTGGTCGGCACAACAAACTGCCCTTCCCGGGCAATTCGGGCGATGGTGGCTTCACTCATCAGATTGCCGTGTTCGATGCACTCGACGCCGCAATCCAGAGCACGCACGATCGCCGCATCATCGTAGAGATGTGCGGACACATAGGTGCCAAAGCCCTTGGCAATTTCCACCACGGCCTTGATCTCGTCAACCGAGAACACCAGATAGCCGATCGGATCTGAAGGGGAGGAGACGCCACCATCCGCCATGATCTTGATGAACTGGGCGCCGTTTTTCAGCTCTTCGCGCGTCGCTCTCTGAACCTCCGGTACGCCATCGCAGATTCGACCCAATGCGCCCAGTTTTTCCGGGTAATAGCTGACATCACGATTGTGGAAGGCTCCTCGATAGTCGGTGTGTCCGCCGGACTGGGAAAGCGCCTTGCCACAGATCACCAGCCTTGGCGCATCCAGCAGCCCATCCGCGACAGCCATTTGCAGGCCACGGTCAGCGCCACCAAGATCGCGGACCGTGGTGAAGCCGCGCATCAGCATGTCTTTCATGATGTGAGCGGATTTCAGGGCAACCCAGGCATTCGGCAATTCGGCGTTCTGCCCCAGATTGGCAGTCGTGGCAACAACATGCACATGGCAGTCAATAAGCCCGGGCATTACAATTGCGCCCTTGAGGTCAATCACTTCCGCTCCCTCGAACGACAGGGAAGGACCAACCTCGACAAATTTGTCCCCTTCGATTGCGATATCCATCGGAGCCGTGGGCTCAGGTGAGGTACCATCGACAATTCGGGCGTTTTTGATCAGCAATGCGGGCATGGGCTTGATGAAATCCTTTTTTGCTTGTGCGAGCTCTTTTGCAAATGAGTCTTGATTTACGAACAGAATTGTTTGTAACATAAGAACAGCACAGTCTGGAACTTTGGTAAAGACCTCTGTTTGAATTTCATCAGATCAAAGTGCAAAGCGGCATCAATAAGCCGCATCCGATTGACCGCCCTTGGGGGCTTCGACTAGGAACCAAAAATATGTTTCGCAATCTCCTTCTTTCCACGTTCAGTTTTTTCGCATTGGCCAGTGCCGATGCCATGGCAACCTCCTGGGATCTGGCCAGCGAATATCCCGCGACGTCCCTGCATGGTCAGGTTGCCGACAAATTCGCGGCTGCAGTTGCCGATAAGACCGGAGGCTCACTGGAAATCACGGTTCACCATGGTGGTGCACTTGGCTACAAGAGCCTTGACCACTTCGACGCCGTTGGTGATGGCGCTCTTCAGGCCGCGTCTTCCGCCTTCGTTTTCTGGCCGGGGATCGACCCGATCTTCCAGCTTTCTTCCCTGCCGTTCCTCGCACCGACCACAAAAGACGTTCACAAGCTCTATGAGCTTGCGCGTCCCGACTATGACAAGGTTTTCGCTGACAACAACCAGATGCTTCTGCTGGCCGCACCGTGGCCTTCCTCCGGTCTCTGGGGCAACAAGGCCTTTGAAAAGGCCGCCGATCTGGCTCAGGTCAAGGTTCGCACCTACGACGTGGGTTCAACGGAAGTCATGAAGAATGCTGGCGCCTTCCCGATTCAGATTTCCTGGTCCGACGTTCCGGCCCAGTTGTCGACCAACGCCATTGATGCCGTGCTCACCTCGGCAAACGGCGGCATCGGCATCCAGATGTGGGAACTGCAATCCCACTTCACCAACGTGAACTATGCCGCTTCCCTGCAAGGCGTGCATGTCAACCTGGATGCCTTTAACGATCTGACACCGGATGAACAGAGCGCCGTGAAGGACGCTGCCAGGGAAGCCGAAGACTACGGCTGGTCGTTGCTTGAGCAGAGCATGGCGAAAGACTTTGCCACCCTGCGCGAGCATGGCGTGACCGTGACGGAAACCGTACCGGCTGATTTCTCTGCCTTCCTCACCGCTGCCGCCAAGCCATTCATTGACAAATGGATTGATGCAACCGGTGACCGCGCGACCCGGATCATGGATGCCTACAACGGCAAATAAGGTCCCAAGACCAGCCTCTGGCGGGAGTGACCTGAGCCCAAACAGTTCGCTTTTGCAAGAGGCTGGCACCTTAGCCATATAGCCCTTCTCGCCGTCGAAGGTCTGAAAGGTCCTCTCTCCGGATGACCGTTCGGCCATGCTCTCGTCGAGCATTGGAACTGCCATGCCCCGTTTCTATCGCACTGTCTATTTCATATCAGTGGCCGCCGCCATCGTGTCCGCAGCGTCGCTGGTTTTCATGGTCGGGATGATCGCGTTGGAAATCATCCTGCGCTCGGTCTTCTCCACCTCCACCTTTGTGACGGCCGAATTTGTCGGCTATGCCGTCGCTGTCTGCACGGTCTGGTCGCTGAGCTATGTGCTCGAACATGAGCAACTCATTCGCGTCAATCTGCTGATCTCGCGTCTGCCGCCGCGAGTACAGGACTGGATGACGGCCATCTCGGCTTTCGTTCTCTGCGCCAGTTCACTCGGACTTGGCTGGATGTTCTGGTTGCGGGTTTCCAAGGCATGGTCACGGGGGACCGTTTCGCCCTCCATAGCAGCGGTGCCGATCTGGATACCCGAGGGAATGATCCTGATAGGACTACTCATTCTGGCGCTGCAATCCTTCGCCCACGGCTTGCGCCATCTGCAGGGCTATCCGTCTCCGGCCCCGCGGGACCCGCAGCCTTTCACCGAATAGCAACGAGAGACCGAAACCATGGAAACACTCATCTCCTCCGGCATCGTCCTGTTGCTGTTGTTTGCCTTTCTCGGATTTGGCACCTGGGTATTTGTCAGCCTTGGACTGGTTGCCTTCTGCTCCCTGTCCATCATTCTGGGCATGCCGCCGTTGCGCATTGGCAGCATCGCCGCCAACATTTTCTACCGTTATGCATCGAGTTGGGAACTGGCGGCCATTCCGATGTTTATCTGGATGGGGGAAATCATCTTCCGGACCGACATTTCCAGCCGCCTGTTCAGGGGGTTGTCGCCGTTTGTCGACTATATTCCGGGACGACTGCTGCACACCAACGTGCTCGGTTGCACGATGTTCGCGGCAGTATCCGGTTCCTCTCCGGCCACGACAGCAACGGTGGGCAAGATTACGACAGCCGAGCTTTCCGCACGCGGCTATAGCCAGTCCATCTCACTTGGGTCTCTGGCCGGGGCTGGCAGCCTTGGTCTGCTCATCCCGCCGTCCATCGTCATGATCGTCTACGGCATTCTGGCCGAACAATCGATCAGCCGCCTGTTTGCGGCGGGGCTTCTGCCCGGCATCATGATTTCTGCGCTCTATTCGGGCTATATCATGATCCGCTCCAAGCTGGATCCATCACTCGTGCCATCTGATCGGCCCAACCACACACTGGCCGACTTCGGCAAGGCGCTTTTGAACCTTGCGCCGCTGGTCCTGCTGATGGGCGTCGTATTGGGTTCGATCTATACGGGCATCGCGACCCCGTCGGAAGCCGCAGCCGTCGGCGTCGTCGCCTCGATCATCATCTCGGTCTTCATCGGCCAGTTCTCTGTGCGGCTGCTCGCCGAAACCCTGATGGGTGCGCTCAGGACCTCTACGATGGTCTGTTCCATCCTGATCACAGCGGCGCTGATGTCGACCGCTATGGGCTATCTGCATATTCCAGCCAATGTCGCCAATGCGATTGCCCAGCTGAACCCTTCGCCCTGGGCGCTGTTGCTCCTGCTGTCGGTTTTCTACCTTGGCCTTGGCTTCATTCTGGATGGCAATTCCATCGTCGTCATGAGCCTGCCCATCGCCCTGCCCCTTGCCCAACAGGCCGGATTCGATCCGGTGTGGTTCGGCATCTATCTGGTGCTGATGGTGGAAATGGCACAGGTCACGCCACCGGTCGGCTTCAACCTCTTTGTGCTGCAAGGCATTTCCGGCCAGCCGATCGGATATGTCGCCCGCGCCGCGCTGCCTTTTTTCTTTCTGATGCTCCTGGGTGTTGTCATCTTGGCACTTTTCCCGCAGATCGCACTCTGGCTTCCCAATCTTCTTTATGGATAAGACAACATGTCCTCTGAAAACAAACCCTCAATGCCGCAGACCATGGGCATTACCGTTGCCGTTCCTCCGATGTCCTTCGATCTGGCGAAGGACATCTGCCGGAAGGCCTTTGGCTTCCGGTTGTTCACCATCTTGCTCAATGACAGCAAGTCTGGCGAGATCATGCGGTTGTATAGCTCGAATGAAGCCGACTATCCTCCGGGAGGCCGGAAGCCCATGGGGCCGACCCCTTGGGGTGACATCGTTCTGAAAAGGGGAATTTGCTGGCTGGGAGACGGCGAGGAGGAGATCCGGTGGGCGTTTCCTGATGCAGACAGGATTCTGTCGCTGGGCTGCCATTCCTGTGCCTGCGCGCCGATCATTCATGAGCAGCAGGTCGTGGGCGTCCTGTCGCTCAGCGATGACAAGGGGCATTATTCCGCCGATGATCTGGCAGGCATCGCTGCCATTGCCAGGCTGTTGGCACCTCTGGTGCTTCTTGCTGATTGAAAAAGGTGGGTCATTCCATCGATTGGCAACAGCAGAAGAGTGGCTCACCGGGCGTTTGAAACCTTGCTGAGCCACCCCATCCTATCGACAGGTCTTCCCCAACTCGACAGAGAGCGCATCAAACATTGCGATCTGTCCTGGCATGAGCTGGCGGTTTTCATCGCGTCCAAGATAGACCTTGAACATGCAGTCGCCGTTGGCGTTGAAGAATTGCACGGACTTGGTCTCGCTCTTGAACAGGGGTCTTGTGACAAATGCGATCGACCGGCAATTCCCCCCTTTGATATGGCCACCAATCGGACCGCCATGCAGATTGAAATAGCCGCGTGCAAAAGAGCCCTTCGGGATTGTTCCCCTGGCCTCCAGAATGACATCGTCGGTGTGCACCAGAAAGGTGACATCGCCCCAGTCGGCCATGCGCAGCATGACGGTTTCGAACAAAGCGCCATCAACCATCGTGACCTGATGCTCTGGCAGGCAGGCGACAATGTCGGCGACCGACACCGAATGGTCCCGGGCCAGATATTCTAGCACCGCGCCGGGGTCATTCTGTAAACTCCGGGCGATGGCTGATCGCTTCTCTTCTGCTATCGTCTTCATGTGTTTTTCCTTGTCTTTCCGTCTGCGATGGCAGTGGATTCGAGCTGTTGCCGGATCCACTGGATGAGAAGCCGGGACATGGAGACCTGCCAGAAGAGGTCCGCCCATGCACCGTACAGCCCTTTGCCACGCTCTCCATATGGCTTCATACGTCGGCGTTGAGCCGGAAGGCGCCGTCGGCCAGAGTGCCTCCAGCCCTGGCATCAAAGGCTTGCCGACATACCTTGCCTGCCTCATCCTCCGAAACTTTTGCTCAGCGTCAGCTTGAAGGTCCGGCCGGAAGCCTCTTCATTGGACAGGTGTTCGCGATAGCCGCGATCAAACACATTTTCCACTGCAAAGCGGGTTTCAATGCCGGCGAAGGTCCCTTCATCCGGGGTCCAGCTTGCAGAAATGCCGTGCACGCCATATCCCCCGGTTGCCGCGCCAGATGACGATACCCTCTTTTGATCTGCGGCATAAACGCTGTCCCACGCGAGTTTCAGGTCTCTCTGGGGAATCGTGAATCCTACCGAGGTTGACAGCGTGTCTGCGGCGACCGTATCCAGCGCCTCTCCCGTCGTTTCGTTTTTGCCTCTTGTTGCGGAATAGGCTGCCCGCGCAAAAAACAGATCGGAAACATAATTGGCCTCCACTTCAACCCCGTAGAGCTTCGCCTTGGAAACATTGTGATAATAGGTCGGCCCACTCGTATTTTCCTCGATCAGATCCCGCACGTTGTTCTGGAAGGCGGTAAATTTGGCCGTCAGGCGATCTTCGCCGAAGAGGTTGCTGAAGTTGACGGCAAAGCCACCCTCGATGTTGGTGGATTTTTCCGGGTCCAGATCAAGACTTGCGGTTCTGGCCGGAATGACAACCGACCCGCGCCGGCTTTCGGCAGAGCTTGAATATAGCTCATCCAGCGTTGCAGCCCGCTCTGTATAGGCAACCGAGCCGAACACGGACAGATAGTCCGTGACCGAGACCATCGCGGCCAGTTTCGGAGACACCGCCCCTTGTGTTTCGTCCCCCCCCGAGCTGCCCGAACCGGGTTCGTTCATGTAATAGTCATAGCGAATCCCCGGGATGACGGTCAGGCGATCGCCAAAGATCATTTCAGACTGGCTGAAGCCACTGATCTTCTGCTGTGTTCCCTCCGGATGATAGCCGATCGAGCTCGACGTTCCGCCGTAGACCATGGAGGCCGTACGTTCCTGATGGGAGTATTCGCTTCCTACGGTCAGGAAGGTCTGGAAGAAATCGCTCGTCGACAGATCCGAGGTGTTTTCAACCTTGGCACTGTAGGTCCGATAGCCATAGTCGGAATCGTTGCCGAAGGATGCCGCATAGATCTCGTCATAGTTTTCCTGCTCGACGGTGGTATCGGAGAAACCAAGATTGACTTTCATGTCCAGCCACCTGTTGCCGTTGAACGGATTGCCATATTCAACCGCCAAAGTGGTGTCGGAAACGGTACGATCAATATCGCCCCAGTCATATCCGCTGGCGCCGGTCTGGATGAAGCGCTGGTTGTCGCCATCGGAATAGAATTGCATGCCGCTCAGGCGCACATACTGCTCCAGATTATCGCCAAACCGATATCTGGCATTGATCAGGCCGGAGAGTGCTGCGTTCCCGGTGCCATCGATTTCATTGCCATCGCCATCCTGATAATCGGACGTTCTGCGAAACGAACCAGAAGCCAACACCTCGAACGCGTCGCCGATGCGCGTGGCATAGGTTCCTGTCGTGGTCACGCCGGAATTGTTGCTGCTGGCGGAAACCTTGGCCTTGGCTGCCCATGTCTGCCCTTCCTTGAGGAAGTCGGACGCATCCTTTGTGGTCATCGAAACAACACCCCCCAGCGCTCCCGCACCGTAGAGGGTGGATGAGGCCGGGCCGCGCAGCACCTCGACACTCTTGAGCAGTTCCGGGTCAAGAAAATAGGAGCCCATGCGATATTGCTCGTAGAACTTGTTGACCCCGTCGACCTGCATGATGATCTTGGATTCACCTGTGCTTTCTGCCGAACCGATACCGCGAATGTTGAAGCTCTGACCAAGCGCACTGTCCGCGCCCGTGGCCGTGACGCCAGGCACAAATTTGAACAGGTCTCCGAGTGTATCCGGCTGAGCTTCGTCGATGTCTTCCTGATTGAGCACCGTGACCGCCTGCGGAGTATCGATCGCGACCTTTGCGGTCCCCGTGCTGACAACAATACGATCGAGAATATTCATCGACGTCAGATCGTCACTGAGATCCTCGGCCAGACTTCTTGTTACAGGTTGAAACATTGTGGACGCAGCCAACGTCACCAACAGCATTCTATTCATTTTTGCCTCATCGATTTTTCTGATTATTGGCTGGCTGCTGCACCGGATGGCATAGACTGGCTGGCTGTTTTTTCTTCACATCAGGGTTCAAAACCGCTGCTTTTGCCAAGAAAGCTGTTGTGTTTCCTATCTAATGTTGAGTATATGAGTCAAGAATTAATTGATGATTTTTATACTCAACATTAAAAATTGCAATTTCATCGTGCAATCTCGCATAATTGAAAAACAAATCGGAACCAGGAACAAAGATGGCCAGCAGCAACACCCCTGACCCGATCACGACCATGGATCCTTGCGAGGGGGTATCCCCGGCTCTGCGCCATCTGCCTCTTGTCGAGTCCACCGACCTGTTTGGTGACAAGCGCGAAGTGCAGATTTCCCATCGGGGCGAGATTTACCGCCTGCGCATTACGGCCCAGCAGAAACTGATCCTGACAAAATAGCCCACCTCCCGGCGGCAGTGGCTGGCCCGGCCGCCTCGTTTATGGCTGCGGCCTGTCGAGCGACTGCGGCAGGATATAGGTCGAAGGCCTCAGGGGCCGGGCGTTGACCCGGATCGGGATGTCGAAGACATCTTCCATCAGACCATCCGTCAGCGTTCTGTGAGGAGGCCCGTCTGCAATGATGCTCCCCTGCTTGAAGACCAGCAGGCGGTGAGCGAACATTGCAGCGATGTTCAGATCATGCAGCACCGCGATGCAGCCGCCCCCGGCGTCAGCGTAACGGCGCGCCTGCTCCATGATGTCGACCTGATGGCGAATGTCGAGATTTGATATCGGCTCATCAAGGAACAGGAAATTGGCTCCCTCCGCGCCTGTGGGCTCCCAAACCTGCGCCAGAGTGCGGGCAAGCTGCACTCGCTGTTGCTCGCCGCCAGACAGATCTTGATACGCGCTTCCTGCATGATGTCCCATGTCGACCTTTTCCAGAGCATCAAAGGCCCGTCGTGCCACTGCATCAGGCCCCTTGGCACTGACCTCGGCCCCCAGTCGCACCACTTCCAGCACGGTGAATGGAAAGGACAGATGGCTTGATTGCGCCATGACCGCCCGCCGTGGCGCCATCTGCGACGCCTTCAGGGACGAAAGCGGCTTTCCTTCAAAGGTAACCGTCCCGGCAGAAGGGCGATGGTCTCCTGCCAGCAGCTTGAGGAAGGTCGATTTGCCAGCGCCGTTCGGCCCGATGATCACCGTCAATTCTGCGGCTGGAAGCGATAGGGAAAGCGAGTGCAGCACCGAGCGCTTGCCCAGCATCAGCGAAGCGGACTGGACGCAAAAAGCCGACGATGTCTGCTGAGGACTGGCCGAAAGGTTGGCGGCAGTAATGGGATCGGTCATAGTGATAGTGCCCTTCTCTTTCTAAGCATCAGCCACAGGAAGAATGGTCCGCCAATGGCCGACATGACGATGCCGATGGGCATCTCGGCAGGGGCATCGATTGTTCGGGCGAGAATGTCCGTCAGCATCAGAAGGATGGCGCCAAGCACGGCGGAAGCGGGCAGCAGGAAGCGATGATCCGGCCCAATAATCAGACGCAGCAGATGTGGCACGATGATGCCGACAAAACCGATGATGCCCGAAACGGACACTGCCGCCCCGACAGACAAGGCGATGAACAGCACCAGCCGACTTTTGAGTGCTTGCACATCAACCCCCATATGCAGAGCCTGATGATCTCCCAGCAGCAGCGCATTCAGTCCTCTTGCGTGGACCATCATGACAACAAGCGAAACGAGCATGAATGGCCCGGACAGTGCCACCTTGGACCATGTAGCGCCACCAAGTCCGCCCATGGTCCAGAATGTGAGATCGCGCAATTGCTGATCATCTGCCATGTAGACAAGAAATCCAACTCCAGCCCCGGCAATCGCGGCCAGAGCGATCCCGGCGAGCAACATGGTGGCGACCGAAGTCTGCCCGTCCCGAGTACCGATTGCAAACAGAAGGAGCGTGGTTGCCAGACCGCCGACGAAGGCGGAGGCCGGTAACAGATAGTCCCCCAGAATAGCGGCAAGGGGAGCCAAAACCGTCCCGCCAAGCACAATGGAAAGAACGGCACCGAACGCCGCACCTCCGGAAATGCCAATGACGCCCGGATCGGCCAGCGGATTGCGGAATAGCCCCTGCAAACAGGCGCCTGCCACGGCAAGTGACGCCCCGACAAGGCCACCCATCACCATGCGCGGCAACCGGATGCGAAACAGGATGATACTGTCGCCTGTCGACAGGCCCGCCGGTTGGCCACTGACCAGACCGAGGAACCACTGCCCCAAAGTCCCGAGCGAAACGGCGCTCGCTCCGATGCTGACGGAAGCGACAACGGTTCCTGCCAGCAGAAGCGCCAGAAGGCACAGCGCCTCCCGTCCCATATGCGAACGGTCACCCTGAAACGGGGCTTTTCGAAACACCCCTCTGCTCAAGTCGGGCTGGAACATGAGCCGACTCTACTGCTTGTCAGCAAGAGGGGGCGTGGAGCCCGGGGCAGCCTTGTTCGCCAGCAAGGGATCGGCTTCGTCAAAACTGCCCGGATAGAGTGCCTCGACCAGTTCGGCCAGTGCATGGGGGGTGCGAGGGCCAAAGCCAAGCAGATACATGCCAGGCATGACGATCAGGGCTTTGTGGTGCGCCGCATTGGTCCGGGACAGGGCGGGCTGGGAGTAGATTTCGTCGGCATCTGGCGTAGCCATCCCGGTCCCGCTCATCATCAGGATGACATCCGGGTTGGCTTTGACAATAGCCTCATTGCTCATCGGTTTGAAGCCGGTCAGCCCTTCGGCGGCATTGTCAGCGCCGGCAAGGCGGATCACTGCATCGGCCTGCGTCTGTGCGCCGCCAACCAGCAGACGCCCCCCTTTGATGGACATCAGAAACAGGATCTTCTTGCGCTCGCCCTTGATGGTGCTGACCGTTGCCGCAATTCTGTCCATCTCGCTCGCGACGGTTTGTGCGAGAGTGGCTGCCGCTTCTGTTGCGCCAAGCGCTTTGCCGACCACTTTGATCTTGTCGAGAATGCCTTCCTTGCTATCCCGTTCGGCAACTGAGACCATTGGCACCCCGGCGGCCTTGAGCAGATCAAGCGCTTCGGGGGGGCCCGCTCCCTCAATCATCAAAATCAGGCCCGGATCGGTGGCCAAAACACCTTCCGCTGACAAGGCGCGCATATATCCGACATTGGGTTTGTCGACCAGTGCCTCGGGCGGGTAGACCGAGGTTGTGTCTATCGCCACCAGAGCATCCTGTCCGCCCAGCGCATAGATGATTTCGGTCAACGCGCCTCCGATCGAGACAATGCGGTCCGTTTTGTGAACGGTAGCCTCTTCTCCCGCAGCAGCGGCCTGCGCTGGGGCCAGTGCCGGTTGCGCAACGCACAACGCCGTCGCCAAAGCAAGCAAACGAATGGAAGACGCACTGAGGAAGATGGGGCGGGACAAGAAACGCATGGTGATTATCCTTGGCAAGAAGAACGTGATTGAGAGGAGGAATATCAATATGAGTAAAATATTCAAGTTTTAATTCTTGATTTTTATACTCAACTTATTGTACGAACCAGTTCCATCGCGGGCAGCGAGGTCATCGGTGTCCAGTAACAAATTGTTCTAATTGCATTATTTTGAAAGGTGCGACGATGTTTATCGCCATGAATCACTTTCTCGTAAAAGCTGGGTATGAAGAAGTTTTTGAAGGGATCTGGCGCGATCGCGACAGCAAGCTGCATGAATTTGACGGCTTTGTCAGCTTTGAAATGCTCAAGGGAAATGAGGACGAAGACGGGTATGTGCTCTACGCCTCCCAGGCCGTCTGGGCGGATCAGGCGGCCTTCAAGGGATGGCTGGATTCAAGGGATTTCAAGGACTCTCACGGCCGCCCGAAGCCCAGGGTGGAATATAAGGGACACCCGCAATTTATCGGGTTTGAAACGCTGAATGATCTGGCCATTAACAGGGCGGTATAGAGCTGTTCACCAGCGTTGCAACGTCGTCTGACCAACGACGCTTGCGGCCATTCCTTTCGGGCATTCCAAGACAAGGAGCGCTGACTTTCCGGATGGAAGAGAGAAGTCAGCCACAGCCAACTCTGCCGGAAGCGCCATCTTTGTGGTATAGACCCGCAAAAACGGGCAAAACCTTGAGCGTCAGCCGTGAGGTGTGAGCTTACAGCGTTCAGTGCAGATGAACTGCGCTTGGCCGTTGATTGCTCGAACCTGGCCTCCGGCTTTATGGATCCAATGCTCCTTGTCCGTGGATTCGTTTCATCTGTCTGCGGCCGGGCGCTTCGGGGCTTTTCCGGCGCAACCAGCCTTCCTGCAAATCTGTCAAGGCCGGATGCATCGCCTTGTGCCTGCGTTCGGCTAAATCCCTGGCTCTTCGGGATATTGTTCGACAGATCAAGCGGTTGACCATCCTGCCCAGCGACGGGGAAGCTGGTGAGACTCACCACCCTGTTCTCCGCACCTTCCTGCTACCATGAGCGGGGGTGCTGCCAAGAGTCTGCAATCTGAAGTGTTGGGCTGCTTGCGAAGGAAAACGGCTTTCCGTTCTCCGGCGCATAAACTTGTATGGGCATCAATGGCCTTGCAGCGCCTGGGATATTATCTCTATCCTCATGTAATAAAATGGTTATTCAATTTGTGTAGCGAGTCGTCACGAAGCGGTTGTTTGGCAAATTCGCTGTAGTTTGTTTGGAAAACAATGTTTCAATTGCGCTTTACAGGTTTGTATGCGTAAATTTTAAGCAGGGCTAATTTTAAGGCATTTTCACCCATGTGGGCGAGCGGGAAGGGTGCCTGTAGAGTTAGAGGTTGAATTTTGTTGTTGCAAATTGTTCTTAATTGAGTTCGAAGCAGAGGGCGTGCCCTTGATCATACGGTTCGCAAACCGATTGGCACTTTTCATTTTGGAATAGAACCGATCAAGCATTTGCAACAGTTTT
Source organism: uncultured Cohaesibacter sp. (assembly GCF_963666525.1). Lineage (NCBI taxonomy): Bacteria > Pseudomonadati > Pseudomonadota > Alphaproteobacteria > Hyphomicrobiales > Cohaesibacteraceae > Cohaesibacter > uncultured Cohaesibacter sp. The sequence goes on from NZ_OY762905.1 coordinate 2,638,055, forward strand.
CAGATTATTCCGTTACCCCCGTGACGGAGCGTCATACCGGCCGCACTTGGCCACCAACGATCAGAGCCAGAAGGTGTCAAACCTCAGGACCATATTTGGAGAGACCGATGACAGAAGAGACCAAAACCCCGGAAATCACCCTTGAACAGCTTTCTGGCGCCTACGCGATGCGTGCCAAATTCTACATGTTCATGTTTGATATTCTGGTCGAGAATTTTGGCAATGACAAAGCCGTCGAGCTGATGAGCGCGGCGACCTATCGCCTTGGCGAAGAGATGGGCGAAAAGCTTCAGGCTCATGGCCCTGCAAACATTGAGGGGCTGACCGAACAGTTCCTGCAGGGCATCCCATGCCGCGACCACCTGTTTGGCCCGGAACTGCGCAAATGCGACCATGAAGGCATGGAAATCAAATTCCACAAATGCCCGCTGAAGGACAACTGGGTTGCTGCTGGCCGCAAGGGCGAAGCACTCGAACTGCTGTGCAAGGCAGCAGGTGCCATTGACGCAGGCATGTTCACCAAGGCCGGCTTCACCTTCGAAGGCGAAACCTGGAAGATCGGCGACACCGGTTGCTGCCGCCTGATCGTGAAACCTGGTTCTGAAGCCGAAGCTGTTTGAAGAAGATCTTTTTATAATACAGACAGATCCGGCAAACCGGACGTCGAAATGCAGGATCCGGAATACCGGACTTGAAACAGACCCGTTAAAACGGGCGTCACCTCCCTCGGCCTGACTTTTCAGGCGCTTAGTACACCGATTACCAACCCATTGGGGAACACTCGCTATGAAACTTTCTCGCAGAACGCTTTTGGCACTCACTGTCGCTTCAGTCATGCTGCCCGCAGCCTCGCAGGCTGCCGATAGCATCAAGATCGGCTACCAGTTGCCCCTCACCGGCAACACCGCCCAGTACGGCCAGGACTTCAAGGACGCTGCAGAAATCGCTCTTGCCAAGTTCAACGCTTCCGGCCAGATTCCAGTGCCGGTTGAAATCATCTATGAAGACTCTCGTTCCGACGCCAAGGAAGGCGTGACCATCGCCCGCAAGTTCGTTGACGACAAGGAAATTGTCGGCGTCCTCGGTGACTTCACCTCCACCGTTTCCATGGCAGCCGCCCAGGTCTACAAGCGTTCGGGCATGGTTCAGCTGTCCCAGACCGCATCCCACCCGGATTTCGCCAAGATCTCCGAATGGCAGTTCCGTAACATCACCACCCAGAATCAGGAAGGTGGCGTGAACGCCAAGTGGATGATCGATCAGGGCATCAAGAAAGTCGCCGTGATTGCCGAGCAGACCGACTGGGGCCAGTCTGTGGTCAAGGGCTTTGTCGATCCTTTCAAGGAAATGGGCGGCGAGGTCGTCTACACCGAATTCTTCAACCGTGGTCTGGCTGATTTCCGTTCCATCATCACCAAGATCGAAGAACAGAAGCCGGAAGCCATCTACACCGGTTTCTTCTATGAAGACGGTGCCCAGTTCCTCAAACAGGTTGCCCAGCTCAATGCCGGCATTCCTGTCTACTCCACCTCTGCCGCCTATAACGACAAGCTGATCGAGCTGGCCGGTGCTGCTGCCGAAGGTCTCAAGTTGACCGCGACCTTCCTGCCGACCCGCGCCGATGCCAACGTGACGGAATTCGTGACCGAATGGAAAAAGACCCACGACAATGCGCCAGGTCAGTTCCCTGCGCAGGCCTATGATGCCGTCAACATCATGCTGGCAGCTGTCGTCAAGGCCTATCCGGATGTAACCCGTCAGAGCCTGCGCGATGCCGTGGCTGCGACCAAGGACTTCCCGGGTGTCACCGGCAACACCTCCTTCGATGAAAATGGCGAGCCTCTCAAGGAACTCACCAAGGCCACCGTCAAGGATGGCGTTTTCGTTGAAGTGAAGTAACCCAATCCCCCATCCCGCCCGGAGCTCGGTCTTCGGGCGGGTGGCAATAAGAGAAAAGGGGGACCTTCGTGTTCGATCCTTATATTTTGCAACAGCTCGCCATTGGCGTTTCGCTGGGTATGATTTATGCGCTGATGGCGATCGGCTTCACGCTCATCTTCGGCGTGCTCAACGTGGTGAACTTTGCCCATGGCGAGGTTTACACGATCGGGGCCTTTGCCGGTCTGATGGCCATTACGGCTTTTGCGCCGCCGCTTCTGGTGGTTCTGTTCATTGCTCTGGCTGCGGGTGCTTTTGCCGGTTTCGGACTTGAACGCCTTGCCTTCCGTCCGTTCCGCCGATTCTCCGACGAAGCCTCGCTGAAATCCCGCGCCATGCGCGAAGCGACCCTGATGTCTTCCCTGGCCATGTCGATCATCGCCCGCGAAGCCATGGAACTGATCTTCGGTTCGCAGTTCCAGTCCATTGATCTGGCCTACCTGATCAACAAGCCGATCGAGATCGGCCCGATCACCATCGTCAATGGCGACCTGATCATTCTGGCCATCACGCTGATCATGCTGGGCGGTCTGCAGTGGCTACTCAAGAAAAGCCCGATCGGCATGTCCATCCGCGCCGTGTCGAACAATGCGCTGGGTGCCAAATACTGCGGCATCAACACCGACCGGACGATCATTTTCACCTTTATCATCGGCTCGGGCATGGGTGCACTCGCCGGGATTCTCGTCGGGCTCTATTATGGCGCAATCTTCCCCGCCATGGGCTTCACGCCGGGCATCAAGGCCTTTGTTGCCATGGTCATGGGTGGTCTCAGCTCCATTCCGGGCGCAGTCGTCTCTGCCATGATCCTCGGTCTTGCCGAGAGCATCTCCACCAGCTTCATGCCATCGGTATGGTCTGACATGGTTGCCTATGCCTTCCTGCTCGCCACGCTGATCTTCTTCCCGCAAGGCCTCTTCGGAGCAAGGAGGGAACGTGTCTAAACCATTGCTCATCAAGCTGCTGTTGCTGGTTATCGTCTTCGCCGTGGTTCCGTTCGCGCTCGAAGGCCTCGGCAAGGGCTACTATTATCAGATCGCCACTCTGGCCTTCGTCTTCATGCTGCTGGCCGCCTCCCTGCATCTGGTCACCGGCGTGGCGGGCCTGTTGCATCTGGGTCATGCCTCCCTTTATGGCGTCGGTGCCTATGTGGCCGCGCTGCTCGGCTCCAAATATGGCATCGGCTTCACCTACGGCCTGCCGCTGGCGGGCATCGGGGCTGCCTTTGTCGCCTTCCTGGTGGCGCTGCCAACCATGCGTCTGATGTCGATCTACTTCGCCGTCGCAACGCTTGGCATCGGCCAGATGCTGTTTCTGGTCTTCCAGAACTGGGTCGATGTCACCAATGGTCCCAACGGGGTGATGCTGTTCGACGGCATCGATCTGTTCGGCTATGCCATCAACAGTGAACTGGGGATCTACTATGTGGTTGCCGTTGTTGCGGCCGTCTCGATCCTCATTCTCAACCGTCTCAGCCATTCCTATTATGGCAATGCCCTGCGGTCACTGCGTGAAGACGACCAGTGCACGGCGGCCATGGGCATCAACGTCACCGTGATGAAGATCCAGGCCTTCGTGATTTCTGCCTTCTTCGCAGGCATCGCCGGAGCGCTCTGGGCCTACACCACGGGCTACATTTCGCCCAACGACTTCAACTTCTCCCAGTCGATCCTCATCCTGACGATGGTCGTTGTGGGAGGGCTCGGCTCTCTGCCGGGCGTGCTGATCGGTGCCCTGTTGCTGATCCTGCTGCCGGAAGTGCTGCGTTACTTCGGCGACATTCGCAACATCATCGTAGGCCTTCTGATGTTCGGCGCGATCCTGTTCCTGCCCAAGGGCCTGTTCGGCGAGGTCAATGCGCTCAATTTTGCGCGCAGGATTCTCGGCTCGGCCTGGTCGGAAGACAATTCTGAGAAGGGGATCGGCTGGAAATGACGACCATACTTGAACTTGATTCCCTGACGCGCGTCTTCGGTGGCCTGAGAGCTGTCGATGATGTCTCCACCAAGGTTTCCGAAGGCGAACTGTTTGGCCTGATCGGACCGAACGGGGCTGGCAAGACCACCCTGTTCAACCTGATCTCCGGCTTCACGCCGCCGTCTTCGGGCGATGTCCGCTTCAAGGGCGAGAGCATCACGGGGCTGCCGGTGCACAAGATTGCACATCGGGGCATGTCCCGTACCTTCCAGAACCTGCGTGTCTTCCCCAACATGACCGTCTTCGACAATATCTCCGTCGGCGCACTGGGCATGATCGGGGTCAGCCCCTTCTCCGCACTCTGGGGAGGCCGGGCCAAGGCCAGGGAAATTTCCGAGCGTAGCTGGGAGATGCTCGAAAAGGTCGGCCTCAAGGAGCATGCTGACGATCTGGCGGCCAACCTGTCCTACGGCAAGCGCAAATATCTCGAAATCGCGCGGGCTCTGGCCATGAAGCCGGATCTGCTGATCCTTGATGAACCGGCCGCAGGCATGAACGATTCCGAGACAGCCGAACTGGCCCAGTTCATCACCGATCTCAACAAGACGGGCCTTACGATCATGCTGGTCGAGCATGACATGGGGCTGGTGATGGGCATTTGCCAGCGCCTCGTCGTGCTCGCTTCAGGCCGAAAAATTGCCGATGACGTGCCGTCCAAGGTGCGTCAGGACCCCGCCGTTCTGGAAGCCTATCTGGGAGGCGACGACTGATGAGCAATATTCTCGAAATCAACAATCTGTCCCTCAAGATCGGCATTCAGGAAATCCTGCATGACATCACCGTGGCCGTTCCGGAAAAGGGCATTGTCTCAGTTCTGGGTGCCAACGGGGTCGGCAAGACCTCGCTGATGCGCTGCATCTCGGGTATCTATCATGCCACCGGTGGTGAAATCCTGCTCGACGGGCAGGATATCTCCAAACTCAAGAGCCACGAAATTGTCGATCGCGGCGTCATGCAGGCACCGGAAGGGCGGCAGATCTTTTCCACCATGACGGTTCTGGAGAATCTCATCCTCGGGGCCGGGCCGCTTGGTCGGCAGGAACTGGATCACGTGCTGACCCTGTTTCCGGTGCTCAAGGAACGCCTCAAGCAGCAGGCAGGCTCCATGTCCGGGGGCGAGCAGCAGATGCTCTGCATCGGCCGCGCCCTGATGCGCAAGCCAAAGGTCCTGTTGCTGGACGAACCGTCCCTCGGCCTTGCGCCGCGTCTGGTCGGCTTCATCTGTGAGCTGGTTACCAAGATTCGCGAGGAAGGCTATGCCGTTCTGCTCGTCGAGCAGAATGTCAAGGCAGCCCTGCGCATCTCAGACCAGGCCTATGTCATCGAGCACGGCAAGATCGTCATCGAGGGCGATGCCCATGCACTGATGAGTGACAAGCGCGTCGCCGATGCCTACCTCGGCGGTCACGTTCACGAACAGGCCTGAGGGCCTGAGCAATCATCCCGGCGTGTCTCCCATGTGCCTTTTATGTGCCTGACATGCCGGGATTTTCCTCCTTATTGCACCTCTGCAGAGGGGCCAAACCCTCTGACATCTTGGATTCAACAGATAAACGACGCCGTTTGATCAGTCTAAACAGTGAAAGAAAAGACATGAGCAATCCAGTCACATTCCCCCCCTCCATCTGGGCCGTCACCGCACCGGCCCGCACCGAGGCAGCTCCGCTCACCGAAGCGATTGAAACCGATACGGTAGTGATCGGCGGCGGCTTCACCGGACTGGGCGCCGCCCTGCATCTGGCCAAGGCCGGACGTGAGGTGGTTTTGCTGGAAGGCAAGGCGATCGGCTGGGGCGCTTCCGGGCGCAACAATGGTCAGGTCATCCCGACCCTTACCGCTGCCGAACCGGACATGTGGGTGCAGCGCTATGGCGAGACCGGGCGCCTCTTTGCCCAGATGATCGGCGCTTCCGCCAATGTCCTGTTTGACGCGATCCGGGAAGAAGACATCGTCTCCCATGCCGATGCCGAACAGACCGGCTGGTTCCAGCCGGCCCACACGCCGGGGCGCACGAAGCTGAGCCAGAAGCGTGTCGAGGCATGGCAGCGGTTTGGCCTTGACGCCCGTTATCTCGATCGCAAGGCGACCACCGAACTGCTGGGCACGGATCATTGGTATGGCGGCATGCTTGCCCCGTCCGGTGGTCACATCAACCCGCTTGGTCTGGCTCGTGGTCTGGCCCTTGCCGTGGAACGGGCAGGGGCGACCATCCATGAGGCCACGCCGGTCGTATCCTACGCTCATGATGGCACTCAGTGGGTCGTCAAGACTGACCGGGGCTCGGTCAAGGCCCGGGCGCTGATTCTTGCCACCAACGCCTACACCGGCGAAGTGGTACCAAAGCTCAACCGCCGTCTTGCCCATTCCATCGTGCCGGTTTCCTCCTGGCAGATGTCGACCGAACCGTTGAGTGATGCGCTGCGCGCCACGATCCTGCCGGGTCGTCAGGCCGTGTCCGATACCCGTGGCGACCTGCGCTTTTTCCATTATGACCGCGATAACCGCCTGATCACCGGTGGCGCCATCATGGGCTTTGGCGACCTCGCCGCCCGCATGGCCCGCAAGGCCGCCAACAATCTGGCCGACAGCTTTCCGCAGCTTGCGCCTCCCAAAATGACCCATGTCTGGGAAGGTTTCCTCTCCATGAACTGGGATCGCTTTCCGCGCGTTCACAGCCTTGGCCCGAACGGCTGGACCTGGATCGGGTGCAACGGCCGTGGTGTAGCGCTTGGTTATTCGCTGGGGCGTGAGATGGCCCGCGCCACGAACGGTGAAGATCTCGCTTCGCTGGCGCTGCCGACAACCACTCCACATGCCCTGCCGTTCCACGCCATCGGCCGCGCCATCGCGCCTTACTATCTTGCCTGGTATAAATTCAAGGACCACCGGGAATACAAAAGCTGACAGGACCTGACCATGAACGATATCCCTATTCTGGAACGCCGCCGCATCGAGGCAATGATCTTGAAGCATGTGCTGGATGTGATCACTGAACGCAGCGGCCGCGCCGAAGCCGAAGCCGTGATCGGCGAAACCTGCTCCCGCTCGGCGATCGAGCAGGGCAAGGCCATGGCGGAAGGGCTTGACCACGCCCCGACCCTGTCCGACTTTGCCGACATCCTGCCCAACTGGACCAAGGAAGACGCGCTCCAGATCGAAACGCTGGTCACCGAGCCGGACCAGATGGACTTCAATGTCACCCGGTGCCGCTACGCCGAAATGTACAAGGAGATGGGACTTGGCGATATTGGCCATCTTCTCTCCTGCAACCGCGACGGCGACTTCTGTGTCGGCTATAACCCGGACATCAAACTGGAGCGAACCCAGACCATCATGAAGGGCGCCTCCCATTGTGATTTCAGATACAAGATGAAGTGAGAAAAGGAAGAACAGGATATGGCAGTTGATAATTGGGTTTCGCGCGAAATCGAAGATCTGACCGCTTTCCGGCGGGATTTGCACGAGAATCCCGAACTGCTTTACGATCTGGAGCGCACCTCGAAGAAAGTGGCCGAAGCGCTGCGCGCTGCTGGCGTCGACGAGGTGGTCGAGGGGCTGGGCAAGACCGGTGTTGTCGGTGTCATCCATGGCCAGAGCAATACGTCGGGCCGTACCATCGGTCTGCGTGCCGATATGGATGCCCTGCCGATCGTCGAAGCCACCGGACTGCCCCACGCCTCAAAGGTTCCGGGCAAGATGCATGCCTGCGGCCATGATGGCCACACCACCATGCTGCTGGGCGCTGCAAGGCATTTTGTCGAAAGCCGTGCCTTTGACGGCACGGTGTTGGTGATCTTCCAGCCCGCCGAGGAAGGCGGTGCCGGGGCTCAGGCGATGATCGATGACGGCCTGTTCGAGCGTTGGCCATGCGATGAAGTCTATGGCATGCACAACATTCCCGATGTGCCGGTGGGCCATTTCGTAACCAGCAAGGGCCCAAGCATGGCTGCGGTTGACATGTTCGACATCAAGGTGACCGGTCGGGGTGGTCATGCGGCCCAGCCGCATAATGCCATCGATCCGTTCCCTGCGGTTGCGGCCATCATCCAGGCCATCAATGGCATGAGTGCCCGCACCGTCAATCCGCTGGACTCCCACGTGGTTTCCCTGTGTGGCATCACCAGCAACGACACCTACAACGTCATCCCCGAAGAGATCAACATCAAGGGCACCGTCCGCACCCTCAACGAGGCTGTCCGTGACCATGTCGAGGCACGTCTTGGCAAGATCGTGGCGCAGATTGCCGAAGGCAACAATTGCGTCGGGGAGTTGGACTACCGCCGTCTCTATCCGGTGATGGTCAACCATGACGAGGCAACCGAGCATGCGGCCAAGGCTGCCCGCGCGGTTTCCGGCGATGACGCGGTCCGCATCGACATGCCGCCAACCCTTGGCGGCGAGGACTTCGCCTTCATGCTCAATGCCGTGCCGGGCTCGATGATCCATGTCGGCAACGGCCCTTCGGCCCAGCTGCATCACCCCAAGTTCGATTTCAACGACGAGGTGATCAAATGGGGCTGCTCCTACTGGGCCCAGCTGGTGCGGGACAGGCTGCCGCTCTAGCCTTTGCCAAGCCAGGCATCATTGTGGAGTGCCCGCTGAAAGACATGAGGCCGACCGGAAAAGATCTTTTCCGGTCGGCCTTTTCTTGTTGAGAGGGGGGAGGATACTCCGGGGAGGCTGCGCCAGTTGCACGGATGGCTACCCGGCTCTTGCCAGAAGCGGGGCAAGAGCGTCGTCAGTCGTAACCGGATGTCTGGTCCCGGCGGTGGTTGCCCTTTCCGATGCGACCAGCTTGTCGAGGCTGCCCGTATCCAGCAGGCTCTCCAATGAGGAAGGCCGACCAAGCAGATAGCCCTGACCCTCGTCGCAGCCCTCATCGCGCAGAATGGCCATCTGTTCTTCGGTTTCGATGCCTTCTGCCAGCACCGGGATCGAAAGGCTTTTGCCCAGTGCCAGAACCGCCCGCACGATGGCGAGAGACGACCTGTCCTTGTTGATGTCGTCAACGAAGCTCTTGTCCAGCTTGATCTTGTCAAAGGGAAAGGTTCTGAGAATCTCCAGGGACGAATAGCCCGTGCCGAAATCATCCAGTGCAATGCCAACACCAAGAGCCTTGACCTGCAGCATGATATCGAGGGATCTGGCCGTGTCCTTGACAAGGGCCGTTTCCGTGAGCTCCAGCTCGAGGCGGCTCGGGTTGAGACCTGTCAGGGCAAGTACATCCTCGACATATTGAGGCAGATGGGGATCCATGAATTGCACAGCAGAAACGTTGACCGCCACCCGATAGGGCGGATCCCAGCTTGCGGCATCCACACAGGCGCGCTTCAGCACCCAAAGGCCAAGCGCCGAGATCAGGCCGTTTTCTTCCGCTACCGGAATGAAAAGCGCAGGCGAGATGGGGCCAAGGTCAGGATGGGTCCAGCGCAACAGTGCCTCGAAGCCATGGATGTCCCGTTCCGGCCCCATGGATTTCTGCACCTGATAGTGCAACTGTAGCTCGTCATTATCCAGCGCCCGACGGAGGTCGTCTGCCATCTTGCGTTTCTTGCGCATGTCTGCGCCGATTTCGGCATCGTAAAAGCAGAGCTTGCTCATGAAGGAGCACTTGGCGTGATACATCGCCAGATTGGCATTGTTGACCAGCTCGCTCGAGGTTTCTCCGTCGTCTGGCCAGATTGCCGCTCCCAAGCTGGCACCGACCTCATTTCTGACACCATCGATATCGATGGGTTGGGCAATCTCGAAGGCGAGGCGTTCAGCGAAAGAGGCGATGGTGCTCTTTTCGTGGAAGAATTTCACCGCTGCAAATTCATCGCCGCCAATGCGCGCAACAAACTCATCCTCCCGGAGAATGGTTTTCATCCTGCCTGCCAGCGTGTGCAACGTGAAGTCGCCCGCCGCATGGCCCAGCCGATCGTTGATTTCCTTGAAGCGGTTGAGGTCTATGCCAAGAATTGCGACCTTGACCCCATAATGCTCAGCGCTTTCAATGGCGCTGTTCACGTAGCGTTTGAAACCTTCCCGGTTGGGAATGCCGGTCAGGACATCGTGGCTGGTCAGGTGATGCAATTCTTCCCTGGAATGCGAGCGCACCCGTGAGTCGATGAGATGGCTGGTCAGGCCAGCGCCAAGTATGATCAGCGTGACAAGCGCAATGGCCATTGCCAGCGAGATCATGGCACTGGCATCAATATCCGGAAACGACGTGGTCATCGGCGTGACCGTGAAGGCGGCCATGCCGGTAAAGTGCAATCCGACGATGCTCAGCACCATGGTCATGACGGCCGACAGAAAGCGCAACTTTCCGATGGCTGGTTTCCAGATGAGGGTGCTGAAGAACATCGACAGGGCGACGGAGATGAGGATCGAGGCCCAGATGAGGCCCATGTCCCAGGTGAGAAGCCCCACGATGCGATAGGCAAACATGCCGGTGTAATGCATGGTCGCAAAGGTCAGGCCGACAAAGGCGCCGCCGATCACAGTCCGGATGGGGCTTTGTCGGAAGCCGGAAAGGCAGAAGCTGCCAAGCAGTCCGGCGATAGCGATCACCAGCGAAAGGATGGTCAGAGCCGGATCAAAGGATATCGCCGCCTTGGGTTTGTAGGCCAGCATGGCAACAAAATGCGTCGCCCAGACACTGCCGCCACCTGACACCGCTGCCAGAAAGAACCAGCCAAAATGGTGGCCGAACTCGGATTCGACGGCATGGCGCACAAGGCGCAAGGTGACAAGGGAACCGATGATGCAAAGCAGAGCTGCAAGAGCGACGAGCAGAAGATCATGTTCGGTGTAGATACAGCTCAGAACTGTCAACATTCAGATAGGTTCCGGAAACGTAGGTTTGATTTACATCAATAACTTCCAATACTTACTTTTCCATTGATCCGGGCGAAATATTTGTAACAGCGTTATCGGGATGTAAATATTTCTTTGTTACACGCCATAATTTTGAAAATTAATGACGATAAATAATGGTTGCATGTCAGGCTGGGGGGATTGGAGCAGCTGGGAGCGGCGGTAGCGGGGAGAACATGGAAGGCGCACGGCGTTTTGGGGCAAAGCCGGAGATCTGTCTCATTTGAGCCATTGGGCATCGCAGGTGAAGGGCAGGCTGCCTTGCACCAGATGCTGTCCGCGCACAAGTGCGGAAACAAAAAAAAGCGGGCTGGACCCACTTGCATTCTTTTTATCAATTTTTTGGAAGGCGGTTGTCTCTTCCCGCCCGGACGCTTCTCTGAAGCAATGAAAAAGTACTTTTCAGTATTTTATCTTCATCTGGCTTCGAGAAGCCTCGTGGCTATTAGTCACGAGGATCGGAGATCGAGCCAAGCATTGCGTCAATGCCGTGTGCGGAGATGTATTCGTCTACAAAACGCTGAGCCTGTTCTTCACGAGCAGATACAACTTTTTCGAATGCGCGGTTAAAGAAGTTCATTTTATTTCCTTTCAACTGTCTGGCTTGTTTCTTTCTTTCTTATGCCCGGACTATGCTCCTCTTCGAGCTATCTGAAAAGAACTGATACCTCAAGACAGTCATGCGATTTGTGCATGTCGAGGCATTTAGCATCCCGATCTGCGCAATGGTCCAGAATTATGGAAGTCGAAATTTGAGGAAACCATAAATTATTTCAGATACTTGATATTGGTATGCAAATTTGCATAGAAAGGAGGCTTAGTTATGCGTGCTAAATTTCAAAGAATTCATGCGAAGAGATAATGGCAATTCAAACCGATTTTCTGCAAGAATTGGGGGACGTTTCTGACGCGGGGAGGAGGAAACTGTGTCCAGATTGTCGTTAAGAGCAGTCCTGTTGGCAACGGCAGCCGGTCTGTGCCTTACGGTGCCGGCAAGCGAGGCTTCGGCGCCGGTCAAACGCGTGATCGTGGGGTGCGTGTTGCAAGGCAAATTCATCAGCCACAATGGCTTTCATATCAGGGTGCGGGCGCGCGGCAGCGCTGTGGACCTGTTGCCCTACGAGGGTATGGAACTCCGCTATACCGGCATGCTTTTGCCCGGTGACCGGTATAATGTCCAGACAGCTCCGCTGATCCTTGGGCCTTGCCAAAAGCCGCCCAAACCGCTCCACTGACATGCTGGCTGCCGAACGAGCCGACCTTCAGGTTGCCGAACAAGGGCAGCCAACCCTCCTGCGGCGGCTGGCCATCCTTGCTGGCGGCTTCGTTCTCTTGTTACGGCTGCTTTCGGAAAGCCTTTACGGTATCCCAGGCTACGGCCTGCAACGTCTGCGCAACATCTGCGCTCATGTCGGAGCCGATCGGAATGGCACCGCCAATTGGTGACTGGTCATAAAGGGTTGCAAAGAACACGCAAGCGGCCAGATAGGTGCCCGCCAGTGAGGGATGCTTGCCGTCAACGAAATAGAGCTCGATCTCGGGGTGCGCCTCTCGGGCGTTGGCAAAGGCCAGCCCCACGGGCGCCATGTATCCCCCGGTCTTTGCGGCGACGTCGTAATAGGCCTTTTCGAGCTCTTCTGTCTGTTCCGGTTTGTCCTTTGCAGCCCATGTCATGAAATAGATCACCCGGGAGCCGGACTCATGGGCGATCTTGGACATTTGCGTTGCCGAAGCGTCAAAAGCCTGCCGCACCTCTTGCTTGCTGCTGATCGGCTCGGTGGAGTTCCCCTGAAAGATCACGGCATCCCAATGCTTGAGGCCATTTTGGAATTCCAGATTGGGCAGATGCCAGCCGAGGGTCGCGCTGGAAATCGTGATGCCGCGGAAACTGTAGCCCTTGGCATTGTCGGGCAGTAGGGAGCGGGTGAGGTCCCTGAGGCGGGTGTTGAGATTGTTGTTATAGTGCGTGTAGGAATTGCCATAGAGGGCAATCACCTTGGCGTGCTCGCCCATTGTCGCTTCCGGTGACGGGGCAAGCATGGTGTTGGCCGCCAGCGCAGTTGAGGCAAGGGCTGCCGTCGCCGTGAGGGCGAGGGGTGCTATCAGTATTCGGATCATGGTTTCCTCCCGTATTCGGCCGTCAAGGCCGGATCCTGTTTGACGATGCCTGGACGAGGACCAGGGGGCCAAAAGGCTCCCCGGTCTGATGAGGTTGACAGCAGGGCTGAAGGCTGGCGATCGTCTTGAGGGGGAAGCCCGATCGTCAGGCCTTCAGGGTCCGCACGATGCCTGCAAGCAGGGCGAAGCGTTCGCTGATGCTGTCAACTTCGAGATATTCTTCCCGGCTGTGTGCCCGGCCACCCACCGGTCCCATGCCGTCGATGGTCGGGATGCCGACATCGGCGGTGAAGTTGCCATCGGATCCACCACCGGTTTTCTGCCAGCCGATCCTGACGCCCAGCTCCGCAGCGATGGCGTCGACCTTGCGACAGAGCACCAACGCGTCATCGGAGGCATTCATCGGCGGGCGGGAGACACCTCCGGTCACGGAGACTGTGACATTTGGGGTAAAGGGATTCCGTGCCATTTCCCGGATGCGGGCCTCGACCAGGTCTGCCTGATCTTGCGAGACGAAGCGCAGATCAACCTCGGCCTCGGCGGATTCGGCGATGGCATTGACCGATGTGCCGCCCGAGATGAGCCCGACATTGAGCGTCAGGCCGGTGTCGAAGTCCGTCAGCTTGTGCAGTTCGGTTACCCAGTGGGCAAGCTCATTGATGGCGCTCGCTCCGTTCTGCGGATCTACCCCGGAATGGGCTGCCTTGCCATGAAAATTGAGGCAATAGCGACCGGTGCCCTTGCGTTCGAAGACCAGATCGCCATTGGCGCGGCCCGGTTCGAGAATGAAGGCATGGTGACTGCGCCGGGCCAGATCCTCAATCCAGCCGCGGGACTGTTCGGAGCCGATTTCCTCGTGACTGTTGAGAGCAAGGCAGATGGACGGCGTGGCCTCTCCCGTCCGGTGAAACAGCCGAGCCAGATAGAGGGCAAAGAGATCGCCTGATTTCATGTCCATGACACCGGGTCCATAGGCCCGATTGCCTTCGATATGAAATGGTCGCTCGGCAGCGGTTCCCTTCGGAAAGACGGTATCCATGTGGCCGAGTAGCAGGATGTCGTGGTCGTTCCTGTTGCCAGGGCTCAGGATTTCAAGGCACGGGCCAACGTTGGAGCCGACGTCGCGCCGGATGACCTGCCAGCCGAGCTTGGTGAATTCCTCTTCGAAAAAGGCGGCCACGGCACTGACGCCATCAAGGTCCGCACTGCCACTATCGATGTTGACCAGAAATTCGAGATCTTTGAGAAAGTCTTCAAGGTCCAGCTCAGCAGGGTTCATCGTCATGCCTCTTTGCGGGCGGCATCAGGTGCCGCCTTTGATCGTTTGAGATAGGGTCGGGGGAGTAGGGCTCCGGTGAGGACCGTCACTCTACTGCCCCAAAGCGTCTTTGACCAGTCGTCAGGCAAAGATGATCCCGAACAGAACGACGGTCAGGATGCCGCCTGCAACAGGCAGGGCGGTGCGACGGACGATGTCGATCGGGGAACACTGGCCGGCATCGCTGACGGCGATGATGACACCGGCAACCGGCGACATGGACCGGGCAAGACCGGCGGTCAGCTGCATCGGCAGCAGCATGGAGACCGAGGCAGCTCCGAAGCTCGATGCAATATTGGGTGCAAGATGGCCGAAGGAGAAGAAGGCCGCATTGCCGGAGCCGGTGATGACTGCGATGACCGTGACCATGGCGCACATGACGATGGTCATGGCCGTGACACCGAAACCAGACCCTTGGGCCGCGTTGATCAGGAAGTCGACCATTCCGATGGTCGTCAGACCGGCGGCAAATACTTCGGCACAGACGATCAGGGAAACGATGCGGGCAAACATCTGGCCCATGCCGTCAAAGAAGGCCATGAAGCCCTTGGTGACAGCCTTGCCATTGCGATGGCGGATGGTTTCGCAGATCAGACCGACGAGTGCACCGATCAGCATGGCGGTGACAACGTCGAGCTTGACCGAGCTGATGAGCAGTTTGGAGAAGACGAGGATCAACGCCAGTGGCAGCATTGGCAGCAGCGCATAGAAGGCTGGTGCTGACTTCTTGCCATCAGCCTTGGTCGGGTCCACATCGTGTGCCTCGGCTTCGACCACATGCCCTTCCTTCTTGTCGAAATAGCGGGCGCTGACATAGGTCAGGATGGAGATGACGATGATGGCGGCAATGCCTACCGGCAGCTGATGCTGGGCAAAATAGACCGCGACATCAAGCTCGGCGGTCTTGGCTGCAAGGTTGGATGCACCGGACGCCGGACCAAGGTCAAGCACGGCGGTGGTGCCGATCATGGCAGCCGCTGCTGCGCGGCTGACGCCCAGCCGGACAAGAGTCGGGTAGAAGGTGACCAGCAGCAACATGGCAAGGCCGGCGGCGCTGGGAATGAAGATGTTGAGCACCTGCCCAACGGCATAGCCAAGCGCCAGCACCACGTAAGGTGCGTTCAGCAGCTTGAGCGGGCGTATGGCGACATCGACCATGGCATCCGTGGCCCCGATATGGTCCATGTATTTGGCAAAGCCACCGGCCGCCATGATGATCATGCCAAGCCCTGCCGCACGATAGGCCAGCGAGCCGCGGACATAGTCGAAGATGTCAAACAGCGACAGACCCGTCGACTTGGCCTTCTTGAACAGAATCGAGCTTTCGGGCGCGACAACGAGCGTCAGCGCAAGAAGCAGCAGGCCAGCCAGCAGCAGAACGGTGTGTGACTGGTATTTCTTGATGATGAGCCATGCCACGACAATCGTGACGACAAGGCCGATGAGAAAACCTAACATACTTTTTCCTCCCAGATTTTAAGCAGGTCGAGGTGTGACTGATGGAGCCGGGCGTTCATGGCTCGGAATGACTGGAGGAATGCTCGATGAAAGATGTGATGACCTGTTCATAGTTTTCCTTGTCCTCCAGATAGGGCGCATGGCCCACGTTGGGCAATGTCTTTTGTGTTGCCTGTGGTGTCAGAGCCCTGAGTTCGGCGGAAAGTTCGGGCCGGACGACAGGATCCTTCTGGGCGAAAAGCACCAGCATCGGGATCGTGATCTTCTCGTAGAAGGTGCGCAGATCGGCAAATTGCAGCATCCGCGTTGCCGAGAAGAGGCCGTCGGCCTTGGTGCCTGAGGCGACATAGGCTGCCGTTTCGAGGGCGAAGGGATCCACTGGATGGGCGACCATGTTGGTGGCCCGTTCCCGGCCGTAGGCCTCGCCGCCTTCTTCCTTGAGTGCGCGGATCCGGTCGACAAGTTTGGCGGTTGGGGGCGTATCCAAAGGCTCGCCATAACCTGGGTGCGTGCAGGAGAGGATCACCCGCCCGATCCGCGGCTCAGGGTCGGCGGCAACCCGGGCCGCCAGCGTTCCGCCCATGGAATGGCCGACAACGGTCAGAGATGGCAGCGCCAGTTTTGCGATGAAGCCGCGCAACTGCTCGGCAAACACCTCGATGTCCGGTTCGACTTCGGCGGATTGTCCATAGCCTGGCGCATCCCACGAAATGATTTGGTAGCGGGATGACAGGTCGTGCAGCTGAAACAACCAGCTGTCTGCACTGCCCAGAAGGCCATGCAGAAAGAGAATGGGCCTGCCTTCGCCCATGGAGCGGTAGGATATCGGCAGCCCGTTGACCTCCACGCTCTGCCGCGCAGGCAGGGCCCGGACCAGTTCCATCAGTGGAGCCGACCAGGGCGATGGTTCTTGTGAGGACATGCTGTACCTCGTTTCTTTGAGTGTCTTGATGATTTTACTGTAAAGACGGGTAGTTCATATGCATAATGCATGGTGTCGATAAGATTATACAATTTGCTGATGAAGTATCGGGTGCGTCATGAATATCAAGGAGCTGCAAGCGTTCAACGCCGTCGTTCAGGAAGGAACAGTCAGCGGCGCGGCGCGGGTGATGAACCTGAGCCAACCTGCGGTCAGCCGTCTGATCATGCTGCTGGAAAGCGAGTTGCATATTTCGCTGTTCCGGCGCGAAAAGCAGCGGCTCTATCTCACCGAGGAGGGGCAGGCCTTCAACCGGGAGGCGCGACGGATTCTGGCCGGTCTCAGCGAGATCCCGAGGATTGCCGAGGAAATCCGCGCCCATCGGCTCAAGCGGCTGCGGATGGTGACCATGCCGCGCGCCGCCCTGTCGGTGGTGGCGCCCGTCGTTGCCCGGTTCACGCGCGAGAATCCCGACGTCAAACTGTCTCTCGACATTCGATCGCACCGGGATATCGAAAGCTGGATCAACGGGCGGGAGTATGACCTGGGGTTCGGCAACGTGCCCATCACCCACTGGGCCGCGGAGAGCACGCCGATCGGCCGGGCGGTGCTGGAGGTGTTGATGCCCATCGACCATCCCTTTGCCCGGAAGGAGGTGGTGACCCTTCAGGATCTGGCGACCGTGCCGTTGGTGCAGCAATTTCCGGGCATGTTGCTGCGGCGCCAGACCGACGCCCTGTTCGATGCCCATGACGTGCGGATCGAGCAGGAGGTGCTGGCCGGGTCTTCGCAGATGGCCCAGTATCTTGTTGCCAACGGCGCCGGAGTAACGATCATTGATCGGCTGAGCGTGCTGGCCATGGATGACCGGCTGATTACCACCCGTCCCCTGTCGCCCACCCGCTGGGTGGCATTCGGGGTAATTCGCCATCGCGATGATGATCCTGACCGGATGGTTCTGCGCCTGACCGAGATGTTGCGCGAGCGGGTGGTCGAGTGTGCGGTCGATGGCTCGATCGTTCCCCTCATGGGAAAGGGCGAGGTGTGAGGCTGTTCGCAAGGCCTCAGGATCAGAATATGCGAAGGGCCGGCTCGAAAACGAGAAAAGGCCCGTGCGAGAGGGGTCACACGGGCCTTCCCTTCGGTGTCAGGAGACCTGCGGGGACCCTTCACGAAACGGATATGGCACGGCTGGATAGAGCGCCGAAACGCCGACCAGCCGGGATGCGGGTATTTGGCCCGACGCGCCTTTGGTCAGATCACAGGCCCATGGCCTTGAGTTCCTGCAGTGGCGGAATGGTCTCGAACATCACCGGATCAAGGCGGTCCCACAGGATGCCGCAGGTCGGCTTGTGTGGCCCATCGACCAGAATGGTCCGGGTCGGCGTGAAGATGGCGTCGGCCACCGTGTCATAGACATCCGGCGTCAGTTCCTCGTCCAGCAGCTGGCAATCATGTACCACGGCCGCCGACGGGGTTTCGGTCGAGATCCTGCCGATCTGATAGAGCATGCCCCATTCGCTGTCGAAGAAGCCATGGCCCTTGCCGAAGCGGATGCCCTTGGTGTTGATGGCGCCGGTGCCGGTGACCATATAGTCGACCTTTGGCATGTCGGCGAGCTCCTTCAGAGTGACCGGTCGGCCAACCCGTTCCATGCCGTCCAGCGTCGAGGCATAGAGATAGAGCTCCGGGGCAATCGTATTCGGGTCGAGCAGCCAGAAGCCGCGCTTGATCGAATAGGTCGTCATCAGCACCGTCTTGCCGTCTTCCAGCGCCTTGAGGCGCAGGCGGTCGAGGCAGTTGTCCGGCGTGATGAAGATATAGTTCGATTTCTGATAGAACTCATGGTCGACCAGCCTCTGAACCGCCGCCTCGCCGCCTTCGAAATCGGCGATGAATTCGCCAAAATCGAAGTGAAAGCGGCTGTCGGGAACAGCGACCTTGCGCAACTCGCGCCAAACGCGCTCGCGGACTTTGATCTTGTGATCAACAATATCCATGGTGAAACTCCGTGATGTCTTATTGTGCAGGTGCCATGCCGCGCTTGGTAAGCACGCGATGCTCGATGGCGACCACGATTTGATAGAAAAGAACTGATATCAGCACCGAAACCACTGCGACCGACCAGATCATGCCATAGTCGAGATAGCCGCGGGACTGGTTGAGCAGATTGCCAAGGCCCTTGCCGGTGGCGAGCCACTCGGCAATCATCACGCCCAGCAGTGCCCGGGGAACCGCAAGTCGGGTGGCGGCAAACAGATAGGGTAGGGACGCCGGAATGGAAACAAGCCAGAGCTGCTTGACCGGTCCGGCACCATAGGCTTTGGGCACCTCGATGGCGGCGCGCGACACCATGGACAGGCCCTGTGCCATGGTGACGAAGGCCGGAAAGAAGGTGACCGATACCGTGATCCACAGGATGACCGAGGGGCCGCGCCCGAGGATCAGTACCAACAGCGGCGTCAGGGCGACCAGAGGCATGGTCTGTGTGACCAGCGCCACGGGCATGAAGCCGCGAATGATGGCCGGATAAAGCACCGAACAGAGCGCCAGCGCAAAGGCGAAGAACAGCCCCATGGCCATGCCGATCATCGTCATTGGCAGGGTTTCGCTGAGGGCCATCGCCAGCTTGCCAAGGCTTGCCGGACTGTTGGGCATCATGAACAGATAGTCAAACACGCCAAGCGGCGTCTTGGCGATCATCGCCGGGGTGCCCATGATGGAGAGCAACAGCCCCCATAACAGGAACGGCAAGGCAAAGGACACCGCGATCAGGGCCGCTTCAACCAGCGGATTTTTCTCTGCCTTGGTTGCCGGCGGGCTGGCTGGCACGGTAACGGCCTTGGATGCTCCTGTGAGGCGGGTTGCCAGAAGGGAAAAGAGGAGATAGGCGAGCCCTGCAATCACAGTTGCTGATAGACCGATTCCCCACAGTCGGTCGGGCTCGCCACGGCCAAGCGAACCGATCAGATAGACCCCCAGTCCATACCGACCGCCGCCGCCGAACTCCGCTAGAATGGAGCCTAGAACCGCATTGGGGGCCGCAATCCTGAGGCCCGCCAATATGGATGGGATGGCGCTGCGCATTTGCGCGTGAACAAGTGTCTTCCACTGGCGGCCGCCATAGGCCCGGACCACATCGACAATGCGTCGGTCGGTCTGCTGGATGCCGGTTACGGTGGCGCTCATGGTGACGAAATAGCAGGCGATGGCCGCCAGAATGATGCGGGGCGTCATGCCCGAGAAGGTGATGACAAGGATTGGCGAAACGGCAATCGGCGGCAGGGCGAACAGCGCCACATTGACTCCGCGTGCCAGCCGCTGGGTGATCGGGAAGATGGCGAACAGCACCCCTGCGGCAATCGCCAGGGCATTGCCGATGAGAAAGCCGGCGCTTGCCCCTTCCAGTGTCGCCAGAATATGCGGCGGATAGTCGGACCAGTCGACCCACAGCCGCGCCAGAATGGCGGATGGCGCAGGCAGGGCTCCGTCGGCAACCAGTCGCAACCGACCGATGATCTCCCAGACGACCAACAGCAAGAGCCAGTTGCGCAAGGTGGACGAGCGCAGCAGCTTGCGGATCGGGGAGAGGGCGTCGGACCTCTCTGGAGCGGTCCTGTTACTGGCCATCCAGCGCCTCCGCGATTTCCTTCTCGAGGGCGTGGAAGCGAGGATCGGAAAACAGGTCGGGCTTGCGTGGCCGGTCGAACGGCACATCGATGACGCGGCTGATCCGCCCCGGCTTGCTCTGCATGACCACCACACGGTCGGCAAGGAAGATCGCTTCATCGATGCCATGGGTGACCAGCAGGGTTGTTGCCCGGCTTTCCATCCAGATGCGTTGCAGCTCGATATTCATCTGGCGGCGCAGGATCTGGTCGAGCGCGCCAAAGGGTTCATCCAGAAAGAGGATTTCCGGGCGGGTGATGAGAGCACGGGCGATGGCCGCGCGCTGGCGCATGCCACCGGACAGCTCGCCGGGCAGTGCCTTTTCGAAACCGTTGAGCCCCACCAGATCGACCAGCTTGGCCACCTCGGCCAGATAGTCGGCCCGCTTGTGCCCGAGCACGTCAAGGGGCAGCATGATATTGTCTTCCACGGTGCGCCATGGCATCAGTGCCGCATCCTGGAAGGCAACACCCGTCTTGCCGCTTCTTGCCGCCTTGAATGGGGTCATGCCGCTGATCATCACATCGCCGGTGTCCGGAGCATCAAGCCCCAGCGCCAGCCGCAGGATGGTCGACTTGCCGCAGCCCGACGGCCCGATCAAGGCCGTGAACGAGCCTTCCGGACAGACGAGTGACACATCGCTCAGGGCTTGAACGACCGCGCCGCGACCCTTGAAGGATCGCGACACGTGATTGATGGTGATACCGTGTTCGGTACTCATGCAATTTCTTCCAGCAGCGTGGTGTCGAAATGCTCGCGTTTGGCGGAAATGCCCACTTCGGCAAGCGCCTTGATGTTGGCTTCGATGGCTTCTTCGCTCATCGAGAAAATGCCACCTGCGGCTTCGATCAGCGGCTTCTGGGCGTTGTTGAAATAGAGCTCGTTGTCGATGGAACGACCGGTGCCCTTGAACCAGCTGTCAGCAAATTTCGGCGGATAGGCGGCCGGATCCTTGAAGTTCTCTTCCCAGCCTTTGCGGGAAGCCCTGAGAAAGGAAACCAGTTCCTTGCGCTTGGTCTTCAGGGTCTCTTCGGTGACAACAACGGTGTCGTTGAAGATGGTGAAGCCGAAATCATAGAGCAGGAAGGAGGTCGCGTCGGCGCCAGCCTGCTTGATGGTGAATGGCACGTTGGTGGTGAAATCGAGGGATGCATCGATTTCGCCCTTGATCAGCGGGGTCGGATCATAGGCATAGGGCACGATGTTGATCTTGGAGCGATCGACGCCGGAGATCTTCAGCATGGCTTCAACGGAAATCACGTTGACTGGCGGCACGGCAAGGGTCTTGCCGATGAGGTCTTCAGGAGTCTTGATCGGGTTGGAGGCCAGAGAAACGATGCCGATCGGGTTCTTCTGATACTGGGCGCCGATGATCTTGAACGGCGCGCCCTGCTCGGTGATCGCCTTGATGGTGGTGTCCGGCGTGGTCAGGGTGAGGTCGGCCTTGCCAGCAATGATGGTGCTTTCCGGGATGACGTCCGGGCCGCCGGATGCATAGGAAAGGTCGAGGCCTTCCTCGGCATAGTAGCCCTTGTCCATGGCAACGAAATAGCCGGTGAATTCGGCATCGTTGATCCAGGAAGCCTGAAAGGCGAAAGGCGATGCAGCGCTCGCAAAGCGGCCCATGGTCGGCAGGGCGGCAGATGCTGCCATCAGGGAAAGAAATCGGCGTCTGTCCAGAGCAAGTCTCATGTTCAGTGTCTCCATTTGTCTCGGGAAGTGTGGCTGTTGCTATAAAACGCCCCTGATCCGAGCCAGCTCGGCCAGAGGCGGAATGTCCAGAATTTGGTCTTTGCTCAAAAGATCCCAGCGAATGCCGCGTGGGCGTCGTTCGGTTCGCTCGACCCGGATTAGCTTTTCCGGGGTCGCGATCATGTCGATGGCAATGTCGAGATCGCTGGCGATGACATTCTCGTCGGTCACCTGCACATCATGCACGATGGAAACAACCGGCGTTTTTTCCTCCATGAGACCCAGATCGGTGAACATGCCCCATTCGAGATCGAAATAGACATGTCCCTTGCCAAAGCGGATGCCCCGGGAGGAAACGGCGGATGCGCCGGTCGCGGCAAAGTCGAACCGCCCCTTGCGTGCGATCTCTTCCAGTGACACGGGTTTTGCGAAATGCTCCATCCCCTCCAACCATGAGGCATAGAGTTCCGCCCCCTTGGGCACGACACCCGGCTCCAGATAGAGGAAGCCGCGACGGATGTTATAGGTGGACATGACCAGCGGAATGCCCGCCTCGATCATCTTCTGGCGCAGCAGCGTGAGGGAATTGTCCGGTGTCACGAAGGCAAGCTGGCAGCCTTTGAAAGCATCCAGCGCCAGCACGCGACCGGTGGCCACATCAGAGCCGTCGAAATCGGGAATGACTTCGGAGAAATCGAGATGAAAGCGCACGTCAGCCCGGGCGACATCTTTCAGTCGCTGCCATATGCCCTTGCGTATCAGCCGTGAATGACTCATGCTGTCCTCTCGTTTCTCTGTTTCATAATCATGAAACTGTTGTTTCATTATTGCAAGAGGGCTGCTAGTGTTTTTTTATGCTACTGCAAAGAATCGGAGGAGTTGATGGCATCGCGCCTTGTGCTGAGAATTCAGGAGAGATACGCCAAGCTGACGGCGGGGGAGAAGAAGCTCGCGCAGCTGATCCTCGATCGCCAGGATGACATTCTCACACATTCAGCGACCGAAATTGCTGAAATGGCTGGAGTTTCCAAGGCAACGGCGGCCCGCTTCTTCCAGCATCTGGGTTATGCCGACTTCAACGAGGTGAAGCTTCAGGCCCGCGAGGAGCGCAACCAGTCCGAACCCTATGAATTGTCAGTGACCAACTCCGATCAAATGGCCATGGGCCGGGCCATTGGCGCCCATCTGGAGCTGGAACTGAAGAATCTGACGCGCACCTTCGAGGAAATGCGCTCCGACAAGATACGGGAAGCCGCCGAACTGATCGACAAGGCACCGCGCGTCTGGGTGCTGGGGCTGGGGGCGGAAGAGGGAATCGCCCGTTATGTGCGCCTGCTGTTTTCACGGCTGCGCCACAGTGTCATGTTGTTGGGTATCAATCAGGGGTCGTGGGCGGAAGATCTGGCGATGACCGGCCCGAAGGACGTGTTGCTGTTGATAACTCTGCCACCGCATCCGCCGCTGCTCAAATCGATTCTGAGTTACGCCAAGACCAGCCGCCTCAATGTGGTGACCATCACCGACAGGACGTCGCTTTTCGAGATGCAGCGCGCCTCCAAGGTCGTACTGCCCTGTCATGTGACAAGCTTTGCCCTTGGGGCGTCGCTGACAGCGGTGAGCAGTGCGGTGCGGCTTCTGGCCCTGACTTATGCGGCCCACGCAGGCAAGTCCGCCCAGCAGCGGGCAGAGATTGTCGACAGCATCAAGGAAGAGCTCGACAGCTTCAATTAGCCTGTATTTCCTCAGGCATTTCCTCCTGAGTATATTGAATTTTCCCCATGCCCTGCGGCGCATGGTTGGCGGCTGACGAATCCGGTTTCCAAACTTCTCGCTTGATATAACTATAAAACCGGTTATATTGCGCTTATGAAGCATACACTCGAGTCCTATGCCTCGGCTCTTTCTGCCCTTGGTCACGATGCAAGGCTTTGCATCTTCCGCCTGCTCGTCCGTGCAGGGGACGACGGACTGATCGTGGGAGAGCTGATTGCTGCCACGGGGTTGCCTGCCTCGACCCTGGCACATCATCTGAAGACGCTCGTCAGCGCAGGGCTGATCGTTCAGGAGCGCGATGGTCGTGAGGTCAGGAGCCGTGTCGATTTCGATGCGGTCCGCCAAACGATCGGCTTCCTGACGTCGGAATGCTGCACTGGCGTGACGCTGGAAAACAGGGAAGAGGCCATCTGAGGCCTCTTTTCTTGGGCTTTATAAAACTAGAAAACTGGAGATATAGTTTTGTCAGACTCCTGTGCTTCCTCCTCCCCGGACAGCCTTTCGGGCTATCTGGGTGCCGCCGCCAAACGACAGCTGGTCTGGTTGCTGTCCGCCGCGATCATCCTTGCCTTGCTGATCTGGATCCCGGATCAGGGCCGGGCAACCCTGGAACTGGTGGCCTCATCGCTCATCGGGACTGGGCCCTTCCTCATCCTGTCCATTCTGCTCAGCGCCTATGCTGCAGCCTCGGGTGCGGATGCCCTGATCGCAAGGGCCTTTGCAGGTTCACCTGCCGTCATGATCGTCATGGCGGCACTGGTGGGGGCATTGTCGCCCTTCTGCTCCTGCGGCGTGATCCCTCTGGTTGCTGCGTTGCTCGGGGCAGGAGTTCCCGTTTCCGCAGTCATGGCCTTCTGGCTCGCCTCTCCGGTGATGGACCCGTCGATGTTCATGCTGACAGCCGGCGTGATGGGCTGGCAATTCGCCGTTGCCAAGACTCTGGCAGCCATCGGGCTGGGCCTGCTGGGTGGCGGGGTGACCTTCGCCGCCGAGAGAGCCGGTCTGCTGTCGTCTTCGTTGCGCAAGACAAGCCGCTGTAGCGGGTGTTGCAGCAGTCGGAAAAAGGGGCTTGGGGCCGAACAGCTGGCCTGGGCCTTCTGGCAGGAGAGCAACCGGCGGCAATTGTTTATTCGACGGTTTGTCGAAACGACCGTCTTTCTAATCAAATGGCTGACTCTGGCCTATGTGCTGGAGAGCCTGATGATTGCCTATGTGCCCGGTGAGATGGTTGCCCGGACCCTCGGCGGTGAGGGCGTCGGCGTCATTGCCATGTCGGCGCTGGTGGGCGTCCCCGCCTATCTCAACGGCTATGCTGCGCTGCCGCTGGTTCATGGCCTGATGGAACAGGGCATGGCCGGGGGAGCCGCGCTGGCCTTCCTTGTCGCCGGAGGTGCCAGCTCTCTGCCCGCCGCGATTGCGGTCTGGGCGCTGGTCCGCCCGCCGGTGTTCCTGCTCTACATCGGCATGGCTCTCACGGGCTCCTTCCTCGCCGGACTGTTGTTTCAGGGGTGGCTGTCATGATGGATATCCGTTTCAGGGCACCTCGCGAGGGGGATGTCACAGCCCTTTCTGCCATTGATGCCGCAGGGCTGGCAACAGGGCATGCCTCATTCCGATCCGACCCTTACGACTGGCAGAAATTCGCCCGGACCTATCTGGAAGACAAGGGATTTGCCCTTGTTGCTGAGGTGGATGGGCAACTGGCCGGATGGGCCGGTGTTGCGATGGTTTCAGACCGGTGTGTCTACCGCGGTGTCGGAGAGGTCTCGATCTATATCGCACCGGCCGGCAAGGGACAGGGAGTGGGACGAGCTACACTCGAAGCGCTGATCCGGCTGTCCGAGGAGCGGGGCTACTGGAGCCTCATTGCCCAGATCTTTCCCGAAAACGAAGCGAGCCTTGCTCTCCACCGGGCCTGCGGCTTCAGAACCGTCGGGACGCGGGAAAAGGTCGGCCGCATGAGCTTTGGCCCGCTCAAGGACACATGGCGTGACACCCTCATGATGGAGCGGCGCAGCAGGATCGTCGGCATCGACTGATGCCGATGTGAACCGCATGGCCTGAAAGCAGAAAAGCCCCTCGGTAGTCATCCGAAGGGCTTTTCCATATCCGATACCCTCATTGACGGGAGAAGGAAGGCTGCAGGTTATCCTTCAAGATGGGGGGCAATCAGGGCCAGGTCGGCTTCTGACAGCCGGTCCGGTGCTGTTGTCGCCTGATGCCAGTAGGGATAGGCCAATGGCTTGCGGCTGACTTTTTCCAGCTTGTCCAGCGCTTCGGTATCCAGCGTGAGGTCAGCCGCCTTGAGGTTGTCCGCCAGCTGTACATCGGAACGCGCGCCGACGACTGCGCTTGCAACGCCGGGACGGCTCATCAGCCAGGCAAGAGCCACCTGTGCTGGCGTCGCTCCCTCATAGGAATTGGCAACTTCGATCAGGACTTCGACAATGTCATAGAGCGCTTCGACATCGTGGACCGGCGGCTCGGTCCAGCCGTTGACGCGTCGGGTGCCTTCCGGCTCCGGACGGTCGCGGCGATATTTGCCGGTCAACAGGCCACAGGCCAGAGGCGACCAGATCACGGCACCAAGGCCCTGATCGATACCGATGGGCAGAAGCTCCTGTTCGGCTTCGCGCGCCTGAAGAGTATAATGGATCTGCTGGGCAACCGGGCGTACCAGATGCTCCCGTTCGGCGGCGCCGAGATATTTCATGATGTGCCAACCGGAAAAGTTCGAGACGCCCAGATAGCGGATCTTGCCAGCACACAACAGGTCGTCCATGGCCCGCAGGGTTTCTTCAACCGGTGTCCTACCGTCCCATTCGTGGCACCAGTAGAGGTCGATGTAGTCGGTTTTCAACCGCTTGAGGCTGGCTTCGCAGGCCTCAATGATATGATGGCGCGAAAGGCCGCGGTCATTGGGGCCGGGGCCGGTCGGGAACCGCACCTTGGTGGCGAGCAGAAGATCATTGCGCTGCCCTGCGACAGCCTCACCAATGATTTCTTCTGACAGGCCATCAGAATAGACATCCGAAGAGTCGAGCATGTTGACACCGGCCTCGATGGCCATCGCAATCTGACGTCGGGCGCCCTCGATGCCGGTGTTACCGGCCGTGGCGAAAAAGCCCTCTCCGCCAAAGGTCATGGTGCCCAGTTGCAGGGCCGACACCTTGAGGCCTGAACGGCCCAGATAATTGTATTTCATCGAATTGTCCTCATGTTATCCCGATTGAGCCTTTGGAAAGACTTCATGGCAGGCCGGATCCGGCGTGGGACACATTGCAGACCCGTGCGGGGTGGCACCAGTCGGTACCCGAGGTCGTGCGTTCAATCCTTGCGACAAGTCGTTGATCTTGATGTGTGGGTGACCGGAACTGTCTGGAGAAATCATAAACCCGATTGAAGAGCATATTTGAAACTTTCAATCGTTCAAGCGCAAACAGGAGGATAAACCGCCGCATGCATCGGGCACAATGTCGCTTCTTTTCCATCTGCCGCGCCTTGCCAAGCTGTTGTGGGCAGGATTAGTGTAATGGCTTCAAAGTCATTGGGGTCATTCGGACATCGTTGTAATGCTCTTGGGGCAAAACCGATCAGGACCACGGAGAACAGGATGATATCAGCGCTCGAAAAGGCTCTGGAGCCGTGCGGCTTCTTTCTACGGGGAGGCTTCTATCCAGAGGCGGCTGATGCCGTTCCCCTTTTGTCCGATGGGCAGACAGTGGCCACAGTGCTGGTCGTCGGCAGTGTTGGCCCGCGCATGTGGCAGGAATTCCAGAAGGAGCGAGCCGATTGCCCTGATCCGCTGGATGAGTGGACCGAGCGCAGGCTGAAGGTCATCGCCGGGCAATTCGGCGCGCATCCGGTCTTTCCCTTCGACCGGCCGTATTATCCTTTCCAGCGCTGGGACAAGCGGACCGGGACCTGTTTCAAGTCTCCCCTGCGCATCAAGATCCATCCGGTCTACGGCCTTTGGCACGCGACCCGAGGGGCTCTTCTGTTTTCGGAACGTCTGGCATTGCCCGAGCATGAAAAGACGCAACACCCATGCAAAACCTGCGTTGGCACGCCGTGCCTTGGCGCCTGTCCGGTTGGTGCCTTCTCGACCAGAGGGCTGGATATCAAGCTCTGCGCCAACCATCTTGCCGGTCCGGATTCGGAGGACTGCATGACAAACGGCTGTCTGGCCCGTCGTGCCTGCCCGGTGGGCAAGGACTATCAGCTTGCGCCTGAGCAGGCGTCCTTCCACATGCAGGCGCTCCGCCTCTATCACAAGGAAATCGAAAGCCTCGCCTGAGTGCTTCCGCCCCGGATCACAATTTACTCCATCTGGGGTCGGATCTTTCACCCGAAAAGGGCAGGGGATTGAAATCATGATCATTTTTCCCCAAAATGGCGGTTTCAACAGGGCTATTGACATATGTAACCGATTACATTACTAATATCCTCCAACCACGGCCTATGTGCCTTGGAAATGGAAACAAAAATGTAATCGGTTACATTTTTGTTTGTGTTGGAGGAAATCGATATGATGAAGAAATGGTTTTTGGCTGCAACCATGTTGGTTGCGGCAGGGGTCTCTGCGTCCGTCGCGAATGCTGAAAGCTTCAAGATCGGACTGTCCAATGGCTGGGTTGGTAGCGAATGGCGCACCCAGATGATTGAAGAGGCACAGGCCGCAGCCGAGGCATGGAAGGCCAAGGGCGTAGACATTGAAGTTGTTGTCCAGAGTGGCAACGTGGATGCACAGGGCCAGGTCGGTCAGGTGCGCAACTTCATCAACCAGGGCGTTGATGCAATCATCATCAACCCGAACAGCCCGTCAGCATTCAACCCTGTGTTCGCCCAGGCCAAGGCGCGTGGCATCACCGTGATTGCGACGGATGCCGAGGTTTCTTCAAAGGATGCCATCTATGTCGGCATCGACCAGAAGCAGTGGGCCTTCCAGTCTGCCAAATGGCTGGCTGAGACCCTCAATGGCAAAGGCAACGTGGTCACCATCAACGGTGTTGCGGGCAACCCGGCCAACGAAATGCGCGTTGCAGGCTACAAGGAAGCTTTCGCCGCTCATCCCGACATCAAGGTGTTGAACGAAGCCAACGCCAACTGGGACCAGGCTCAGGGCCAGCAAGCCATGCAGAACCTGCTCGCAACCTATCCTGACATTCAGGGCGTATGGGTCCAGGATGGCATGGCTGCCGGTGCATGGCGCTCCATCGTTGCTGCCAACAAGGTGGACAGCATTGCCGCAACCGGTGAAATCCGCAAGGACTTCATGGTGACCTGGAAGGAACAGGGCCTGAACTCCGCTGCCTCTGTCAACCCTCCCGGTGTGATGGCTTCCGCACTCAATGTTGCTGTGTTGAAACTACAGGGCAAGGAATTCAAGGACGGCATTTTTGCCGGTGTCTATGGGAATGCGATCTATATTCCGATCCCGTTCATCGACAACACAAACCTTGATGAAAAGCTCGAAGAAGCCAAAGACAAGCCCGGCTATTGGTCTGTGAGCGCCGTTGTGACGCCGGAAGAAGCCGAAGCATTCTTCAAATAAATGAACCAGGCGCCCGCCTGCTCCCGTCAGTGAGGGATTTCAACGTCCCGCGATCGATGATCGCGGGCGGGCGTCCAGACTTTGCAAAATCCGAGGATTGTCATGTCTCCAGCAATTACGGTGCGCGATCTCACCAAGCGGTTCGACAAGGTTCATGCTCTGACCGATGGTCGCCTGACTGTCGAACGTGGGGAAATCCACGCACTGCTTGGCGCCAACGGATGCGGTAAGAGCACCCTGTCCAAGATTGTCGCCGGGGCCTATGCGCCCACCTCCGGGACCGTTCTCATCGACGGCAAGGAAGTGTCCTTCCGCAGTCCGCGCGATGCGGAACAGATGGGTATTGCCCTGTTCTATCAGGAATTGAGCCTGATCCCGAAAATGTCCGTTGAGGCCAACATCTTTCTGAGGCGCGAACCGCGCAATGGTTTGGGCTTTGTCGACCGCGGCAAAATGCGGGCAGAGACGCTCAAACTGCTGGAGATGTTCAAGGATGCGGTTGGCGACGATATCCGCCCCGATGCATTGGTGGCAGACTTGACCCCCGGTCAACGCCAGATCGTTGAAATCCTGAAAGTTTATGCTAAAGAGCCGCGCATCGTCATCATGGATGAGGCAACCGCTGCGCTCGATGGCCGACAGGTGAAGGTCTTCTTTGACATTCTGCGCAAGAAGCGTGAGGAAGGCGTCTCCACCATTTTCATTTCCCATCGCCTGGATGAAGTGTTCGAGATCTGCGACCACGCGACCATCATGCGAAACGGTGCTGTCGTGGCCGAAACCGCCATTGCTGACACCACACCAGAAGATGTCGTGCACATGATGGTGGGGGATGTGAAGAAGGCTCCCAAACGACAGCTCCGAGATCAGGACGACAAGGCGCCACTGCTCAAGCTCGAAGCGGTTGGCAGTCCGCAACTCGACAATGTCTTCCTTTCCGTGGCGCCCGGCGAGATCGTCGGTCTTGGTGGTCTGCAGGGGCAGGGGCAATCGACGCTGTTGCGCAGTCTGTTCGGAGCCCTGCCAATCACATCCGGTCAGGTAATGCTGAACAACGACCCCGTGTCCATTCGCAAACCGGCCGACGCCGTGCATCGCAAGATCGCCTATGTCTCCGGCGACCGCGGCCCGGATGCTGCTCTTCCCGGACGCTCGATCTTTGAGAATCTGGCGGCCGCCATTCTGGTCAGCGAACGCCGCAAGCTGGTGCGGGCCAAGGAGTTGCAGCCGCAACTGGCCGAGGTCGCCTCTGCCTTCAAGACCAAATACGCCCGCCTGAGCGATGCCATCGGCACCCTTTCGGGCGGCAACCAGCAGAAGATCTTCATCGCCCGCTGGCTGGCCACCAACCCGCAACTGATCCTGCTCGATGACCCGACCAAGGGCATCGACCTTGCGGCCAAGGCCGACCTGTTCGCCCTCATTCGTGGTCTGGCCGATTCCGGCGTTGCCGTTCTGCTCTATTCCAGCGAGGAATCCGAGCTTCTCGACAATTGTGACCGGATCGCCGTGTTCAACGACGGGGCGGTTGTCACCGAACTTTCCGGCGCCGAGATGGACAGTTTCCATCTGACCCGCGCAGCCTATGGAGAGGCCTGATGAAAAACATCCTTTCCGCAGCCAAACCGGCCTCGGGCTCACTCAAGAAGCCTGCCTGGTTCGTAGCCTTTGGCTTTCTTGTGGTTCTGATCCTCATCAACTGGTATCTGCAGCCTTCCTTTTTTGATGGCATGGTGCTGCATTCCAACCTGACTACCTTCCTGCCTCTCATTCTGGTGGCGATCGGCCAGACTTTCGTCATCATGGGCGGGGACATCGATCTGTCCGTTGGCTCCATTGCGGCGTTGGTCAATGTGGTTACCGTTAGCGTCATTGCCATGGCTGGAGGCGACAACGCCAGCGTGCCGATCGGTCTTTTGGCTGGTCTCGTCGTTGCGGTGCTGTGTGGCGTCTTCAACGGTCTGCTGATCAGTTATCTGCGCCTTCAGCCGATGGTCGCCACCTTCGGTACCGGGATCATCTTCTCGGCTCTGGCCCTGTGGATCCTGCCGCAGGCGGGCCTTGCCGTGCCCGATGTCTTCTGGATGACCTATGGCGGCACCATTCTGGGCATTCCGACTGTACTCTGGATCTTGGTGGCTGGTTTTGTCTTTGTGCTCATCATGAAACGGCGGCCCTTTGAAAGCCATCTGAAGGCTGTGGGTGGCAATCGCGCCGGGGCGTTCCAGAGCGGCATCGACATGAGCTTCATCCGGCTGCTGTCCTTTGCCCTTTGCGGCCTGTTTGCGGGATTTGCGGCGCTGTGCCTGACGGGGGAGACGGCCAGTGGCGACCCGCTGCTCGGTCAGAGTCTCGCCATGGGATCGATCTCGGCGGTGGTTCTGGGCGGCACCATGCTGTCTGGTGGCGTCGGTGGTGCGGTCGGCTCCATTTTCGGTGCTCTGCTGCTCGGCATGATCGGCAATGTCATCTTCTTTGCCGGACTGCCTTTCGAATATCAGACGCTGGTGCAGGGTCTGATCGTTTTGGCCGCGCTGGCTGGCGGCGTTCTCGTGGCGCGCAAGTGAGGAGATTGAAATGTCTGAAGCTTCAAGCAACATGAACTCTGAAAACGCCGGCCTGCGTCTTGCCGCCATTCTGCGCGAACCCGTGGTGCTCGCCCTGTTCGCCATCATCATCCTGCTGGGGATCGGCGAGGCGGTCTCTCCCGGCTTCGCCCGTGGCGACCAGATCATCAAGCTTCTGACGGTTGCGGCCCTCTTGGGTTTTGCCGCAGCAGGCCAGAATCTGGTGGTGCTGGCCGGTGGCGAGGGCATTGACCTGTCGGTCGGCGCGATGATCTCGCTTGGCGCTGTCATCGCCGGCAATGTCATGGACGGCAGCAACGGCGGCATCGTCCCGGCGATCATTGTCGCCAGCGGCGTTACTTTCCTTATCGGCATGGTCAACGGACTGGGCGTCAACCTGATCCGCATTCCGCCTCTTGTCATGACCCTTGGCATGACCTCGGTCATTCAGGGTGGACTTGTGGTCTTCTCCCGCGGCATTCCGTCCGGCAACGCGGCTCCGGCCCTAATGAACTTCATCAACCAGCCGGTTGTCTTCGGCATTCCGGGCATCCTGTTCATCTGGCTGGTGCTGATCATCGGCATGGTCTTCATGCTGCGCGCCACGGCGTTCGGCCTGTCGATCTATGCTGTCGGAGCCAACCCGCAGGCCGCCCGTCTGGTGGGGCTGCCGGTCAAGGCCATCCGCACCATCGTGTTCGGTCTTTCCGGTGCACTTGCCGGTTTGACCGGGGTTTTTGTTATCGGTTACACAGGCAACTCATTCATTAGTGTAGGTGACCAGTATATGTTGCCGTCAATTATCGCGGTTGTCATCGGTGGCACTTCCCTTGCGGGTGGATCTGGTGGTTATATTGGGACGGTTGCGGGAGCAATTGCCTTGATTCTGCTGCAGAGCGTTCTGACCACGCTGCATCTTGAATTCTGGGGCCGACAGTTGATCTTTGGCGGCACCCTGCTTCTGCTGCTCATGTTCTATGGACGTCAGAAAAGTGCACGGATCTAATCACCATGGTTGACCAGCCCAATATCCGCGATGTTGCCAAGGCCGCAGGCGTTTCCACGGCCACGGTTTCCCGCGCCCTTGCCCAGCCGGACAAGGTGCGTGAGGCGACCCTCAAGAAGGTGATGGATGCGGTAGAGAAGACCGGATTTGTTCCCAATCGCCAGGCGAGCATGTTTCGCTCGCGCAAGAGCAATACCGTCATTCTTCTGGTGCGTGATATCTCCAACCCTTTCTATCTTGACATCTACAAGGGGGTTGAAGAGGCGGCATTTGCGGCTGGCTACAAGGTGCTGATGGGCGATGCGCGGGAAGACGACGAGCGCATCACCCACTATATCGAGGCTGTGCGCGAGTGTCATGCAGATGGCCTCATCCTGATGATCGGCAGCTTTCCGCAGAAGCTGCTCGAACAGACGGACCGGTTGCCGCCGATTGTCGTGGCCCTTGAGGAAATCGATGGTCTCAAGGCTCCGACCGTGCGGGTGGACAATGTGGCCGCCGCCGAAGGGGCCGTTGCCCATCTGATTGCCAAGGGACACAAGCGCATCGTGCACCTGACCGGCCCGCTCAATGAGTATCTTGGCAAGGCCCGTCTGCAAGGCTATCGACAGGCTCTCCAGAAGGCGGGATTGCCCGTGGACGAAAGCCTGATCATGCCGGGAGACTTCAGCCTCAACGCGGGCTATGACCAGACGGCTCGGCTGCTGGCGGATGGGGTGCAGTTCAGTGCCATCTTTGCGTCCAGTGACCAGATGGCCATCGGTGCCGCCAGTGCCCTGAGAGAAAAGGGGCTTTCGATTCCGGAAGACGTGTCTCTTGTCGGTTTCGACGACACGCTGATTGCCTCCATCTTCTATCCACCCCTCACAACGGTTTACCAGCCGCGGCGCGAAATCGGACGCGCTGCCATGGCGATGATGATCCGCAAGCTCTCCTCCCAGGCCGCAGACCCGATGGCCCGGAATGAAGTGCTTGAGGATCAGCAATTTTCAACCGAGCTCATTTCCCGAAATTCGGTTGCGCCTTTCGACGACGCAAGACCGGGGACGCAACAAGGAGATTGACCCTATGAAAACACTGAAAGGCCCCGGGCTGTTTCTGGCTCAGTTCGTCGGAGACAAGCCCCCGTTCAACGATCTTTTCGCCATTGCCCGCTGGGCTGCGGATCTCGGCTACAAGGGTTTGCAGATCCCGACCGGCGACAATCTGTTTGATCTGGATCTGGCGGCCACTTCCACCGACTATTGCGACGAATTGAAGGGCAAGCTGGCCGAAATCGGCGTGCAGATCACCGAACTGTCGACCCACATTCAAGGCCAGCTGGTCGCCGTGCATCCGGCCTATGACGCGCTGTTCGATGCCTTTGCCCCCGCCGCTGTCCGTGGCAACCCCAAGGCACGGCAGGATTGGGCCGTCGACCATGTCAAGAAGGTCGGTCTCATCTCGAAGAATCTCGGTCTTGCGACCCACGTCAGCTTTTCCGGTGCCCTCGCATGGCCCTACGTTTATCCATGGCCACAGCGCCCGGGCGGTTTGGTGGAAGAAGCCTTCTCCGAGCTGGCCAGACGCTGGAAGCCGATTCTGGACTATCACGAGGAGATCGGCGTCGATGTCGCCTATGAACTGCATCCGGGCGAGGATCTACACGACGGGGTGACCTTCGAGCGTTTCCTTGAGGAGCTGGGCGGCCACAGCCGCGCCAACATTCTCTATGATCCGTCTCATTTCGTGCTACAGGCGCTGGACTATCTGGCCTTCATCGACATCTACCATGATCGCATCAAGGCCTTCCATGTGAAGGATGCCGAACTGCAATACAGCGGCCGCTCCGGTGTATACGGCGGCTATCAGTCTTGGGTAGACCGTCCGGGCCGTTTCCGCTCTCTGGGCGACGGTTCCGTCGACTTCAAGGCCATCTTTTCGAAAATGGCCCAGTATGACTTCCCCGGCTGGGCGGTTCTGGAATGGGAATGCGCTCTCAAGCATCCTGAGGACGGTGCCCGCGAAGGGGCAACCTTCATTGCCGATCATATCATCCGCGTGACTGAACACGCATTTGACGATTTTGCCAGCTCCGGCGTGGATCAAGCCACAAACCGCCGTCTGCTTGGCCTTGAAAAGGACTGATCCCATGGCCCTCAACGATACCAACATGAAGATCGTAAGCCACCGCAAGCTCAAGCTGGGCATGGTGGGTGGCGGCGTTACCGCCTTCATCGGCGGGGTTCACCGGATCGCATCGCGCATTGATGACCGTTACGAGCTGGTCGCCGGAGCGCTGGACAATGATCCCGAACGCGGCAAGGCCTTTGCCGTCGCCATCGGCATTGCGCCGGAGCGTGCCTATGACAATTACGAGGAAATGATCAAGGCGGAAGCCGGACGGCAAGACCGGCCAGACGTGATCGCCATCGTGACGCCAAACTTCCTGCATTTCCCGGTAGCCAAGGCAGCTCTGGAAGCTGGCTTCCACGTGATCTGCGAAAAGCCGATGACGACGTCGCTTGAAGACGCAAAGATTCTGGCAGAGACCGTCAGGAAAACCGGCAAGACCCTGTTTCTGACCCACACCTACACCGGCTATCCGATGGTGCGTCAGGCGCGCGAAATGGTGGCCTGCGGTGCCATCGGCGAACTGCGCCGGGTACAGGTGGAATACGCCCAGGACTGGCTTGCCGCACCGGACGAAGACCCCGAAGCGGCAGGGGCCAACTGGCGCAATGACCCCAAGAAGGCCGGGCAGGGCGGAGCCATCGGTGATATCGGCACCCATTCCTACAATCTGGCCGCCTTCGTGGCTGGCGTCGAGCCAACCGAGATTCTGGCCGAGCTGACGGCGCTGGTGCCGGGCCGCAAGGTAGACGATGATGCCTGCGTGCTGCTGCGCTATGCCAACGGCGCCCGCGGCTCGATCTGGGCCAGTCAGGTGGTTGCTGGCAATGGCAACAATCTCTCCCTGCGTATCTATGGCGCCAAGGGGGGGCTTGAATGGTGGCAGGAAAAGCCAGAAGAGCTGTGGTATACGCCGCTTGGCGAACCGCGTCGCCTGCTGCGCCGCAACGGGGTGGAGAATACCCCGGCAGCCGTGGCAGGTAGCCGTATTCCGGCTGCCCATCCGGAAGGCTATCTGGAAGCCTTTGCCAATATCTACCGTGATGCGGCGGATGCCATCGAGAAGAACGAGGTGGCAGCTCTCGTCCCGAATGCCAATGACGGCGTCAGCGGTCTGGCCTTTGTCACAGCAAGCCTTGAGTCTTCGGCAAAGGGTGGCGTCTGGGTGTCTCTCACGGACAAGGCCTGATACGTCGACGCCCGATAGGCAATGACAAGGCCCGGCGGATGGATGTCTGTCGGGCCTTCTGTTTGTCGGAAATATAAAAGGGGATGCGGTGTTCCGCATCCCCTTCGTCTCTTTAACTTAAGAGAGCCTAGAGCATGTCTTTTGCCGTACCGGCAATCTTAACCTTGATGCCCTGGGTCAGCGCCTGAGCCACGAAGGCCTTCAGCACATAGGCCAGCTTGTCTTCCGGTACATAGGCGATGGTGATGTGGTTGGACTGGTGTCCGGCCATCAGATCATCGCGGCCCATGCCGTCGAGGGTGGCATTCATCAGCGGCCATTCCTTGTTGGTGGCCAGAAGACGACGGGTGAATTCGGCTTCCGGAAGCTCATGGCCCATGCCGGTACCGATGTGCATGATCACCTCGGTGCCTTCATAGTGGGCGCGCGCCCAGATGAAGGTGCCTGCCTTGCACTGGCCAGCGATGGTGGAACCACCCTTCGGGAAGAACATGGCGGGCTGACGGAAGCCCTTGGCCCCCTTGATGCCACCCTTGAGGTGTTCGAACGGAACGGAACCGGAAATTTCGAAGTCCCAATAGAAGGTGCCTTCGAATTCGCTGCCCCAGCGGACGTCATGCAGGGTCGTCTCGGATGGCAGCCCCATGGCGTCAAGGAGACGGAACAGCATGGCCTGCGGAATGGCGGTGCCCATGTCCACTTCGTTGATGCACGGGATCGGCTTGCCTTCGCAAATGATGGAGCCGTCTTCGTCCGGGATCGGGAAGCGTTCGGTGGAACCGATGGCGCCTTCGGCAAAGTCGGAAGCGGCACAGCAATCCTTGAGACCCTGCTGATATTGGACACCAACCGCAGTGAGACCGAAGCGGGTGACGATGCGTGCCATGGCAATCATCATGGCGCACTGTTCGAGCACCTGTTCACGGGTCAGCTCGGTTGCGCTGTCGCTGCCCCACTGGAACTGCATGCCGCGGTCTTCATAGAATTTGAGGCAGGCTTCGCGCAGCTCGGTGGGTACCTTTGCCATTTCGACCAGCAGGGCCGACTGGGAAAGAGACTCAAGCGGCATGCCGATGTCGGTGAGAGCCTTGACCGGGAAGAAGCCGTTCATCATGCCCATGCAGAAGGTGTCATGCAGGCCGAGAATGGCCTTGTGCTTGAGGATATATTCGCCAACCTTGACGCCATCCTGCCCGGCATCGCTTTTCATCAGCGGATGATCGGCAGTTACGTCGCTGAGATAGCTGGTGTCCTGCTCAAGCTTGCCGTCGTTCAGCCATGTGGCAAGGCCCTGCTTGAAGAACTCGTCTTCGCATTTTTCCGACCACAGGCGGGAATAGGAAACACCCAGAGAGGTCAGGGTGCCAGCCATGCAGAGCATGCCGACGAGCCCCGGCCAGGTGCCATCAAAGTTTGCCATCAAGAGGATTGGGCCGCGATGCTTGGCAAGCGATGGCGCGATATGGTGGGAATACTGCCAGGCGGTCAACAGCACGATCAGCGGAGCGTCCGGATCGATGCGCGAGAACAGTTCGGAGCCTTCCTTCTGGGAAGAGATGAAGCCGTGCTTGCGGTCTTCATGGTAAGGGTGGGCCCGCTTCATCTTGTAGCCCTGGACATTGAGCTCCTTTTCCAGCGCTTCGGAGAAGCTCTGGTAGACGGGCCAGCAAGGCACGTTGGCGCTTTCGCGCAGATCGGCGTTGGTGACGACCAGGATTTCCTTGTCGCCAGCTGTGATCAGCTCGGCCGGTTCAGGCAATTTCAACATGGTTCAACTCCCGAATATTGCAAATCAGAGAACCGGAGCCATCAGCGCATTGTGATGTTCGCGGTTGTCATAGAGATTGAGATAGACTTGATATTTTGCTGCATGGAAGGCAGCGGTTGATGGATCGGCCTTGACGCTGTCGCCCGGCTGGACAAGAGCGGCACTGGCGGCCGGAATGCTTGCGAAGTCGCCTGAAGCGACAGCGCCGAGGATTGCCGCGCCGAGGGTGACAACATCCTCCTCACTGGCCATCTGGATATCGCGACCGGTGATGTTGGCATATTCTCTCAGCCAGAGCGGGTTTTTGGTTGCTCCACCACAGACATAGAGAGTCTTGATGGAATGGCCCGCCTTGCTCATTTCCTCGATGATGTGGCGCGTGCCATAGGCAACGGCCTGCAGGGTGGCCAGATAGAGCCGGGCCAGCTGGTCGCGTCCGGTTTCCAGCGTCAGGCCGGAGACCACGCCACGAGCATGGGGATTGGCGCGCGGAGAGCGGTTGCCATGATGGTCACCCAGCACATGCAGGGCTGCAGTCGGATGGGCCTCACGGGATTCCAGATCGGCAACCCACTCGTTGAGCAGGGCAATCGGATGCTTGCCCGAGGCCTTGGCCTCTTCCTGCAGCTGAGGCCAGGCCTCGCACTGGTGGATGGTCCATTCGACCAGCGATCCGGCTGCGCTCTGGCCGCCTTCTCCCAGCCAGAAGCCGGGCAGCATTGCACCGAAATAGGGGCCCCAGACGCCGGGAACCATGACAGGATTCTGATTGACGATCATATGGCAGTTGGAGGTGCCTGAAATGAGCGCCAGTCCACCGTCCGGCTCCGCTCCGATCAGCGCCAGCCCACCGGCGTGGGCATCGATGATGCCGGCGGCGATGGTGATGCCTTCCGGCAGACCGAGCTGGGACGCTGCAGCCTTGCCGAGAACACCGGCGGAATCGCCAAGCGGCAGAACCTTGGCCGGAACCTTGGCCGTCAGGTCAGTGAGGCCGACGGCGTCGAGCATGTCGGTCGGAAAGCGCCCTTCATGGGCCAGATAGTTCCATTTGCAGGTGAGGGTACAGGTGCTTGCCGTGTCGCCCTCGGTGCAGCGCCAGACCAGATAGTCGGCAAGGTCGAAGAAGCGCCAGACGGCAGCATAGCGATCGGGATAATTCTTTTTCAGCCACAGGATCTTGGGAAGTTCCATCTCGATGGAAACCTCGCCGCCGACATATTTCAGGGCATCGTGGCCGGTGGCGTTGATGGCTGCCGTTTCCGCGTCAGCTCGATGGTCCATCCACATGATGATGTCCTGCTCGGCAGAGCCGCCTTCAGACACCGAAATGGACGATCCGTCCTCGGCAACGGCAACCAGAGAGCAGGTGGCATCAAAGCCGATGGAGCGGATCTGGGCGGGGTCGATCCCGGCCTTTTGAACGGCCTCTTTCGTAGCCTCGCAGATCATCCCCCAAATGTCGGCAGATGACTGCTCGACGAAATTGGCCTTGGGGTGAAACTGTTTGATGGCGCGGGTCGCAAAGGCGAGGCGGGTGCCGCCTGCGTCATAGACCCCGGTCCGCGTGCTGGCAGACCCGACATCAATACCGATGTAATACATGTTTGTCCTCCCGGATCCCCCCTTGCCAAACGGCCCGGACGGGATCGTTCTTGCTGGTTTATGCTGTGATCGGATAGGCCCTGATCACATGATGGCCGGGCTCCAGCGTAAACTGGCTGCCGCGATCCGATGTCATGGCCTCGGGAAGCCTTACCGAGGCGCTAACCCCCGGTGGCAAGGCGATGGCCCATTCAACATCACTCTCCCTGAAATGCCAATGGCTCTCGATGCGCCCGGTGTGGGCGTCGTAAACGGCTTCCACAAAGCCGATGCGTTTGTCGAATATCGGCCGCATGACGAGAGCGCAGTAGCCCGGTGCCTCCACGTCCCAGTCGATACCCGCCAGCCGTGACCAGATCCATTCCCCCACCGAGCCATAGGCATAGTGGTTGAAGCTGTTCATGGCCTTGCTCTGGAACCCCTTCTCCTCGGTCCAGCCGTCCCAGCGCTCCCAGATGGAGGTGGCGCCATGCTTGATGGAAAAGCCCCAACTTGGGTAGGTGTCCTTGAGCAGCAGGGATACAGCCAGATCTTCCGCGCCGATGTCGCTGAGCACCGGACAGAGATGACGAACCCCCAGAAAGCCTGTCTGCAGATGCCCGCCTGCCGCTTCGATCAGGTCGATGAGCCGCCGCGCCGCGGCGCCGCGCAAATCTTCAGGTAGGATGTTGAAATCGAGCGCCAGCAGATAGGCCGTCTGGGTATCGCCCTTCAATCTGCCGTCTTCCATCACGAAGGCCTTGATAAAGGCCTTGCGCAGCCGGTCGGCAAGAGTGCGCCATGGCAGGGGTTCCTTGCCCAGAGCGCTGGCGATATCGATCATCAGATCGGCGATATAGATCCAGTAGGCAGTGTTGACCAGTTCGCGATCCGTTGCCGGTCCGATGCTGAGCCAGTCGCCGTAATTGTTGTGGACTTCCCTGCGCCGGATGCCGTCGGGGTTGTGCCGCTCGATATAGGTCATCCAGTCGACAAACGGATGCCAGCACCGGTCGAGCAGATCCTTGTCACCATAGCGCTGATAATGCATCCAGCCCATGATGATCGGCGCATCGCCCCAGGCCGGAGCGCCCGGTTGCGGTGTCAGGCGATAGGGATTGAGCGGTTTGGTCGGCGCCACGTCGGAAAAAACGCCCTCGTCGGACTGGCCATCGATCAGGTCTTCCATCCATTTGGTCAGGAAGGCCGAGATATCCATGAAATAGCCTGCCGTCCGCCAGAAGACCTGAGCATCGGCGGCCCAGCCATAACGTTCGTCCCGCTGTGGACAGTCGGTGGGCACAGAAAGGAAATTGTCCCGCTGGCTCCAGAAGATGTTCGACAGCAACTGGTTGACCATGGGGTGGCCGGTTTTCATCTGGCCGGTGACCGGGGTATCGGTCTGGATGGCGATAGCCATGAGCTCCGGTTCGGCCTCGGTTTCCCCTTCGATGGTCAGCTCCACATACTGGAAGCCGTGGAAGGTGAAGCGCGGGTGGAAAACCTCCACGCCATTACCGCTGGCGATATAGATGTCCTCCGAAACCGCATAGCGCAGGTTTTCGGTATAGAGCCTGCCATCTGAATCCAGCATTTCACCGTGGCGCAACAGGAAGCGCGTGCCTTCGCTGGCCTTCACCGTCATTTCCACATAGCCGGAGAGATTCTGGCCGAAGTCGTAGATGGTGGTTTGGGCGTCCTGAACGAACTTAGATTTGGGCGCAAGTCGTGCCACTTCGCGCGCCGGCTGGCAGCGGGAGGCGTCAAGCTGTGGCAGGCGTGGCTCGGGAATGATTTCTTCCACCGGCTGCCAATAGGTTGTGTTGATGCCGCACTGGCACCAGTCGCCGAGGGAGAGGCGGGCATCCACCATTTCTCCGGCGAGGAAATCGGAATAGCAGATTGGCCCCTGCCGGGTCATCCAGTTGCTGTCCGAGAGAATTGTCTCGATGCGTCCGTCGGCATATTCCAGATGCAGCTGGCACAGGAAAGCCGGGCGGCCGCCATAGTGGTTGCCGGCGCGGCGCTGGTTGTGACCGATTCGGCCCGAATACCAGCCCTCGCCGATAATGGCACCAAGACAGATGTCGCCTGCGGCCAGATGATCGGTCACATCATGGGTCTGGTATTCCACGCGGGTGTGGTAGTCGGTCCAGCCCGGTGCCATGACATCGTCGCCGATTCGCTTGCCGTTGATGTAGAATTCATAAAGCCCCAATGCGGAAAGATAGGCGGTCGCACGGACGGGTGCCTCGTCGAGCCTGATCTCGCGGCGCAGATAATCTGCTGGCCGGGCCTGAAAACGGTTGTCGTAGAGATTGTCCTGAGGCACATCACGGCCTGCGGGCAGCACGAAATAGCGCCCGATCCAGCTTGCCTTGAAGGCGTCGGCCGCAAGACCTGTGAATATCTCGGCCGGTTCGGCCATCTGCGAAGGCTTGTCTTCCCCGTCCCAGACCTGGATGCTCCACCACAGATGACTGTCGCGCGGCAGTGTCAGGCCCTGGTCGAGATAGGTGAAATTGCCGTTTCCGGCGCGCTTTCCCGAATCCCAGATCGATCCCTGTCCGTCCAGCACCGAGGCTCTGGTCGAGCCGATGACCAGACGCCATGCGGTCTGATAGGCATTGCGTGTCGCAAAGCTGCTTTCTTCCAGCGCCCAGCTAAAGAAGGGCCTGCGATCATTCAGCCCCTGAACGCGCGCAAGATGCTGGCATTTCAGGCCTTTCGCAAGGATCGCCCCGACTTGCCCGATATTCGATAGTGTCACCTAAAGCTCCGTTGCCCTCTGTCGAGCATGAGAGATGTGGATATCCATCGCCTCGATTGCCGCAATGGTGTCGCGCTTGGCGATGGCGTCGATGATAGCCAGGTGGTCGGTAAAGGTGTGGGGGAGCAGGAGTTCCGTCAGG
This sequence comes from uncultured Cohaesibacter sp., assembly GCF_963666525.1. Taxonomy (NCBI): domain Bacteria; kingdom Pseudomonadati; phylum Pseudomonadota; class Alphaproteobacteria; order Hyphomicrobiales; family Cohaesibacteraceae; genus Cohaesibacter; species uncultured Cohaesibacter sp. Next base: position 2,680,473 of record NZ_OY762905.1, read on the forward strand.
CTGATACGATCATGGCGGATCAGCCTGATTCGGATGGCATTGATATTGTAGGCCTGAATGAGGATTTCATTGTTGGTCAGGCGGATCAGCACATTGTGGAAATCCGTGTCGATCTGCTGGCCGCGCTTGAGAATCTCTTCCGTCAGGCCGCTTTGCACGGCGGCCACAATATCGAGATGGCGCTGGCGCTGTTCCTCCAGAACACTGTCCGGCATGTTCTTGACCGCGTGAATGACCGCCTCGCGTTCCAATGCTGCACGCATCTGGAAGGCGTCGCGGATCATCGGCAGGTCAATCGCCGTAATCTGGATGCCGCGCTGGGGGACGACCGTGATCAGGCCTTCCGATTCCAGACGCGGCAGAAGTTCGCGCAGGGCCCCGATGGACAGGTTTAGCAAATTGACGAGATCCCTCTGGCTGACGAGTTGGCCTGACTTCAGGGCTCCCTCGAAAAGGGCAGCCTGAAACAGCTCGTACGCCATCTCCTTGACGCTGCGAGAGGTATCTGCGGGTTTCGTCATTGTGCGACCTGCCATCACTTTACTTCCCTTTCACCTTGACACCTTCAGAGAGCTTTTTCAGCTTCCGCCAAGGCAGCTTCAATTGCAGCCAGCTTCTCGGAAGACAGAGGCTCCATAGGGGGCATGGTGCGTGCAAAAGCAGGATTGTCATAGACTTTGGCCATCAGAGCCTTGAGCACATTCAAACCGCCATTGCCATCGACCGTTTCGATGCGCAGGGTGGCGCGTTTCACGAAGCCTTCCGAAACACCGCCACGATACAACTGCACGCAGTCCTTTGCAAACGGGTTCGTCATGCCGCCGATCATTCCGGCGCCGCCAGCATCGACCATGTCGCGCAGGATGGCATCGCTGCCGGTAAAGATGGAGAGCTCTGGGAATGCCTTGATCAGTTCAAGCCCGCCTGGCAGATAGCCTGTTGAGTCCTTGATGCCGACAACCAGCGAACCGATGCGCTTCTGAACGGCCTTGACCTGTTCGACGCTGAAAGGAATGCCGCTGAAGTGCGGGAAGTTGTAAAGCACGATGTCGAGGCCCGGATTGCCGGCTTTTTCAACAAGCGCTTCATAGTAATCTGCAACCCCTTCCACACCGACACTGCGGTAATAGAACGGTGGAATGATAAGGGCCGCGCGGCAGCCGAGCTTGTGCGCCTCGGTATACATGGCGACAGCATCGTCCAGAGACGATGTCATGATGCCCGGGATCTGCCGGGACATGTCCATGCCCATGTCGGCCAGGGCGCGCAGAGCGTCCAGTTTCTGCCGAACCGAGAGCGAAGGACCTTCACCCGTGGTTCCGAATACGGACGTGTATGCACAGCCTGCTTCGAGCAGTGCATCACAGTGCCTTTTGAGCTGTGCGATTTCGATTTCATGATCTTCGGTGAACGGCGTAATGGCCGCACCGACGACACCTTTGAGGTCGGAAGTTTCCAACATTAGGTGATGCCTCCCATCAACATTTTGATCGGATGTAGTATACTCAATTTGATAACTGATACAATAAGTGTTAATATCAACTGGTCAAACAATTTTTCAGGGGGTAATCTGCCCCTTGGAGCTAATCCAATACACCAGGGCTGGAGGGTTCTGGTGCATGATCAATCTATGTTCGGGAGGACAAACATGATGTCTCGTGGTATCGCAGCCGCTCTCCTCTGCTGCACATTCCTTGCTGTTCCTGCAGCGGCTCAAGACAAGATCACCATCAAATACACCACTGCTTCGGTTCCTTCGGACCTGCATACCAAGGCAATGCATGTCTTCAAGGAAGAGCTGGAAAAGAAAGTTCCTGGCCGCTTCGACGTTCAGCTTTATGATTCCGGCACCCTGTTTGCACAAGGCGCAGACCTTGATGCCCTGCAGCGCGGCAACGCCGAAATGACCTATCTGTCATTCCAGCTGATCGCTGACAACCTTCCGCAGTATAGCGTTCTGACCGCTGGCTACCTGTTCCAGAATGCCAAGCACTATCGCACCTTCCTCAACTCCGATCTGGGCGCCGAGCTGAAAGAAGCCGTCTCCAGTGACATGGATGTCCAGCTGCTCGATACCTGCTATCTGGGTACCCGTGAGCTGAACCTGCGCTCCGAGAAGGAAGTCAACACGCCTGACGATCTCAAAGGTGTCAAACTGCGTATGCCAGGTTCCGATGCATGGCTCTTCCTTGGTCAGGCTCTGGGCGCCAGCCCGACGCCGCTGCCGTTCGGCGAAGTCTATCTTGGCCTGCAGACCGGTACCATCGACGCTCAGGACAACCCTCTGCCGACGGTTGAAGCTGCAAAGTTCTACGAAGTGACCAAGCAGATCACCCTGACCGATCACCTGGTTGACGGTCTCAACATTGCAGTCAACAACAAGACCTGGGAAAAGCTTAGCGATAGTGAAAAGACTGCCATGACCGAAGCCGCCCAGGCTTCCTGCGACTGGAACAACGAGAACCGCTACAAGGAAGAAGCTCGCCTCATCGACTTCTTCAAGGAAAAGGGCCTGAAGGTCACGAAGCCTGACGTTGCTGCATTCCGCAAGCATGTGCAGGACTTCTACTTCAACTCTGATCGTTCCAAGAACTGGCCGGAAGGCTGGGTTGAGAAGATCAACGCAATGGCCGAATAAGGAGCATTTGCTGCCATGGCTGGTATCCTTTCAAAGGATATGCTGCTCGCAACCGGTCGCCTTTTGAAAAAGGCGGCCGACGCGATCGGCGTCCTGCTCTTCCTGTTCGCCTTTGGCGGATTCATCGTACAGATCTTCTATCGCTACGTGATGAATGCGCCCCTGTTGTGGACGGAAGAAATTACGATGATCGCATTCATTTGGACCGTATTCTGGGCCGCGGCCTTCATGACGCCAGTCCAGTCCCATGTGTCCTTCGATGTGGTCTATGACGTCGTCAGACCCAACACCCGCCGGATCTTCTGCATCATTTCCATGGTGGCACTGTTTGTTGCATTCGTGCTGCTGGTGCCGGCGACCTGGGATTATCTTCAATTTCTCACGCGCAAGAAAAGCTCTGTCCTGCGTTTGCCCATGTATTGGATCTACGGCTGCTACATGCTGTTCATTCTCGGGTTCATCGTTCAGGCGGCCTACCGTTTGTATGGCCTGTTGGGCAAGAAGTGGGAAAAATTCATCTAAAAGGGTTGGGTTAGAATGACCTTCTTCGCAGATCACGCTCTCAGTCTGATGCTGATCATCATGATTGGCATCACGGTTACCGGGCTGCCCATGGGCATCTCGATGATTGTCGCGAGTATCTTTTATCTGTTTTTCTCCGGGCAGGATGTCGGGCTCGCCGCCGAGAATGTGCTGAACGGTGTGTTCGGCAACTTCGTTGCGCTGGCTGTGCCTCTTTTCATATTTGCCGCCAACATCATGAATGCCGGCAAGGTATCAGACCGGATCCTCACCTTTGCTCTGGCGTTGGTCGGGCGCGTGCCCGGCGGTCTGGCCCAGGTCAACATCATGACCTCCCTTATCTTCTCCGGCATGAGTGGCTCGGCCATCTCTGACGTTGCCGGCGTTGGCAAGGTCCTGACGGACATGATGATCAAGGAAGACCGTTATCCGCGCGGTTTTGCCGGAGCGATCACTGCGGTGTCTGCCGTGGTCGGACCGATCTTTCCCCCGTCCATCCCGGTCATCTTCTACGCCCTCATCTCCTCCACGTCGGTGGGCGTGCTGTTCCTTGGTGGTGTGATTCCGGCTCTCATGGTCTGCACCACGCTGGGTATCGCGGTCTACATCATGGCAAAGATGCGTGGTTTCCCGGTTGAAGAAGCCATTCCGCTCAAGGCGTTCCCGCTGATCCTTCTTCGTGCGCTGCCTGCCCTGCTGATGCCGGTCATCCTCCTGGGTGGCATCTATTCGGGTGCCTTCACGCCAACCGAAGCGGCTGCCGTTTCCGCCTTCTACGCCCTGTTGCTGGCCGCCTTTGCCTATCGGGTTCTTGGCTTCTGGTCCTTCATTGCCGTGGTCAAGGAAACCGTCAAGACGACCGCTGTCGTCACGATCGTGCTGTGTGGCGCCTATATCTTCAACTATATCGTCACGGTGGAGCAGGTTCCGCAGCAGGTCTTCGCCTTCTTTGATGCGATGGATCTCAACCGCGTCCAGTTTCTGCTGATCCTCAACGCTCTGTTCCTCGTGCTCGGCTGCGTTCTCGATTGCTCGACGATCATGCTGGTGGTGACCCCGCTATTCATTCCGACGGCTCTGGCCCTCGGCATCGATCTGCACCACCTCGGTATCGTGCTGGTGTTCAACATGATGATCGGTCTGGTGACCCCGCCATACGGTATCCTGCTGTTCATCATCAAGGCCCTCAACGGTATTCCGCTCGGTGAAATGATCCGTGAGTCCTGGTTGTTCCTCGGGTTGCTGATTGTGCTGCTGCTGCTGCTGACCTTCTTCCCGCAGCTGGTGCTATGGCTTCCGCACTATGCCGGAATGCTCTGACATTCCCCGAAGAAAGACGACATGCAACGGGTGGATCCCTCAAAGGATCCGCCCGTTTTTTTTTGATGTGGCCGCAGACTTTTCCCCGATAGGAAATTTCCGTCTTGCCATCGATGCGGGGCTTGTATATTTACGTATCTCAATATACTATACCCCAGTATAGGATATAGGTGAACAGGATGCCCAAGAGTCCCGAGGACAAGAAACGCGCGCTGACCCGCGTGCGTCGGATCAAAGGCCAGTGCGAAGCGCTGGAACGGGCCATCGAGTCCGGTATGGACTGCACGCCGATCCTGCAGCAGATCGCTGCAGTTCGCGGTGCGGTCAACGGGCTGATGGTGGAAGTGATGGAAGGGCACATCCGGGAGGAGTTCATCTTCCCCGATGACCCCGGCGGCAAGAAGACGCAGGAGTTGCTCCATCTTGTTCGGAATTATCTCAAATAGATCGCGTGCCGTCATGGCGCGCTGAAGAAAGCCCGGCGCGCAGGCGTCGGTCTTGTAAACAATTATAGAAACCGGATGCGGTCTCGCTGGTCCAGACAGTCCACATGACGGACGATCTGAATGGCCTGGCAATCCAGTTCAGGGCGCAACATTGCGTTCCTGCTTCTGGCTTGAAGACAAAAGGCTGGCGAGCCTGCGGTCGACACCACCCCATTGATCAAGGATACACGTATGAAATCTCGTGCCGCCGTTGCCTTCGGCCCTGGCAAGCCGCTTGAAATTGTCGAAATCGACGTTGCAGCCCCCAAGAAGGGCGAAGTGCTGATCCGCATCACCGACACCGGCGTCTGCCATACCGACGCCTTCACCCTGTCCGGCGATGACCCGGAAGGCGTGTTCCCTGCCGTGCTCGGCCATGAGGGCGCAGGCGTTGTGGTGGAAGTGGGCGAAGGCGTCACCTCCGTTGCCCCCGGCGATCATGTCATTCCGCTCTACACCGCCGAATGCGGCGAATGCGAATTCTGCAAGTCCGGCAAGACCAACCTCTGCGTTGCCGTGCGCGCCACGCAGGGCAAGGGCCTGATGCCGGATGGCACCACCCGCTTCTCCTACAAGGGCGAGCCGATCTACCACTATATGGGTTGCTCCACCTTCTCCGAATATACGGTCGTGGCCGAGGTTTCCCTTGCCAAGATCAACCCGGAAGCCAACCACGAGCATGTCTGCCTGCTGGGCTGCGGCGTGACCACCGGCATTGGCGCGGTGCACAACACCGCCCGGGTGCAGGAAGGGGACAGCGTCGCCGTGTTCGGCCTTGGCGGCATTGGCCTTGCGGTTATTCAGGGTGCCCGTCAGGCCAAGGCCGGGCGCATCATCGCCGTTGATACCAACCCGGACAAGTTCAAGCTTGCAGAACAGTTCGGCGCGACCGATTTCGTCAACCCGAAGGACCATGACAAGCCCATCCAGCAGGTGATCATCGAGATGACCGGCTGGGGCGTCGACCATTCCTTCGAATGCATCGGCAATGTCAATGTCATGCGCGCCGCGCTCGAATGTGCCCATCGCGGCTGGGGCCAGTCGGTCATCATCGGCGTGGCAGGTGCGGGGCAGGAAATTTCCACCCGTCCGTTCCAGCTCGTCACGGGCCGCCGCTGGCTCGGCTCTGCCTTTGGTGGCGTCAAGGGTCGCACCCAGCTGCCGGGCATGGTGGAAGATGCCATGAAGGGCGACATCGATCTTGCCCCGTTCGTGACCCACGTCATGCCGCTTGAAGACATCAACAATGCCTTCGACCTGATGCATGAGGGCAAGTCCATCCGCTCTGTGATCAAATACTGATCCCGAGTCAAATCCTTCCCGGTGCGGCCCACCCCATTCCCAAACCATGGGTGGGCTGCGCCTTTCAGTCGAAACGGAACGCGCACCAATGGATAAAATGGAATGCATCGAGCAGCATGCCTGCTTCGGTGGAACCCAGAGCGTCTATCGCCACCACGCCTCGAGCCTGTCCTGCGACATGAAGGTAGCGGTTTTCGTACCCGAACATGCCGAGGGCGAACGCCTGCCGGTGATCTACTGGCTGTCCGGGCTCACCTGCACGGAGCAGAATTTCATCACCAAGGCCGGAGCCCAGCGCTATGCCGCCGAGCATGGCGTGATTCTTGTTGCGCCCGATACCAGCCCGCGCGGCGAGGATGTGGCCGACGATGCCGCCTATGATCTGGGGCAGGGCGCCGGCTTCTATCTCAACGCGACCGAAGAACCTTGGGCACCCCACTTCCGCATGGAAGACTATGTCACGAAGGAACTGCCAGCCCTGATCGAGGCCAACTTCCCCGCCAGTGACAAGCGCTCCATCATGGGGCACTCCATGGGCGGGCATGGTGCGCTGACGCTGGCGTTGCGTCACCCGGGTGTCTACAAGGCTGTCTCCGCCTTCTCGCCCATCGTCGCGCCCACCAAGGTGCCATGGGGTGAAAAGGCCTTCTCAGCCTATCTCGGAGCCAATCTGGACGCATGGAGGGCTCATGACGCGACCGCGCTGTTGGCCAAGGCCGAAGAACGCCTGCCGATCCTCATCGATCAGGGGGACGCCGATGAGTTCCTTGCCGGACAGCTGAAGCCTGAACTGTTTGTCGAAGAGGCGAACCGGGTCGGGCATCCGGTGGTTCTGCGCATGCAGAAGGGCCATGATCACAGCTACTATTTCATCGCCAGCTTCATCGGTGAGCATATCGCCCATCACGCAGCTGCTCTGAAGGCCTGACGAAATCCGAGGTGATGGCAGCCTTGCCACAAGACATGAAGAGCCCCGTGCCAAGCGCGGGGCTTTTTGCTGTGCGTATCTAGACGGGATGCGCCTCAAGTTCGTCTGACTGATCCTCACCAAGGGGCTGCTCGCCCAGTCTCGGGCCGGTATCATCGGACTGCAGCACCCGCTCGACCTGTTCTTCCGTGCTTTCCGGTTCGGCATAGATCGCTCTTGCCGCCTTGAGCAGATCCGACATGGCCTTGTAGGCATAGTCCGAATCGTTGAGGAACGAAGTGGCTGACTGGATCTCCAGATCGCCAGCGCGGATATGGGCCTCGACCATGTGGGTGCTGGCGCTCTTGTTCTTTTTGATGGTTGCCAGCTCCTCTTCCAGCCAGACCCCATCACGGTCCGCCTCTTCCATCTGGTTCAGCTTGTGCAGCTCGACAAGGATCCGGGCAATCTCGATGCGCAGACCGTTGTAAAGATCTGTCGCCGTTCCCATCGGCTTGTGGGTGAAAAGGTTGGCGTTGCGCCGCATGTGCTTGATCGCCTTGACGGCCCGTACCATTGCCGTTGCAGCATCGCGCAAGCGGTAGGCTCGTTCCAGCTCCATATGCGGCAGGTTCTTGTCCCCGACCCGCGAGGTGAAGTCGACGATGGCTGAATAGAGCGTCTTGACGCGCGCCTCATAGCGGGCGTCAATATCGATCTCGAAGGTCGCCCGGCTGGTCCGGACGGTCTGGGCGATGTCGATGCTGGCGTATAACTCGTGTCGGTGGATATTCAGCCCGTGGGCGATCAGCTCGACGGCATTGTCCTGCAGATGCAGCACTTCCTTGCGCAGGGCCAGTTCGATGGTCGCCGGGAAGGCATCCACCGCCTCGTTGAGATATTTGGGGCGCGAGACATCGGTGCGGGGCTCAGGGATGCGCCGGGTGAGGAAACCGATGAGCTGGCCCATCAGCGGCACCATGATCATCACTCCAAGCACATTGAAGACGGTGTGAAAGACCGCCAGCTTCAGCGCATAGTCATCACTGGCGATGCCAACCTCGAAGCTGAGGAAATCGACCACCTGCCGCAACTGATTGATGAACACCAGCGCAACGCCGGCCGTGACCAGATTGAAGATCAGATGGGCAAGAGCCAGCCGCTTGCCCTGATAATTGGCTGTCAGCGAGCCGATGATGGCGGTGATTGTGGTGCCGATGTTGGCCCCGATGGCAAGGGCGAGGCCATTGGCATATGAGATCTGGCCAGCCGCCAGAGCCGTCAGAATCAGCACCATCGTCGCGTGGCTCGACTGCATGACGACGGTGGCAGCGGAGCCAACGAGCGTATAGACGATGAGCCCTATCACTCCAGAGAGCGCGAACCGCGTGAGGTCGAACTGGTCCTTGAAGGCATCAAAGCCTTCTTTCATGTAGTGGATTCCCAGAAACAGGAAACCGAGCCCCGCCAGCACATGGCCCACTCCGCGCAGATATTTGTTGCGCTGGAAGACGAGCACGATGGCAATGGCCAGCATCGGCATCGCATAGGCGGAGATCTTGACCTTGAGCCCAAACCCGGCGATCAGCCAGGCTCCTGTGGTGGTGCCGATATTGGCCCCGAAAATGATGCCGACACCGGCGATCAGCGAGATGAGGCCAGCAGAAAGGAAGGATATGGTGATGACCGAGACAAGGGAACTGGACTGCATCAGGGTCGTGGTCAGGACGCCGAAGCTGATGGACCGCAGGGTGGACCCTGTCATCCGCGCCAGTATCTTTTCAAGAAAGCCGCCGGAAAACAGCTTGAATCCATCCTCCAGCATCAACATGCCGAACAGAAAGACAGCCACCCCGGCGGCGATTTCCTGAAAGTCCATGCTGATCCAGAAGGCGGCCAGCATGAGAACCAGAATGATGAGCAGCAGTGTCTTCTTCATGAACGGGTCACCTCGGTCCGCCTTTATCCCGGTCAGGCAGGTGGCCGGAAGGCCAACCTGCGAACCGGGCTATAAGCGCACAGAGTACACCCAAATCATTAAGGAAGCATCATGCCTCTGAGGGCGAAGTAGAACAGGGCAGCAAGCACGCCGGACACGGGAACCGTGATGATCCATGCCGAGGCGATCTTGAGCAGTGTCGAACGCTTGACCAGCTGGCGTTTGAGTGCCTTGCGCAGCTTCTTGCGCTGAGCGGCCGAGATCACGGCTTCCGGCCCCATTGCCTTGAGGGCATCCAGCATGCGTTTCTTTTCTTCTGCCGGAGCGTTGCGGAATTCGGCCAGAACCATTTCCACCTTGGCAAGCGATGGACTGCCCACATGTTTGGAGAGCACGTCCTCAACCACCTTGCTCATGCGCTGTTCGAGAAACTCCCTGAGGAAGCCGACGCCGAACACGGCACCCAGCGCCACATGGGTCGAGCTGATCGGCATGCCGAGCTGGCTGGCGATGATCACGGTGATCGCCGCAGCAAGAGCGATGCAGAAAGCGCGCGAACGGTCGAGTTCGGTGATTTCAGAGCCCACCGTGTGAATGAGCTTGGGACCGAACAGGGCAAGACCGAACGAAATGCCGAGTGCGCCAATGACCATAACCCACATCGGGATGCTGACCTGAGCGTGATTGCCGCCATCAACCGTCAGCACTTCGACGATCCCGGCAAGCGGACCAACCGCGTTGGCCACGTCGTTGGCACCATGGGCAAAGCTCAGCAGGGCTGCTGCAAAGATCAGTGGGATGGTGAACAGTTTGTTCACACCATCACGGTCGTCGCCGATCCGGTCTGTGGCGCGCGCAATGATCGGGCGCACAATGAAGAAGCAGGCAACAGCGGCAGCCGTTCCGATGGCTACAGCAGTCGAGAAGTTGACCTTGACGATCTGGTTGATCCCCTTGAGGCAGATGTAGGTCGTGAACGACCATGCCATGACGGAAATCATGTAGGGCATCACGCGGCGCGCCGCCGATATCGGGTCTTCCTTGAAGAAGATCAGCTTCTTGAGAATATAGAGTGTCAGGGCCGCGATGACGCCGCCACAAAGCGGCGAAATGACCCAGCTGGACGCGATCTTGAACATCGAGTCCCAGTTGACGATATCCCAGCCGGCACTTGCGATACCTGCGCCCATCACACCACCCACAATCGAGTGGGTGGTCGACACGGGCGCACCAAGCCAGGTCGCCGCATTGAGCCAGATTGCCGCGCCGAGAAGCGCACCCATCATGACCCAGATGAAGGTATCCGCATCGGCGATGTTCGCCGGGTCGATAATGCCCTTCTTGACGGTGTGAACCACATCACCACCGGCGATGATGGCTCCGCCAGCCTCGAAGATCGCAGCGATCACGATGGCCATCGTCAGGGTCATGGCGAAGGAGCCGACCGCAGGACCAACGTTGTTGGCCACATCGTTGGCACCGATGTTCAGAGACATATAGGCGCCGATGACTGCGGCCGCGATCAGGAGGAAAGATTGTTCTACATGGGCAAACTGTGTGCCTGCGTAGATCATCACACCGACCATGAAAAGAATGGCCGTGCCCAGCCGCCCCACTTCAGATCTGCTCAAATCAGTTGCATTCTCAATCTTGAGAAAATCTCCAACTTTCATATTGCCTGCCTTTAGCTTTTTTGCATCCCCGGCGGTTGCTGCTCTCTGGCCATGAGGCCCTCGGAGGCAAAGGTCCGCTCTTTTGCATAGATGAATTTCTGCTATCGTGATGGCTGCTGGTGGCGTCAGCCACGAAGGGAGTGGCGGAAATTTGTCGATATTTCCAGAGAAATCGACAAATAAATTTCTCAAAGCGCACCCCGTGCATTAAAAGGGAAAGAACGCCCACAAAGGAGTGCACACCGTGCACTCATCCTGTTGAAAACCCGCCGTTGGATTCCGTCTACACCATGCAGTTGATCTCAAGAGTCTTTTTTCCATTTCTGATTGCCCTTTCCTCCTTGACAGTTCCTGCCGCAGCCTGCCTCGAAGAGAAAAATCCGGCCCCGACCGAGATCAGCGATGCCGTCCACACACACTTTGTCAAAAGCCTCTCGGACATGAAGATGGAAACCTTCGTGACGCGCTATTGCGGTTTGAAAAGCGAGGATCGCGGCTTTGCCGAGAAGCTGTTCGGCAGTGCCTATGAGGGACTGGATCAGGACGAGGAATTTACCCTGTTGCGCATGTCGATCATGGTGCCGGACATCAAGGAGTCGGTGGACTGGGTGATCGAGAATGCCCGCCTCAAGGAAGATGGGGACGAGTGGGAGAGCATCAGCCTCAAGCGGTTTGTCATCAACGTGCGCACCCGCTTTCCCGCTACCCGGTCGGTGCTCGACGGGGCCTATCTCAACCGGATCGAGACGCTGTTCCAGTCGGCAGTTGATGCCATCCGCAACAATGAAGACGCCGTGGATCGGAAAATCAGCGAAGCGGATAGCCAGATCGCCGACTATGAAAAGCAGATTGAGCAGCTCAGATGGGCAGTCGAAAGCATGAAAGACGAGCGCCGGGACTATCGTGTCATGCGCCAGACCCTGGAAGCCGAGCAATAGGCTCCGGTCTCATGCCAAAGGATCCCTTGTTGGGTCTGACGTGACGGGCGCAAGGAGGCCCGGCGCTATTCGCGATTGAGAATCCTGTCGACGAGCAGGCTGGTCCAGCGCTCCGACTGGAAGGAGCCCATCAGCCCCTCTTCGTCATAGACGGTTTCGACCCACTCCATGAAGCTGATGTCATGGTCGGCCTTGTAGGCAAGATACTGCTCGAAGAAATGGTCGAGGATCCCCGTCTTGGCTTGCTTGAAATGACCAAACCGCATCGAAAGCTGCTCGCGGGCCTTTTCCACCGGCACATCTTCCATGATCACAAGATAGAGGGCCGAGATGAGGCTCGCCCGATCCGCTCCTGCCTTGCAATGCAAGAGGATGGGATACTGCAGCGAAGAGAAATAGTCCCGCAGGCCGAGAATGGTCGCACGGGACGGTGCCCCGCGTGATCGCACCTGCAGGTCATCGCGCATGACAACGCCATACGCCTCGCAGGCCTTGCGTTCCAGTCGGTCGCTGCCGCAGTCTCTTGGGCCGCGCAGATTGACGATCGTGCGGATGCCGAGTTCCTGAGCATAGTAGCGGATCTGATGGGGCCAGGGTTGGGATGACCGCCAGGCTCGCTCGGAAACCTTGTGCCGGTTGGCATAAGGCGTGCGGAACATCCCGTGATCGACGAAGATCATTTCCACATAGTCGTAGATCGGGGTGAAAAAGCGGCGCAACCAGCTCGGAGACATATCCGAGATGGTGTCTCGCAGCCGGGCGATCTGTTTGTAGACAGCTTTGCGCGCCCTTTTTGAGAAAGGGGCCTTCCGCATGGTTTCCGGTATATTGTCAGGTGAATAGCTCACTCAGCATTTCCCTTTATCCATCGTCGGAGACGGGGTCTTATAGTCCGCAACAATGTCAGCCATCATGGCCCGCAAGCGATCAAGCAGATCCGTCCGGTAAAGCGAAACGCATCGACTCGGTTCATGACCCATATTGCCTAAGGCATGGGGAGTGTGCAAACAACGACTTTCGGAGAGCAACAGCCTTGTCTCTGTTCGCTCTTCCTGTTCACTCTGGCACAAGGCACCAAAGCGGCGTCCGCACAAGTCGGAGTGACTTAGCAACCTTTCGACCTTGCGTCAATGTTGACGCCTAGTCCCTCGCAAGGCCGGTAAAGCACAGATGGATCTCGCGCTGGTGGGCTCGTGCCCTGTGTTCGAGCAGATAGATTCCCTGCCATTGCCCCAGAGCCATGTGGCCGGCGTCAACCGGAATGGTCAGACTGACCGAGGTCAGCATGGTCTTGATGTGGGCGGGCATGTCATCAGGGCCTTCCAGCGAATGCTCATAATAGCCGCTTTCAGGCGCGGCATCGTCAAGATACTGCAACAGGTCCTGCTGCACGGTGGGATCGAAATTCTCCTGAATGGTCAGCGATGCCGAGGTGTGCTTGCAGAAAACGGTCAGGGTTCCCGAAACGGCACCCGATTGATTGAGCCAGCGGGACACCTCGCCGGTTATTGTGAGCATGCTCTTTCCGGATGTTCGAAAGGAAAGGGTTTCGTGGAGAACAGTGAACATGATGGGTCCCGACAGGTTGAGCTCGATGAGCGCCAAAGGGCTTTGAAAGCGGCAGACGCCACTCTCTTATATACTATGGAGAGAAATAGCAAAAAAGGTCTGCTCTCGTGACTTGCCAATCTGCCATCGGGCGGGCCGCAGCGCGACTGGCTCGCGACGGGCCGGGGAGCTCGGCCAAACAGCACAGGTCAAACAGACGAGCAGGTGACAAGACAAATACGGGACCTGCGATCACCTCCATTCTATACCATGAACACGATACTTAAATATTCCATATGAGATTGGCCACCGTCCGATCCGCACAGATCCCGCGACAACCCTCTTGATCCGCGATCAACGCGACAGGCTGGTTGCCCGCTACAGGCCGGGATGATCGTCGTCGATATCCTCTCCGTCGAGTTTTGAAATTTCGAAGATATGCATTAATTTGACGAGATTTTGCGGTTCTGGCGCCAATATTGCCGGTATTTTGCCTCTGTTGCCCAATTTGGCAAAAGGGGGGTGCTGTTGCCGAGAGAGCGTCGATCCGGCCCCTGAGCCATGAATTTTTGCGTCAATGGTCCATCACTCTCATTCTCTTATAGATTGTTGAGACCTTAGTAGGCACGCTGTGGTGAAATTGCCCATGAAAGTAGCCGAATCATCCATTTACGCTTTTCAATAAGTATTACTTAATGGCTTTGGGAGATGTTTTCGATAGGGAGGAAACTATGAAACTTAGCTCCATTCTGCTCGCTAGTGCACTCGTTCTGGCTCCAATGACAGCTATGGCTGCTGGCAAGACCGTCGGCTTCTCGCAGATCGGTTCGGAATCCGGTTGGCGCGCTGCTGAGACCACTGTTACCAAACAGCAGGCCGAAGAACGCGGTGTTACCCTGAAATTTGCTGACGCTCAGCAGAAACAGGAAAACCAGATCAAGGCTCTGCGTGGCTTCATTGCGCAAGGCGTTGATGCCATCTTCCTGGCTCCGGTTGTTGCTACCGGCTGGGACGCTGTTCTGGAAGAAGCCCAGGACGCCAAAATTCCCGTCATTCTGCTCGACCGCAAGGTTGACGCCGACCCAAGCCTCTACATGACTGCCGTGACGTCCGACACCGTCTATGAAGGCGAAGTGGCTGGTAACTGGCTCAAGGAAGCCGTTGCAGGCAAGGACTGCCGTATTGTCGAGCTTCAGGGCACCACCGGCTCGTCTCCAGCGATCGACCGCAAGAAGGGCTTTGAAAAGGCCATTGCCGACGCTCCGAACCTCAAGATCGTTCGCAGCCAGACCGGCGATTTCACCCGCGCTCAGGGTAAAGTGGTCATGGAAAGCTTCCTGAAGGCTGAAGGCGCTGCCAACATCTGCGCTCTTTATGCCCACAACGACGACATGGCCGTTGGTGCTATCCAGGCCATCAAGGAAGCTGGCGCAAAACCGGGCTCCGACATTCTGGTTGTCGCCATCGACGCTGTTCCTGACATGCATCTGGCCATCGCCAACGGCGAAGCAAACGCCACCGTTGAGCTGACCCCGAACATGGCTGGCCCCGCATTCGATATCCTCGACGCCTACTGGAAAGATGGCACCCTGCCAGAAAAATGGGTACAGACCGAATCCAAGCTCTATACTCAGAAAGACGACAACAAAGCCGTCTATGAAATGAAGAAGAGCCTTGGTTACTGATCTCTGACTTTCGTCTTGATGGGCAGCCTTGGCTGCCCATCATTTCGTTCTCTCGGCTTTTCATCCAATTCTGGTAGCCCTCAGGATCAAATCATGTCCATGACCCCCGAGCCGGTCCTACAGGCGACCGGTATTTCCAAGTTTTTTCCCGGCGCCATCGCGCTGGATGATGTTTCCCTCTCCCTGTACCCCGGCGAAGTGCATGCGCTTCTGGGTGAGAACGGGGCGGGAAAATCCACTCTCATCAAATGCCTGACAGGCGCTTACAAACGCGACGCCGGCACGATTCTGCTGGCTGGTCAGGACATCAATCCGCGCGACCCGCAGGACAGTCTCGCCCTTGGCATTGGTACGGTCTATCAGGAAGTCAACCTGCTCTCCAACATGACGGTGGCAGAAAATCTCTTCCTCGGCTGGCAGCCCATGCGCCACGGCATGATCGACAACCGGGCCATGCTCAAACGCTCGAAGGAGATCCTGTCGGGCTTTGGGCTCGATATCGACCCTTCACTGCTGCTTTCCAGCTATTCCATCGCTATTCAGCAGGTCGTCGCCATCGCGCGCGCAGTGGAACTGGCTGGCAAGGTGCTGATACTTGACGAGCCGACGGCCAGTCTCGACCGCGAGGAGATCGATCTTCTCTTCTCCGTTGTCCGCAAGCTCACCGAGCGCGGTCTGGCGGTTGTCTTCATCACACATTTTCTTGATCAGGTGTTCGAGATCTCCGACAGGGCGACGATCCTGCGCAATGGCCGCATTGTCGGCACGCGAGTTCTGGCAGACGTGACGCAAACCGAAATCGTCACCATGATGCTGGGCCGCGAGCTTGAGGAAGCAAAGAAGGAACGTGGCAAGGCCGTCATTGGCGAGACCATTCTGGAACTCAAGAGCTATGGCCGTCGCGGCACCATCGAACCGTTCGACATGATTCTGCACAAGGGTGAGGTGATTGGCCTTGCCGGGCTGCTGGGCTCGGGCCGCAGCGAAACGGCGGGCGTGATCTTCGGCTCGACCCCCGCCGATCAGGGTACGGCCAGCCTCAACGGCAAACCGATCAAGCTCGACAATCCCCGGTCAGCCATCCATCTCGGCTTCGGACTCTGCCCGGAAGACCGCAAGACGGACGGCATCGTCGGCGACCTCTCGGTGCGGGAGAATATCATCCTGTCCCTGCAGGCCCGCCGCGGCTGGATGCGTCCGATCACCCGAGCCAAGGCAGAAAAGATCGCCGAAGACTATGTCAGGAAACTCGATATCCGTCTCGCCAGCCTTGACATGCCGATCCGGCTGCTTTCGGGCGGCAATCAGCAGAAGGCGTTGCTTGCGCGCTGGCTGGCAACCGAGCCGGACATTCTCATTCTGGATGAACCGACCCGCGGCATTGATGTTGGTGCCCATGCCGAGATCATCGAACTGATCCAGACCCTCCGGACCCAGGGCATGGCGCTGATCGTCGCCTCGTCCGAGCTGGAAGAGCTGATCACCTATTCGAGCCGCATCGTGGTTCTGCGCGATCGCCGTCAGGTCAAGGAATTGCGCGGCGATGAAATTTCCATTGGTGCGATCGTGAGATCCATCGCAGAGGAGGGAGGGGCGCAACAATGATGAGCGATACTCTCCGGCGCATTGCGCCGCAGCTGGTGATTCTGGCAGTCGTCATTCTGCTGAACTTTATCGTCTTTCCGGGATTCTTCTCCATTGAATTCCAGAATGGCCGTCTGTTCGGCAACATCATCGATGTGCTGAACCGTGGCGCGCCGGTCGCCCTGCTGGCCACCGGCATGACTCTGGTCATCGCCACCAAGGGCATTGATCTTTCGGTTGGCGCGGTCATGGCCATTGCCGGTGCGGTTGCCGCGACCGTGGTTACCGAAGGGGGTGGCTGGGTCCCCGCACTACTGGCCGCTCTCGCCGCCGGGCTTGCTTGCGGGTCATGGAACGGCATTCTGGTTGCCATCTTCAGGGTGCAGCCGATTGTCGCCACGCTTGTTCTGATGGTGGCCGGGCGCGGGATCGCCCAGCTGATCACCGAAGGCAAGATCATGACCTTCATCAATCCCGGCCTTATTCATCTGGGTGCCGGCACGATCCTTGGCGTGCCGACCCCGGTCTGGATCTGGATCGTCATGGGCTGTCTGGTGACCTATGTGGTACGCCGTACCGCTCTGGGCATGCTCATCGAGGCTATCGGCATCAATGAGACCTCCTCACGGCTGGCGGGCATCAACTCGCGCGTGCTGCTGGTGGCGGTCTATCTGGTGACCGGCTTCTGCGCTGCACTGGCCGGTGTTGTCGTTGCCGCCGACATCAAGGGGGCGGATGCCAACAACGCCGGGCTGTGGATGGAACTTGACGCCATCCTCGCTGTCGTCATCGGTGGCAACTCGCTGCTCGGGGGGCGGTTCTCGATTATCGCCTCGCTGCTCGGGGCGCTCATCATCCAGTCGGTCAACTCCGTCATTCTCCTGTCCGGCATGCCTCCGGAATTCAACCTGGTGATCAAGGCGCTGCTGATTATCGTCATCCTGTTCATCCAGTCGCCGACGGTACAGCACGCGATCTACCTGTTCCGTGCCTCGACACCGCCGCATGCGCCCACTGAGGAACGAGCCGAGAAAAGCGCCGAGAAATCCCACAAGAACAATCAGACCGCTAGGGAGAGTCTGTCATGATGAAATCGCCAAGGCTGCCGCTTTACCTGACCATGGCGACCTTTTTCCTCGCCTATCTGCTCTGTATCTGGGAGTTTCCCAGCATGTTCTCGACCCGGGTTGTCGCGAACCTTCTGACAGACAACGCCTTTCTTGGCATCACGGCCGTCGGCATGACCTTCGTCATCCTGACGGGCGGAATCGACCTCTCGGTCGGTTCGGTCATCGCCTTCACCGGTGTGTTCATTGCGGTGATCCTGCGAGACACGTCCATTCATCCGCTGGTGGCCTTCGGTCTGGTGCTGACCATCACGATCGCTTTCGGCGCGGCGGAAGGGGCCATCGTTCACTATCTGGAGATGCCGGCCTTCATTGTCACGCTGGCCGGCATGTTCCTCATGCGTGGGCTCGCTTATGTGCTCTCGACGGATTCGGTCCCCGTCACGCATGAATTCTATGATGTGCTGCAGTCGATCTATTGGAAAGCGCCCGGTGGCGGACGGTTCAGACTGATCGGCGGCGTGATGCTTCTTGTCTTCATCGCAGCCATGGTGGTGCTCCATCGTACGAAGTTCGGCAAGAATGTCTATGCCCTGGGCGGCGGTGTTCAGACGGCTCAGCTGATGGGCGTGCCCATCGCCCGCACGACAATCCTCATCTATGCGACATCCGGCGGACTGGCGGGTCTTGCAGGAATCGTCTATTCGCTTTACACATCAGCAGGCTATTCATTGTCGACAGTCGGCGTGGAACTGGACGCAATTGCTGCGGTTGTGATTGGCGGCACATTGCTTAGCGGTGGCACGGGATTCGTGGCTGGAACATTCTTCGGTATCCTTATCATGGGGCTGATCCAGACCTACATTGTCTTTGATGGCACCCTGTCGAGCTGGTGGACCAAGATCGTGATTGGCATCCTGTTGTTCACCTTCATCATGCTTCAAAAGGTACTGGCTTGGGCGACAACGGCGAGAAGAAAACCAGCAACAGAATTCGCGATGCGATCATGAGCCTTACGTCCGCTGGAGGCACCTCACAACAAGCCTTCAACAATACGTCCAAGGTCGTTGACCAGCTCGGAATGGCTATTGTTTCGGGGGACTACGCAGAACAGACGATGATCCCTCTGGATCCCGATCTGGAAGAAATGTTCGGCGTATCCCGCACGGTCATCCGAGAAGCGAAGAAAACTCTGGTGGGCAAGGGTCTGCTGCAGTCAAAAGCCAAGGTGGGGACGCGCGTGCGCCCCTCCTCGGACTGGAGCATGTTCGACCCGGATGTGCTGCGTTGGCACGCATCCCTGCGCAAGCCGGGCCCATTTCTCAACGAGCTGCATGAAATTCGCCTAATCTTTGAACCTGCGGCGTCCGCGATGGTGGCAAGGCGCGCCTCGCCTGCCGATTGCGAACAACTGACCCAGCAGTTCCGGCGAATGGCTGCGGCGACCGATCATGTCGCCTATGCCGTTGCCAATATCGAGTTTCACACCTCGATCCTGCATCTTTCCAGAAACCGGTTCCTGTCATCGCTGGGTGATATGGTGCAGGCTGCCCTTTTCTCGGTCTATCGGATTGGCCATGACCGGGCGCGCATCGAGGCCACGGGCAATATGCAACAAGCCTCGATCGATACCTATCGCCAGCTGGTTGATGCGATCCGTCAGGGCGATGCCGAGCGGGCGGAAGCTACGATGGCCGATGCCATTGTCCTGTTCAGAGAAAACCTGTCCTGAGTCTCAAAATTGCTGCCGCTCGAATCCGGCGCCTTCAGCCAGACACTTCCCTTTCATCATTGATCTTGGCTTCATTGTTGCCGGTGGCTGTCGCCTTGAAGATCTCGGCAATCTCGAGGAACTGCTTTCGCAACGGATTGCTGCGGCGCCAGACCATACCGATGGTCCGTATCGGAGCCGGGGCGGGCAGATGCGCGATGGATACCGGCGCCGAGCGGGTCTCCACCCGAACGGCCATTTCCGGGATAAGCGTGACGCCGATACCTGCTCCCACCATCTGCACCAGCGTCGTCAGCGAGCTGCCTTCCATCAGGTTGCGCGGCAGGGCGGCATTGCTGTTGCAATAGGAAATGGCCTGATCCCTGAAGCAATGACCTTCTTCCAACAACAACAGGCGCATCGTCTGAAGCATCTCGGGATTGGGAACCGGCCTTTGCGCATCCTCCTCGGGGCGCAGCAGCACGAATTCTTCCTCGAACAGAGGTATTTCTTCGAGCGATGGCTCTGAAATGGGCAAGGCGACAATGGCGGCATCAAGGCGCGCATCAAGAAGGTCGGCAATCAGCCGCCGGGTCTTGGCCTCTCTCGGGCGCAGCTCCAGTCCGGCAAAGCGGTAGCCCATTGTCTTTATGAAGTTGGACAGGACATAAGGGGCAACCGTGGGGATGATGCCGAAGCGGAACTGCCCGCCCAGCGGCCCGTGCGTGCTGCGGGCCAGATCCTCCAATTCCCTCACCGATTGCAAAATCTGCTGGGCGCGTTCTGCAAATGCGCTGCCGAGCGCCGTCAAATGGATCTGGCGCGGGCCGCGCTCGACCAGCGGCGCACCAATCAGTGCTTCCAGTTCCTTGATCTGTACGGAGAGGGCTGGCTGGGTAACCGCGCAATCTTCAGCTGCCCGCCCGAAATGCTTGTGTCGGGCGAGGGCATCGAAATAGCGCAACTGCTTCATGGATAAGTTTATCATTAGAAATTCTTATCACAATCCTTAGAAAATGCAATTTCCTTTAATGAGTAGAGTTTGGTAGACGTAGCATAAGGAAAAAAGACGCGCTAAAATGGCGCACAGGCTCGGTTGACCTTCAGACAAGGCCGCCAGTCAATATTGGAACGGCAAGCCAGTCTTGCGCGCAAGAAACGTTTGATTGATTTTTTGGAGGACCAAATGGACCATAACGAAACCAAATCGACCGGAAAATGCCCTGTCATGCACGGTAGCAACACCGCCATGGGAACCGGCGTCATGGACTGGTGGCCGAATGCTCTCAACCTGGACATTCTTCATCAGCACGACACCAAGACCAACCCCTACGGTGAGGATTTCGACTACGCTGAAGAAGTCAAGTCGCTCGACTATGAAGCAGTCAAGCAGGATCTGCGCGCTCTGATGAATGACAGTCAGGACTGGTGGCCTGCCGACTGGGGCAGCTATGTTGGCATGTTTGCCCGTGTCGCATGGCACGCGGCAGGTTCCTATCGTCTGGCCGATGGTCGTGGTGGCGGTGGTACCGGCAACCAGCGTTTTGCGCCGCTCAACTCCTGGCCGGACAACGTCAACACTGACAAGGGCCGCCGTCTGCTTTGGCCGATCAAGAAGAAATATGGCAACAAGCTCTCCTGGGCTGATCTTATCATCTTGTCAGGCACGATTGCCTATGAGGTTGCCGGTCTCAAAACATTCGGTTTTGGCTTTGGCCGCAAGGATATCTGGCATCCGGAAAAGGATACCTATTGGGGCGCCGAAAAAGAATGGCTGGCACCGAGCGATGGCCGCTATGGTGACGTTGAAAAGCCGGAGACCATGGAAAATCCGCTGGCAGCGGTTCAGATGGGCCTCATCTACGTCAACCCGGAAGGGGTCAACGGCAATCCCGATCCGCTGAAGACCGCGGCCCAGATGCGCGAGACCTTTGCCCGCATGGCCATGGACGATGAAGAAACCGTCGCCCTGACCGCGGGTGGCCATACCATTGGCAAGTGCCACGGCAATGGTCGCGCTGAAAACCTGAGCCCGGATCCGGAAGCTTCCGGTCCTGAATATCAGGGCATGGGTTGGATGAACACCAAAGGCCGCGGCATCGGACGCGACACGGTGGTCAGCGGCATCGAAGGCGCCTGGACCTATGAGCCGACCAAGTGGGACATGGGCTATTTCAACTATCTGTTTGGCTACGAATGGGAATTGAAAAAGAGTCCGGCCGGCGCCTGGCAGTGGATGCCCATCGACATGAAACCGGAAGACATGCCCGCTGACGTGGAGGATCCGTCCATTCGCTGCGCGCCAATCATGACTGACGCCGACATGGCGCTGAAAATGGATCCTGCCTACAACGAGATCTGTCAGCGTTTCATCAAGGACCCGGACTATTTCTCCCAGACCTTCGCACGGGCATGGTTCAAGCTGACCCACCGCGATATGGGGCCGAAGGCGCGCTACATCGGTCCATGGGTGCCAGAGGAAGACCTTATCTGGCAGGATCCGATTCCGGTCGGCAAGGCCGACTATGACGTTGCTGCTGTAAAAGCAAAGATTGCTGCAAGTGGTCTCTCGGTTGGTGACATGGTCGCAACCGCATGGGATAGCGCCCGCACCTATCGTGGATCGGACATGCGCGGCGGTGCCAACGGGGCACGCATTCGCCTTGCTCCGCAGAAGGACTGGGAAGGCAATGAGCCCGCTCGTCTTTC